>CAZDRI010000001.1:0-85890 GCA_964508055.1 uncultured Thiotrichales bacterium
ATTGTCATAACTAGTATTTTAAGCAGTTTGAAATTGCTCAACTAGTCAAGACCCTTTTTTTATTTTAAAGCCTCAAGTCTTAAGCGTAGTGCATTAAGTTTTATAAAACCTTCAGCATCTTTTTGATTATAGCTGCCAGCATCATCTTCAAAAGTGGCAATTTTTTCATTAAATAAGCTATCAGTATCTGATTTTCTACCAACAACATAAACCCCACCTTTATAAAGTTTTAGTCTTACTAACCCATTTACTGTTTTTTGAGTTGCATTAATTGCAGTTTGTAACATTTCGCGTTCTGGAGCAAACCAAAAACCATTATAAATTAATTTTGCATATCTAGGCATTAACTCGTCTTTTAGATGCATGACTTCTCTATCCATCGTCAATGATTCCATTGCTCTGTGAGCTTTGAGCATTATCGTGCCTGCTGGAGTTTCATAACAACCACGAGATTTCATACCTACAAAACGATTTTCAACAATATCACTGCGACCAATGCCATTTCTGCCAGCAATTTTGTTTAACTCTAACATTACTTGTGCTGGCAATTTAGCAATACCATTTATTGCAACTATATCACCTTTTTTATATTCAAGCTCTATGTATTCTGCTTTATCAGGTGCTTCTTCTGGTGACACAGTCCAACGCCACATATCTTCACTAGCTTCAGACCATGGGTCTTCTAAATTATCTCCTTCATAAGATATATGTAAAAGATTAGCATCCATAGAATATGGTGATTTTTTAGATTGTTTTTGATAATCAATTTCAATGTCATGGTTTTTAGCATAATTCATTAAATCTTCTCTAGAAGATAAATTCCATTCCCTCCATGGAGCAATTACTTTAATATTAGCATCTTTTGCATAAGCATTAAGTTCAAAACGGACTTGGTCATTTCCTTTTCCTGTTGCACCATGTGATATAGCATCGGCATTACATTCACTTGCAATTTCTACTAATCTTTTAGCAATCAATGGTCTAGCAATAGAAGTTCCTAATAAGTATTCGCCTTCATAAATAGCATTAGCCCTAAACATTGGGAACACAAAATCACGAGCAAATTCTTCTTTTAAATCTTCAATATAAATACTTTTAATACCCATTTTTTTAGCTTTTTCGCGAGCCGGCTCAACTTCTTCACCTTGACCAATATCAGCAGTGAAAGTAATCACCTCACACTTATAATTTTCTTGGAGCCATTTAATAATAATACTAGTATCCAACCCGCCTGAATAAGCAAGAATAACTTTACTAACCATTTTTTTTAACCTTTTTAGATGTTAGCTTATTTATAGTAGTTAAATGTTTTTTGTAATAAAATTTCATCATTACTGTTAACTACTTCCACTTTCCACTCACCGACCCAAGTGTGCCATATGTTTTTAGATGACCATACGCGCCATCTTTTACCTTTAATAGCAAAACTCACTTCAGCCATGACTTTATCTTTATACAACCAACGATGAGTTATAGTTTCTCCTGTTAGATTTCTAATATTAGTAAAAAAGAAAACTTTTTTTGTATTGCTATCTGCATCATTAATAATATCAATAGGAGTTCTATCTATAACATCTTTTGCAAATACAGCTTTTGAGATATTTTCATGAGCCCAGTCAGCATAAGCAGTAAAACTAATACTAAGTAATGTTATAGCTATAATTATTTTTTTCATTTTAACCTCCTCCAAGTTAAGTTTTATTTTTATTCTATAATTTCAATTGCATATAATAAATACTTTGCATATTTATGACCTTGGTTAGCTGAAAGCTCCGCCCATTTATAAGCTTCATCTAAATCTTTTTCTGTACCTTCACCTGAATTATACATAGTTGCAATTTGATATTGTGCTATAGCATCGCCTTTTTCAGCGGCTTTATAAAACCAATAAAAAGCATGTTCATCATCTTTTTCTACATTACTTTCATTAAAATAAGCATTAGCAAGTTTTTTATAATCTTCAACACTTGCATTTTTTTCTTTAGCATTTTTTAAAAGTTGTTGAAAATTTTTATCAGCATATACTGTATTTATTTGAAAAGTTAAAAATAAAATTATCGTTAAAATCATTTTTTTCATAATAATACCTGTTATTTGTTAATTTACTTTATAACCCAGAATTTTCTTTTTTAATATCTTCTCCTAGTTCGGATGCTATTTTAAAATCTAGAATTTTAATTATCTCTATTGCTCTTTCATCTCCTGTCTTGGCTGCTTTTTCAGCCCAAAAATATGCTTCTTTATAATCTTTTTCAACTCCTGTACCTGTTATATACATTGCAGCTAAGTTGTTTTGAGCGTCAACAAATCCTTGTTCTGCTGATTTTTTAATCCAATAAAAAGCTTGTTTATCGTCTTTTTCTACCACTTCTCCAATACTATAAATAACCCCTATATCATTTTGTGCTACCGCACTACCACTTTTTGCTATTTTCAGAATTTTTTTAAATTTTGTATCTTCCTCTACATTCTTTTGAAGTTTTTCTTTTATTGGTTTTTCTATTGTTTCAAATCTATTAGTTGTTACATTTTTAGTAGTTCCGTTAATTTTATCTTTCATTAAAGAATTAGTATTCATAGGTTTCATATTATTTTTTGTATCATTCATTTCATCTATCTTCATTTGTGCTAATTTATGTCCTTGAATTGCAGCTAAACTAAGCCATTTTTCAGCTAAAATTTTATTACCTTCACCTAAATATCTAATGGCCAATAAATATTGTGCATTAGCATACCCGCCTTCGGCTGACCTTTTAACCCATAATAAAGATTTAGCATCATCTTTTTTTATTTTATCGTTACCTGTTTGATAAATTTTACTTAAATGATACTGCGCTAATTGATGTCCTTCTTCTGCTAACATATTTAATAATTGATGTGCTTTTTCAACACTTTTATCTACGCCATTACCTTTTAAATATCTTAACGCTAATAAATATGCAGCTTCTAAATGTCCATTTTCTGTTGCTCTTTTAAGCCAATAGATTACCTGTTCTATGTCTTTCTCAACACCTTGACCTAATCGGTATCTTAAAGCCATACTATATTGTGCTAAAGAATGGCCATTATTTGCTGCAACTAGGAACCATTCACTTGCTTTTTTGAAATTTTTCTCAACCCCTGTGCCTTTTAAATAGCGTAATGCTAAACTATATTGTGCTAAAGGGTTTCCCCTATTTGCAGCATTCTTAAAAAGGTTAAAAGCTCGTTTCGCATCTTTTTTTACGCCTTCACCTTTAAGGTATATTATTGCCAATTCATATAGAGCATCACGATTATTTTCTTTTGCTGCTTGCTGGTACCAAAAAATTGCCTGTTCAATATTATGGACTTTTTCATCTTCGCTATATTTATATATTGTTGCTGCTAAATATTTGGATTGTATATGGTTTAGTTTAGCAGCCTTGAGGGCATATTCTAATGCTCTAACATCATTTTTTATTACATTTATACCTTCATAGTATATTTTAGCTAATTTGAATTGTGCCAATATGTAATTATCATCTGCGGCTTTTTCTAAAATATTTAAAGCTTTGTTAATATCGGCATTTTTTAAAAAAAACTCTGCTAGTTGATATTGAGCGTCTGTATCGTCTTGAATTGCAGCTTTCTCATACCAAAACTGAGCTTTATCCAAATCAACTTTCATTCCATTGCCATTTTCATATAATTTTGCTAGATTAAGTTGTGCTGGAGCATAGCCTAAATTTGCTGCTTTCTCATACCAAGAAAGTGATTTTTTTATATCTTTATCTGTTCCTTGTCCATTTTGATACATCATAGCTAAATTATATTGAGCGCCAACAAAATCCTGGTCAGCAGATTTTCTATACCAATATAGAGCTTGTTGATAATTTTTCTCTATTCCAAGTCCATGAAAATAACTATTAGCAATATTAAATTGTGCACCTGCATAATTGTTTTTAGCAACTTGTAGATACCAGTAAAAAGACTTAGTGTAATCCTGCTCAACATTTATGCCATTGTGATACATATTACCTAAACTAAACTGAGACCTAATATTCCCTTTTTTAGCAGAAATTTCTAATTGTTTTACTAAATTTATTTCTTTTAATTTATTTGGTTCAAGATTGATTTTTTCATCTTGTTGGACTATATTTTTATTTTGTTTTTTTTTAAGAAGTTGCAACTCCTCTGCAAAAACAGTCAAAGATAAAGGTATGATAAATAATGATATTATTTTAAACATATGGTCATTATACTAAAGTTCATTATTATAAAACATAAATAACCTATCTATACCCATTGCCACTCCTGAACAATAAGGTAACTTTAAATTTAAATCATTTAAAAATAGACTATCTAATGGGGGTAAGTGTTTTTTTAAATCTTTTCTTTTTGCTAAATTATATAAAAATCTTTTTTTATGTTCATTTATATCCTGTAACTCATGATAGCCATTAGCTAACTCAACACCTTTTATAAAAAGTTCAAACCTTTCAGCTATATAATAATTATCAACTTTATTTATTTTTGCAAATGCCGCTTGTTCTTTTGGGTAGTTATAGATAAAAACCGCCGCTAGTTTTTTAAGTTCTGGTTCAATTAAATCAACAAAAAGCATCATCTGAATATCTGCTAGGTCTAAATTCTCAATATTTAAGTTTTTATTTTTTGCTATATTTGTCAAAGTATTAATATTTTGTAGATGAATATTATCAATAGCTGCAAACTTATAAAATGCTTCTTTATAAGATATTCTTAATATATTTTCAATGCCAAGTATTTTTTTTATTAACTCTTCAATTTCATCCATCAATTCAAAATAATTCATATTAAGTCTATACCACTCTAACATAGTAAATTCATTTGAATTTAATCCTCCATACTCATTATCTCTAAATACCTGACATATTTGGTAGATGTCGCCACTGTCTCTTAATAGTAATTGTTTCATTTGAAACTCTGGCGAGGTATGCAGATATAAATTTTGTTTTTTAGCTAGGTCTTCATTAACTGTTATTTTTATGCTATCAATATAAACATCAGTCGCAGTATAAGGAGACAGCATTTTAGTTGTTACTTCCAAAACATCTCTATCACTAAAAAAACTTCTTATTGAGTTTATAAATTGTGTTTTTTTTAAAAGTTGTTTACGCAAGAAATTTTAAGCTCTGTTAATATATTCAGCACTTCTAGTATCAATTTTTACTTTATCACCAACATTGATAAAAAGTGGTACTCTAATTATTGCACCAGTATTCATAGTTGCTGGTTTACCTCCAGTCCCTTGAGTATCACCTTTTAACCCAGGCTCTGTAGCTACAACTTCTAAAACAACATGGTTAGGAGGGATTACTTGAATAGGATTATTATTAAAAAGTATTACAGTGCAAATATCTTGCTCCACTAACCATTTTATATTATCGCCCACTTTGTCTATATCAATAATATATTGTTCAAAGCTATTGAGGTCCATAAAATTTAAAGAATCACCATCATTATATAGATATTGTAAATCTAATTCTAAGACATCTGCTGCTGCTATTGACTCTCCTGATTTAAAGGTTTTTTCTAAAACCCTATTATTTATTAAATCTTTAAATTTAACTCTTGTAAATGCTTGCCCTTTACCAGGTTTTACTACTTCTATTTCAACAATTGAACATGGGTTATTATCTACCAAGACTTTAAGACCTGCCTTAAATTGATTAGTGCTATAATTTGCCATAGTTAATTTTAATAAAAAAATGATAACATTATACTTCGCTGTCTGTAGTAAAAACTAGCTTAGTTAATGTTTCAGCATTTTTAATTTATATTAAAATTTGTTTAGTAATTTAAATAAAAAAATTTATAAACCATTAGTATTAAAAGTGAAAACATATTTTATAAAAAGCTATTTTCCACTAAATTTTTTAATTATATTTTTATTTTTTTGGTTTGTATTAGCCATTAATCCAACATATCGTGATGTATGGTTTTTTGAAAATATATTATTAATAGTATCTTTGTTTATTTTGATTTTTAGCTTTAATAAATTTAGATTTTCCAATTTATCTTATTTTCTTATTTTTTTAATAGGCGTATTTCAAACTATTGGTGCCCATTATTCTTATTCTGAGGTCCCAATAAATTTTATAAATATATTTAATTTTGAAAGAAATCATTATGACCGTTTAATTCATTTTTTATTCGGCTTATTGCTTGCTTATCCTTTTTATGAGTTATTAACTAGAAAAAATATATTTAAAAAAAATAGTTTTTGGGCTTATTTTTTTATAATTTCCTGTGCTTTTGCAACAGGAGCTATATATGAGATTTTAGAATGGGGTTATGCAATTTATTTTGAAGAAGAGTCCGCTACTGGAGTGTTAGGCTCTCAAGGAGATATTTGGGATGCCCAAAAAGATATATTGTTAGAAGGTATTGGTGCTTTTATTACTATTTTTATTATTCATATTTTTAAAAAATAGTAGCTTTATTAATAGTTAATTTTTAACCTTTTCTTTTAATAGTTTTACTAATTCTATTTCCTCTGCACTAGTTAGTTTTGTTTTATGCTTTAGCTTATTAATTTTTTGTTGTAATTTATTTTTATCTAACTTAGTAATTATCTCTAAAAACTCAACTTGTGCTTGTTTTTCATTATCACAAGCTTCAATTTTTGTTAGTTCATTTAGCCTTTTAATCTCTTTAGAATTTTTAAATGGTTTAAGTAAATCTTTGATAGTGATATTTTCATCTAATTGTGCTGATTCTATTAACTCTATAAAAATTTTATTATCTATTATTTTTTTAATTTTGCTTAAATCAATTTCTTTAACAATAATAGGGTAATTTAATAGCAAACTTATAGCTCTTGCAATAGGAGTTTTTTTGGTTAAACTTGGTTTCTTAGTTTTATAAGCTATATTTGGTATTACATTATCTATATCAACATTTGTATTATCAGTGTAATTTGAAAAATCTGGATAATCTGAATAATTATCATTTGTCTTATTTATTTCTTTTTTATTTTCTGACAATAATTTATTAATATCTGCCTCTTCTTGCTCTACCTCTATAGCAATAGCTTTAATTAAGTGCTTTTTATAAATAGCATTTTTTACTAAATTTATATATTCTTTTGCATTTTCTACAAAATGGGTCTTGCCTTCAATTGTCTTAAAATCAACACTGTTTTTTAGATGCTCTATTAAGAAATTAGATAAAGGCATAGCATTAGTTATAAGCTCTAGAAAATAGCTTCTACCCTTTTTGTGTAATAAACTATCAGGGTCTTCTCCTTGGTCTAAAAATAAAAATTTATAAGTAATACCAGCATTCATAACTTTTAGTGATTCACTCATAGCTCTAATTGCTGCATTTTTACCACCATCATCACCATCAAAACAAAATATTATATTTTTAGTTGTTCTACTAAGAGTATTGAGTTGTGCTTCTGATATTGCAGTCCCTAGAGTAGCAACAGTAGTGGTTATATTATGTTGGTGCATAGCTACAACATCCATATAGCCTTCAACCACTATTATAAAATCTATATTCTTACTATGTTTTCTAAGTTGATATAAACCATATAATTCTCTACCTTTATAAAAAATAGGTGTTTCAGGTGAATTTATATATTTTGCTTCTTTGATATTATCATTTAATGTTCTGCCGCCAAATCCAATAATATCGCCTAAACGGTTATGGATAGGAAACATAAGCCTATCTCTAAATCTATCATAATAATCATTATTTTCTTTTTTAATGATAAGACCCATTTTTTCAAGATTAATTATATCTTCAGCATCACCTTTAAATTCTATATAGAGATTGTCCCAACCTGCTGGGACATAGCCTAATTCAAATCTTTGTGCGATTTTTCCAGCAATTTTTCTTTTTTTTGCATATAAGACTGCTTTGTTTTTTGCCCTATTTTGTCTTAGG
Organism: uncultured Thiotrichales bacterium; assembly: GCA_964508055.1. Taxonomy (GTDB): domain Bacteria; phylum Pseudomonadota; class Gammaproteobacteria; order PS1; family Pseudothioglobaceae; genus CAZDRI01. The sequence continues at coordinate 7,897 of CAZDRI010000001.1, forward strand.
CATTTTTTAAAGTAAGAATTAATTCTATTCATTAATACTTTATATTCAGCATGTTTATTATCTTTTGGATTAGTATTTTGATTTATTGTGTCATATATGACATCTGTGTTATATTCCTTTGCCAAAGCTTCTATGGCAGGTACAAAATCAAGATGCTCATAATCTTGAATGAATTTAACAGCATTTCCGCCCGCCCCACAACCAAAGCAGTGATATATTTGTTTTTGCGGGCTTACAACAAAAGAGGGAGTTTTCTCTTTATGAAATGGGCACCTTGCTTTATAATCCTTACCAGCTTTTTTTAATACTATACGCTTATTGATAATATCAACAATATCTAATTGATTAATAAAATTATCAATAAAATCGCTATTAATATAAGCCATAGATTTTGTATTTGGATTAAAACTATATTTTAACTTATGAGTAAATACTTAAAACTCAAATATCTGCTAACTTGGATTTTATTTTTAATAATGTATTTTTTAACTAAGCTGCCATTTAACTTACAAATAGCTATAGGTAAGCAATTTGGGAATTTGTTAAAAATAATTTTTAAATCAAGAGCTAAGATTGCTTTAATAAATATCAAAAAATGTTTTCCTGAAAAAAAAGAAAATGAAATAAGCAATTTACTAGGCGCACACTTCAAAGCATTAGGTATAGGAGTAATTGAAATGGCTAATTGTTTTTATGCATCAAATAAAAAGATAAAAAAACTCTACACCTTAAAAGGTAGAGATAATTTAGAAAAAGCTCTAAATAGTAAAAAGCCGGTATTGTTAGTATTAGGACATTTCACTCCAATGTTAATAGCTGGCAGGATGCTTAATCAAAACTATAAAATAGCTGATGTATATTTTAAAGCTAAAAATGAACTTTTTCAAAAAGTCATGGTGAGTAGGTTCATAGCATACGGCGCTAGAATGGTTGATAATCAAGATATGCGAGATATGATAAGGGCGATGAAAGAAAACTATCCGTTATGGTATACGCCAGACCAAGATTATGGAGCAAACCCAAGTGTATTTGCACCATTTTTTAATATCCAAACAGCCACTACAACTGCCACTGCAAGACTGGCAAAAATAACTGATGCAATAGTTATACCTTTTTCATATTATAGAGATAATAAAAACCACTACCAACTAACATTACATAAGCCTTTAAAAGACTATCCAATAGATGATGATGAAAAAAATGCTAGTATTACAAATAAGATTTTAGAAACTGATATATTAAAAGTACCTGAGCAATATTTATGGATACATAAGCGTTTTAAAACTAGACCAAATAATGAGCCAAGTTTTTATGAATAACATTTCCCCCTCTCCCTCAAATTCTAACATCAATAATCTATTTAATAATAATTTTAATATTAGTATATGTATCTTACGCTTATCAGCTATTGGTGATATTTGTATGAGTCTGCCAGCTATTAATGCTATCAAAGCAAAATACCCTCAAGCAAAAATCACTTGGATTATTGGTAAAAATGAGGCAAAACTTTATGGTGATATTAAAGGTATAGAGTTTATTATTTTTGATAAAAAAAACAGCTTAAAAGAGTTATTTAAGCTAAAGAGAATATTAAAAAATAGATATTTTGATATTTTGTTACATATGCAGCCTACTTTAAGAGCTAATATTATAAGTTTAGTTATAAAAGCTAAAATTAAATTAGGTTTTCATAAAGATAACGCTAAGGAATATCAACATATTTTCACTAATGTAAGACTAAACAAATTAGAGAATTATCATTATCTTGATGGTTTTTTAGAATTTGCTAAATATTTAGGCTGTGATGATATAAGATTTAAATATGATATACCTCTAAGCAAAGCAGACATTCAATTTGCTACAAATAATATAAAACAAAAAACAATTGTTATTAATGCTTGCTCTAGCCCAAGTTTTACTTATCGTAACTGGAGAGCAGATAAGTTCGCCAAACTAATTGATAAATGTATAAAAGATTTTGACTATAAAATTGTATTAGTTGGTGGTAATAGTGATATTGAAAAAGATATGGCAAAACAAATAGTAAGATTTAGTAATTATAAAATAAATAACTTAGTAGCTAAAACTACTTTAAAGCAACTATTAGCATTAATAAAAAAAGCTCAGTTAGTCCTATCAGTAGATTCTGCGCCAGTCCACTTAGCAGAAGCAGTAAATACAAAGATAATAGGATTATATGCAGCGACTAATCCAAATCAAACAGGACCATATAAAAATAGAGATATGTGTATAAATCATTACCCAAAAAATCTTAAATGGGGCACAAGATTAAAAACAAATATTATGCACGCTATTGAAGTAGATGAAGTGATAACAAAAATTAGTAAAATTTAAATATGCTTATGTTAGATATTATTTGTATTAACGGAGAAAATAGTGAAGTAGTAGATGCAAAACAAAAATTTGCAAATACAGTTATTTGGCTACACGGTTTAGGTGCTGACGCTAGTGATTTTGTGCCAATAGTGCATAAACTTAACACAACTAACACTAAATTTATTTTTCCTAATGCACCAATTATGCCTATTACTATAAATGGTGGTATGCGTATGCGCGGCTGGTTTGATATAAGAGATATGGACTTTTGCAATAACCCAGATATAAAAGGTATTGAATCTAGTGTAGATATAGTTGAAGAAATAGTTAGTAAAGAAATAGAACTTGGTCTGCAACATCAAGATATTACTCTTGCAGGATTTTCTCAAGGTGGTGTTATTGCTCTAAAAAGTGCTATTAGATTACAAACTGAAAAAAATCTAAACTATAAAAGCATAATAGCTCTTTCCACTTTCTTACCCAAGCCAAAAATAATAAAAATAAACTCACCGCTATTTTTTGCTCACGGTGAATATGATGAGATAGTAAAAACCAACTGGGCAAAAAATACTGTTAGTGCTCTAATAAAAGCAGGCTCTAAAGTTTACTGGCACCTATACCCAATGGCTCATAGCGTATGTGATAAAGAAATAACAGATATTAAAGATTTTTTAAAGCAAAATAATTACTATGGTAAGTAATTTTAATTTTGGTAATGAAATTATGAACCTTTACAAGGGTCTTATTTTGTTAATGATTAAATGTATAGTTATAATTATGCATTATGTTATTTTTAACACATGATATTTTAAAAACTATTTTAATCTTATTATGGTCAAGTTTATTTTTCTGCAAAAATCATTTATTTTTGCGATAATTACATCATTCTTTTAAGTGGTTATTACTTATGGCAAATATTGAAAAAATAGAAGTTCCAGATATTGGAGATTTTGAAGATGTTGAAATCATTGAAATCTTAGTAAAAGAAGGTGAAAGTATAGAAAAAGATGTTAGTTTGATTACCTTAGAGTCAGATAAAGCATCAATGGAAATACCTTCGCCAAAAGCAGGGGTTGTAAAAAATATTGCAGTTAAATTAGGTGATAAGGTGAGTCGTGGGGATGTTATTCTTGATATAAAGGTAATAGATAATAGAAAGACTAGTAATAAAAAAGAAGAATATAAAGAAAAGGTAACAGAACAAACCTCAGATTCAACTATTATCGCAAAAGAAGAAGAGATAAAAGTTCCAGATATTGGAGATTTTGAAGATGTTGAAATTATTGAAGTTTTAGTAAACGAAGGCGACAGTATAGAAAAAGATGCCAGCTTGATTACCTTAGAATCAGATAAAGCATCAATGGAAATACCTTCACCAAAAGCAGGGGTTGTAAAAAGTATTGTAGTTAAATTAGGTGAAAAAGTAAGTCAAGGTGATAGTATTTTACAATTAATAACCTCTGATAAATCTCAAAATATTAATAGCAAACAAGAAGTAGAAAAACCCAATACAGTTGATGAGCCAATTGATAATAAAGAAATAGAAACATTAGTCAAAAAAGAGGGTAAAGCACAAATTATTACTAATACAAATGCTCACGCCTCACCAAGCATAAGAAGATTAGCTAGAGAATTAGGGGTGGATTTATCATTAATAACTGCTAGTGGAAAAAAAGGCAGGGTATTAGAAAAGGATGTAAAACAGTTTGTTAAGAAAATTATTAACCAAGGACAAGAAGGTGTTAATAGAGGACTTGCAATTCCCCCAATACCTAATATAGATTTTAGTGAATTTGGAGTTATAAAATCAGAGCCGCTTTCTAGGATTAATAAACTATCAGGTAAGCATTTAGCAGCATGTTGGCTAAACATACCGCATGTAACCCAATTTGATGAGGCTGATATTGGTGAACTAGAAGCCTTTAGAACAAAACAAAAAGCTAAGGGCATAAAGCTTACTCCTCTAGTATTTATTATGAAAGCTGTGGTGCAAATGCTGAAAAAATATCCAAGATTTAATTCGTCATTAGGAAAAAATGATGATTTAATCCTAAAAAATTATTATCATATTGGGATAGCAGTTGATACAGTACAAGGTTTAGTTGTTGTGGTTATAAGAGATGTTGATAAAAAAAGTATTACCGAGCTAGCAACTGAATTAGCTGTTACATCAAAAAGGGCTAGAGAAGGAAAACTTACTAAAAAAGATTTAACAGGAGGTAGTATCACCATATCAAGCTTAGGAGGTATTGGAGGTACTCAATTTACTCCAATAGTTAATGCTCCAGAAGTTGCAATATTAGGTGTTGCTAAAAGTAGAGTTAAACCAGTATGGGATGGAAAAAAGTTTATTCCAAAAACAATGCTACCATTAGCATTGTCGTATGACCATAGAGTAATAGATGGAGCCCAAGGTGCTAGATTTTTAACCGATTTAAGTAATGCATTATCCGATATTAGGGAAATATTATTATGAGCAATGTGGTGACTAAAATAAAAAACAAACCTTTTTTTTCATCTGATAGGATGACTATATATTGTGCAGATGTTACTAATAAAGATTTATTTGATGAAGAGTTTATTGACTTAATAGTTACTTCTCCACCTTATAATGTTGGAGTAGATTATAATTCAAATAGTGATGAGTTAAGTTATGAACAATACTTAGTATTTTCTAGAATATGGATGGCAAATTGTTATAAATGGAGCAATAATCAGGCTAGATTTATTTTAAATATACCACTAGACAAAAACAAAGGAGGTCAAAAAAGCGTTGGTTCAGACTTGACTAAAATAGCACAAGATGTTGGTTGGAGATATCATTCAACAATAATATGGGATGAAGGAAATATTTCAAGAAGAACTGCTTGGGGGTCTTGGCTCAAAGCATCAGCGCCATATGTTATAGCACCTGTAGAATTAATAGTGGTTTTATACAAAAACGAATGGAAAAAAACACAAGGTTCTAAAATATCTGATATGACTAAAGAAGAGTTTCTTAAATGGACAAATGGGCTTTGGACTTTCCCTGGGGAAAGTAAAAAAAGGATTGGACATCCTGCCCCTTTCCCAAAAGAATTACCTTATAGAGCTATTAAACTTTTTAGTTATCAAGAAGACCTGATTTTTGACCCTTTTATGGGTAGTGGAACTACATTAATTCAAGCAGTAAACAATAAAAGAATTGCTGTAGGTGTTGATATAGATAAAAAATACTGCTTTTTATCAAAGCAAAGAATTATTAATGAAACTTATTCGTTAAACTTTTAACAGCTATGATATCCCAGAAAAAAATATTAATTGAGTTTTACAAAAATAACCCTAACAGAAACATATCTCACCCTGAGGTAGTAGATTGGGTAACACAAGAATATAAAAAAAGAACTAATAAGGTTTTTAGGGACCCTGATAGAGGGATAAGAAAATTAGCTCAAGATGGTTTTCTTATTAAAATAGCCAAGGGCATTTATAGATATGAATCTAATTTTATTAAAGATAAAAAACTAGAGGATTTTAGCCAAAAACAAAAAAACGAAATTCTAAAAAGAGATAGTTTCAAATGTGTTATTTGTGGTAAAGGAAAAAAAGAAGGAATAGAGTTACATATAGACCATATAAAGCCTAAGGAGTTAGGAGGTAGAGCTGTTATAAGCAATGGACAAGTTTTATGTGCTCAACATAATTTTCAAAAAAAAATATTAAGCCAAACAGAAACTGGAAAGAAAATGTTTATCCGTTTATACGAACTATCAAAGAAAGAAAAAAATAAATCAATAAAAAACTTTTGTATTGACATATTAAAAGTTTTTGAAAAACACAATATTAATGGACACATTGCATGAAAGGAATAATTAAAGTAGATGTTGCAGTTTTAGGCTCAGGTCCTGGAGGATATACTGCTGCTTTTCGTGCTGCTGATTTGGGTAAGAAGGTGGTATTAATTGAAAAGCACCAAGATATAGGAGGTGTTTGCTTAAATGTAGGTTGTATACCATCAAAAGCATTGTTACATAGTGCGGAGATTATTAATGAAACCAAAGAAGCAAAAGAAATTGGTATTAGTTTTGATAATTTAAAAATTGATATTAATACTATAAGAGGCAATAAAAATAAAATAGTTACTAAATTAACATCTGGTTTGAAGGTTTTAGCAAAGGCAAGAAAAGTAAAAATAATCAATGGTTATGGTGAGTTTGTAGATGCAAATACTATCAAAGTGGATAATAAAATAATAAATTTTGATAATTGTATTATTGCAACAGGTTCTAGAGTAACAAAAATCCCAATATTTGATTTTGATAATCCAAATATAATGGATTCAACTGCTGCCTTAGATTTAAAAGATATCCCTAAAAGATTATTAGTAGTAGGTGGGGGAATTATTGGTTTAGAAATGGCTTGTGTATATGATGCGCTTGGGAGTGAAATCACAGTTGTTGAGTTGACAGATTCATTAATAGCCAGTGCTGATAAAGATATAGTAAGACCGTTATTTAATCGCTTAAAAAAACAATACAAAAATATATATCTTAATACTAAGGTAGAAAAAATTGAAAATCTTAATAAAAAATTAAAGACTACATTTAATAATGGTGAAATATTTACCGAAGAATTTGATAAGGTTTTAGTTGCAGTGGGAAGGAGCCCTAATGGTAATAAGTGTTCAGCAGATAAGGCTGGCGTTGAGGTGGAAAATAATGGTTTTATTAAAGTAGATAAACAAATGCGAACCAATAAAGAACATATTTTTGCTATTGGTGATGTTGTTGGGCAACCGATGTTAGCACATAAGGCAGTACATGAAGCAAAAGTTGCTGCAGAAGTTATTTGTGGATATAAGTCTCATTTTGATGCTATGACTATACCTTCAGTTGCTTACACTAATCCTGAGATCGCTTGGGTTGGTAAAACAGAACAACAGCTTAAAGATGAAAATATTGATTATAAAAAAGGCGTTTTCCCGTGGGCAGCAAGCGGACGCTCATTAAGTATTAATAGAAATGAAGGCTTAACTAAAGCATTGTTTGCTAAAAAAACTAAAAGGCTTTTAGGTATGGGTATTTGCGGCACTAATGCTGGAGAATTAATTGCCGAAGCAGGTTTAGCGATTGAAATGGGGGCTGATTTTGAAGACATATCTTTAACAATACACCCTCATCCTACTTTATCTGAAACAGTTGGTTTTGCAGCAGAAATGGCTGCTGGCTCAATTACTGATTTGTTACCACCAAAGAGATGATTATGAATACAGAATTAGCAAGAGAAAATGTAATAAAAAGACAATTACGGCCTTGGGGCTCTTTAAATGAGAAAGCAAATTCAGCTCTAAGCAGTATCCCTAGAGAATATTTTGTTCCTCAAGATTATAAAAGTTTTGCATTTGCTGACATAGAAATACCGCTAAATGCACAATCTAAAATGTTAGCACCTAAAATAGAAGGTAGAATTTTAGCAGCACTTGATATAAAAAAAACCGATAAAGTATTGGAAATAGGCACAGGCAGCGGCTATTTAACTGCTGTTATAGCAAGTCTTGCAAAACACATAATTAGTATAGAGATAAATAAAGTATTAGCTGATAGTGCTAGAGAAAAACTTAATAATCTAGCTATTAAAAATTTTGAAATACAAAATAAAGACATAAACAAAGATTTGAAATTTAATGAAAAGTCTTTTGATGTGTTGGTTATAGAAACAGCACTTCCAAAAATCAGTAAGATTTTTTTAAAGTTGTTAAAATATGGAGGAAGAGCTTTTGTAGTTGAAGGACATGGTAATTGTATGGCTGCAAAAGTAATAGTTAGAAATGGTCGTAATAAATGGCAAACTACTACTCTTTTTGAGACTCATCTTGAAACAATGCAGGGTCTAGAGAAGAAAATAAAATTTGAATTTTAATGCTTAAAAGTTATTTTAATTTAGTTTTAAAAAAACCATTACTAGTAGTTTTTGTTCTAATAACTATATCAGCACTGCTATTTACCCAACTTGGCGAATTTGAATTAGATGCTTCTAGTGATTCATTAGTATTAGAAAATGACGCAGACCTTCGCTATTATCGCGAAGTAATGGCTAATTATAAGTCTAATGATTATTTGGTGATAAGCTACAGTACCTCAGAAGATTTATTAAATGATTTGCAGCTAAGGCATTTAAAGTCTTTAAGAGATGAATTAAGAAAATTAGATTTGATAGCTAATGTTACTACAATATTAGATGTGCCATTATTTAGAAGTCCTCCATTATCGTTAATGGAACTAAAAGATAAATTTATAACTTTAGAAAAAGGAAATGCTGATAGAGAATTAGCAAGAAAAGAATTTAAATCAAGCCCTATTTATAGTAATAATTTAATGAGTAAAGATGGTAAGACTACTGCTTTATTATTAACTATGAAATCTAATACCAAACTCAATGACTTAAGGGATAAAAGAGATAAACTGCGATTAAAAAAATATAAAGAAAATCTAACTTCTAATGAAGAGAAAGAACTTAAACATTATGAAAGACAAGTAAGTAAGGAGCAAGGTAGGCAAAATAATTTGCATAGCAAGACAATAGCAGATATTAGGGGAATAATGGACAAATACCGAAGTAAAGCTGATTTGTTTTTAGGTGGTTTGCCTATGATTGTTACCGATGTTATTAGTTATATAGAAAGTGATTTATTGGTTTTTAGCTTAGGGGTTATTATTGCTATAGCTATAGTTTTAGGATATATTTTCAGAAGCTGGCGTTGGATTTTATTACCTGTGGGCATAAGTCTTTTAGGCGCTTTTATAATGACATCGCTATTAGGCATTTTAGATTGGAAAGTAACAGTAATATCTTCAAACTTTTTCTCATTGTTATTAGTGATGTCTTTAGCAATAACCATTCATCTGATAGTAAGGTTTTTAGAGTTATCAAATAAACACCCAAATTCTAAACTAATAGATATTGTTAAAGAAACTATGAGAGTAATGTTTAAACCTTGTTTATTCACCACACTTACCACTGTTATTGCTTTTAGTTCTTTGTTAGTAAGTGGTATTCGTCCAGTTATTGATTTTGGTTGGATGATGTCATTTGGAGTAGCACTTGCACTGATATTAGCATTTATTGCTTTTCCAGCATTGTTGATGTTATTACCTAAGCCGAAAATCAAGAGCAAAAAAATTAGCTCTGAAGTTACGAAAAATTTAGCAAAGTTTACTGATAGATATGGAAAGAGGTTATTAATAGTTTCTGCTACATTATTTTTTATATCTATATTAGGAATACGAAATTTAACTGTAGAAAATCGTTTTATTGATTACTTTAAGGATAGTACTGAAATTTATCAAGGCTTAAGTTTAATTGATAATAAATTAGGGGGGACTACACCATTAGAAATTATATTTGATGAAATTGCTGAAGATTATTGGCTAGATGAATATCTGCGCGAAGATTTAAATAAACTACATAATTATTTAGATAGTTTAAAAATAACAGGGAAGATTTTATCAGTTGATACTTTAATGCAAGTACTTAATGATGCGAACAACAATAAAGAAATTAGTGGGTTTTTCTTGAGTATTATCAAAAAAAATATATCAGAAGTAGCAGCAAAACATATACTTGACCCATATATTTCTGATAAAGCTAATCAAGTTAGGTTTGTGATTAGAACTAAAGAAACTGACCCAAACCTATCACGGAAAAAATTAATACAAGATGTTGAGTCATTTGTAATAAATGATTTAGGTTTTAAAAGCGATAGCTTCAATATAACGGGAATGACAGTTTTATATAATAATATGTTACAGAGTTTATTTAAGTCACAAATTATGACTATGGGCACAGTATTTATAGCAATATACTTTATGTTTAGCATATTATTCCGTTCATTTTCCATAGCATTAATAGCTGTTATTCCAAATATTTTGCCACCAACATTAATTTTAGGATTTATGGGTATTGTGGGGATTCCACTAGATTTAATGACTATTACTATAGCAGCTATTGCAATTGGTATAGGAGTTGATAGCGCTATTCATTATATTTATAGATTTAGGAATGAGTTTAAAAAAGATAATAACTATCTTGATGCTATGTATCGCTCCCATGCTACTATTGGACAATCAATATTTTATACGGCAATAACAGTTATTATAGGCTTCCTAATCTTAGTATTATCTAATTTTGTTCCTAGTATTTATTTTGGGCTATTTACAGCAATTGCTATGTTATCAGCACTTTTAGCAAACTTAACTTTATTACCTAAATTATTAGTGGTTTTTAAACCAAAGTTAAATGATTAATAAGATATTTTTAGCTATATTTTTATTGATTTTATCAACTATAGTAAATGCTATACCTAATAATTGTGTTGGTCTTTTATATCATCATTTTTCTGATAAAACTCCTAAAAGCACCAGTGTTTCGCCTAAGTTATTTGAGCAACATTTAAAATATTTGAAAGAAAATAATTTTCAAATATTACCGCTTTCAGAAGTTATAACTAAACTTAAAAACAAACAAAAATTAGCAGATAAGTGTGTATTTATAACTATTGATGATGCTTATATATCAATTTATAATAATGCCTATCCATTAATTAAGAAATACAATACACCAGTAAGCGTATTTGTTAGCACTGAGCAAACTGATAAAGGTTATAAAGCTATTATGACTTGGGACCAAATGCGAGAAATACAAGGAGACTTAGTTAGCTTTTATAATCATTCTAGAAATCACAGTCATTTAACAGAGCAAAGCATTACAAAAACTCATGCTGAAGTTTTATATGCTGCAAAGCGTTTGCAAGAAGAATTAAGTGTTAAAGATAAATTTTTTGCCTACCCTTATGGTGAATACGATAAAGATACTTATGATTTATTGACAAGTCTTGGCTATGTATCTTTTGGGCAGCAATCTGGAGCAATAGGGGAAAATAGTGATTTTTCAGCATTACCTCGCTTTCCTATGGCAGCAAATTATGCAAAAATGAAAAGTTTTAAATTAAAAGTCAACACATTAGCGTTTCCAATATTGTCAGAAAAGCCTATTAATTCTGTAATTACTAATGACTTAAAGCCTAAACTTATTATTATCTTTAATAGGGAAATTAATAAAAAAGAACAACATAGTTTTAATTGCTTTGTTTCAGGACAACAAAATGCAGAAGTTATATGGAAGAATAGCAAACATGTAATTATCAGAGCTAAAGAAAATTTAAACTTTGGTAGAAGCCGTTATAACTGTACTATGTTAAGTAGGTTTGATAAAAGATTTTATTGGTATTCTAAGCAATGGCTTAATAGTAGCAGAAAAGATTAAGGCCTCGTTTAAAGGGGGAGGAAAAACGAGGCCTTATTAACTACTAAAAGGAGGAAATTAAGTTAGGTTAGTAGTAGCACCCAACTTGATGGTAAATTATACATATATATAAGAATAAAAGCAAATACTTATATTATAAAATTATGATAAACAAATAAGGTATTGAATTATATGAAAAAAACAGCAATTTTACTTGTTAATTTAGGCTCTCCTAGAGAACCAAATAAAAAAAAAGTAAGAATTTATTTAAAACAATTCTTATCTGATAGAAGAATTATTGATATTCCACAAATTATTTGGTGGTTTATTTTAAACTTATTTATCTTACCTATAAGAGCTAAAAAATCAGCTAATTTATATAAAAAAGTATGGACTAAAAACGGTTCACCATTAATAGTTAATTCAAAAAAACAACAACAGAAATTGCAGTTAGAATTTAAAGATATGATAGTAGAGTTAGCTATGCGTTATGGTAGTCCATCTATTGATTATGCTTTAACTAGACTAGGAAAAATTAATATTAATAAAATTATTGTAATTCCGCTTTATCCACAGTTTTCATCTTCTACCACTGCAAGTGTTTTTGATGCGATAAGTGAATATTATAAAAATATGCAAAATATACCAAATATAAGTTTTGTAAGTGATTATCATCAAAACAGTAAATATATAGCCTCCTTAGCTTTAAAGATAAAAGATTCATGGACTAAAAATAAAAAAGCAGATATTTTATTAATATCATTTCATGGCACTCCGCTAAGTTTTAGAGAAAAGGGTGACCCTTATTATGAGCAATGTATTAAAACAGCTAAGCTATTAGCTGATAAATTAGATTTAACTACTAAACAATATAAAATAGTTTTTCAATCACAATTTGGTAATAGAGAGTGGCTACAGCCTTATGCTGTTGATGTTTTAAAACAATTGGCTAGTGAAAATAAAAGTGTGGATATTATTTGTCCAGGTTTTGCATCTGATTGTTTAGAGACTTTAGAAGAAATAAATATAAGCTATAGAAATTTATTCATTAAAAGTGGTGGTAAGAGTTTTAATTATATAGAGGCTTTAAATGATGATAGCAATCATATTAAGATGTTAAAAAATATAGTGGAAGAAAATGTCTGAAAAATATACTCCAATGATGGAGCAATATTTAAAAATAAAAAAAGATTATCCTAGTACTTTATTGTTTTACAGGATGGGAGATTTTTACGAACTTTTTTTTGACGATGCTAAAAAGGCAAGTTCATTATTAAATATCTCACTTACAGCACGAGGTAAATCTAGAGGTAAACCCATTCCTATGGCTGGTGTGCCATATCATGCAGTAGATAATTATTTAGCAAGATTATTAAAGCAAGGTGAGTCTATTGCTATATGCGAACAAATAGGCGATGCTAATACTTCAAAAGGCCCGGTTGAAAGAAAGGTAGTGCGTTTAGTTACACCTGGAACTTTAACAGATGAGGCTTTACTAGCAGAAAAACAAGAAAGTATAGTTTGTGCTTTATTTTATAAAAATAATACTATTGGTATAGCGGCTATAAATTTAAGTGCAGGCAGGTTCTGGGTGAATGAAATAGCTGAAAAATCTTTAGAAACTGAGCTTATAAAGATAAATCCTAGTGAGATATTATTGTCAGAGGGCTATGAATTTAACTTTCAGCAAGATTTTAATATTCAGAGCTATCCTAGTTGGAAGTTTGATTTAGATATTAGCTATGAGTTATTAACAAAACATTTTAATGTTAAAAATCTTACAGCTTTTGGGTTAGAAAAAGCAATATATGCCATTTCAGCGGCTGGCGCCTTATTAGATTATGTAATAAACACTCAAAAAGATGCACTTAATTTTATTTCAAAAATTGAAATAGAACAAAATGATGATTATTTAGTATTAGATTTAAGTAGCTATAAAAATTTAGAATTAGAAGAAAATATTCATGGCAAAGAGAGTAATACTTTAATTGCAGTATTAGATAAAACAACTACTGCTATGGGAGCAAGATTATTGCGTCATTGGCTGCGTCATCCATTACGCTCACACTATAAAATCAATGCTAGACTAAATAATGTTGAAACTATTTTAGAACAAAATAATAGTGATGAAATTGTTGATATTTTAAGAAATATTGACGATATTGAAAGAATATTATCGCGTATTGCCTTAAAAACAGCTAAACCAAGAGATTTATCAAAATTAAGAGATAGCCTAAAAACTCTTCCAGAATTGCAGAGTATTCTAAAAAGTATGAACTATAAGCATATAGATGCTATTAATAATAACATTTCATCATTTCCTGAAGTAGTTAATCTTTTGCAAGCAGCAATTATTGATACTCCACCAATATTAATTCGTGACGGAGGAGTTATAAAACAAGGCTTTAATTCTAAATTAGATGAGCTTAGAGGGTTGCAGCAAAATGCAGGAGGTTATTTATTAGAATTAGAGAAAAAAGAAAGAGATAGATTAGGCAATAATAATTTAAAAGTAAGCTATAACCGAGTTCATGGATATTATATTGAGATATCAAGATTACATTCTGATAATGTCCCAAATGATTATATTAGAAAGCAAACTTTAAAAGGAAGTGAAAGATTTATAACTAGTGAATTAAAAGAGTTTGAACAAAAGATGTTATACGCATCTTCTAAAGCACTTAGCTTAGAGAAAAAATTATATGATGAATTATTAGATTCACTTGAGCAGTATTTAGTTAAGTTAAAAAAATCAGCCCAAGCCATATCACAAATTGATGTTCTAACTAATTTTGCAAATATTGCTAAAGTATTAAATTTCAATAAACCAACTATGGCTGATGAGGTTTTAATAAACATTATCAATGGTCGTCATCCAGTAGTTGAAAAAGTTATAGACACCCCTTTTATTGCCAATAGTAGTTATTTTGATGATAATAAAAAAATGCACTTAATTACTGGACCAAATATGGGAGGTAAATCTACCTATATGCGCCAAACAGCCTTAATTGTCCTACTTGCACATATTGGATGTTATGTCCCCGCAGAAAGTGCAACTATTGGTATCGTAGATAAAATTTTTACTCGTATAGGCTCACACGATAATCTTACCAAAGGTTTATCTACATTTATGGTAGAAATGACTGAAACAGCAAGTATTTTAAATAATGCTACCGAACATAGCTTAGTATTGGTAGATGAGATAGGTAGAGGAACTAGCACTTTTGATGGTCTTTCACTTGCTTGGGCTTGTGCAGAGCACTTGGCAAAAGAAATAAAATCTTATACTTTATTTTCCACTCATTATTTTGAGTTAACTACCTTATGTGAAAAACTAACTTTAGCAGATAATTTACATTTAGATGCCATAGAGTATAAAGATAGTATTGTTTTTTTATATCAAGTTAAAAAAGGAGCAACAAATCAAAGCTATGGATTGCAAGTAGCATCTTTAGCAGGGTTGCCTAAAAAAGTTATTAATGATGCTAAAGAGCAATTACATCTTTTAGAGCAAGGCAAGCACATTAAAGTAAAAACAAAAGATAGAGGGCAAATTGATTTATTTAAAGAAGAAACAGCTCCAATAATAAAAGAATTAACAGCTGTAAATCTTGATAATATGAATGCAAAACAAGCTCTTGATTTTTTATATAAATTAAAAGAAAAGATATGAAAAAAATATTGTTAATAACTATTTTATTTTTAACTTCATATGTAGCCACAACTGTAGCTATTGATATAAATAATTAAGGTTATATATGAACAAATTTGATGTTTTGATTATAGGGTCAGGTGCTGCAGGTCTTATGACAGCATTAAATTTAAATAAAAAATTAAGAATTTTAATTATTGCCAAAAAATCATTATTAGATGCCTCATCATATTATGCCCAAGGTGGAATTTCAGCAGTATTGGATAACGATGATAGTAATGAACTTCATATAAATGACACTTTAAGAGTAGCACAAGGCTTAGGTGATAAAAAAGCTATTAGTTTTATGGTAGCAAACTCTAAAAATATTATTGAAGATTTAGAAGATTTTGGAGTAAATTTTACAAAAAAAAATAATTCCTATCATTTAACTAAAGAAGGAGGGCATTCAGTTAGAAGAGTGGCACATGTAGTTGATAAAACAGGTAGAGAAATACAATTAGCTCTAATTAAAGCAGTCCAAAAAAGAAATAATATTAAATTAGCCCAAGATTATATTGCTGTAGATTTAATTAAAAATAATAATAATTGTATTGGTGTTTATGTCTTAAATAAAAAAAAACAAAAAGTTAAAACCATATATGCATCTTTTACAGTATTAGCAACAGGAGGAGCAAGTAAAGGCTATATCTATACCACCAACCCAGATACTTCAACTGGTGATGGTATAGCTATGGCATATAGAGCAGGATGTAAGATAGCTAATATGGAGTTTACTCAATTTCACCCAACATGCCTATATCATAAGGATGCAAAGTCTTTTTTAATATCAGAAGCAGTTAGAGGAGAGGGGGGGAGACTAATCTTAGCTGATGGTTTAGAATTTATGATTAAATATGATGCAAGAAAAGAGCTAGCACCAAGAGATATAGTTGCAAGAGCTATTGATAATGAAATAAAAACCAAAGGCTTAGATTGTGTTTATTTAGATATATCTTATAAGTCAAAGAATTGGATATTAAAACATTTTCCAACAATTTATAAAAAATGCTTATCGCTTGGTGTTGATATTAGTAAAAAACCAATACCAGTTGTTCCTGCGGCACACTACACTTGCGGCGGTGTTAGTATAAACCTAAATTGTAAAACAGATATTAATAATCTTTATGCAGTTGGCGAGGTTAGTTGCAGCGGTGTTCACGGAGCAAATCGTATGGCTAGTAATTCTTTATTAGAATGTTTTGTATTTGCAAAAGCATGCGCTAAAAGTATTAATGGTTATGACTCAAAGCCTTTAAACATAGAAGTGGCTGCTTGGGACGCAAGTAGAGTTGAGGTATCAAAAGAAGTTGTTTTCGTTAATCATCTATGGGATGAGGTAAGAAGACTTATGTGGGACTTTGTAGGCATTGTCCGTAATAATAGAAGACTTTTTTATGCTAGAAAAAGACTAAACCAAATTGAGGAAGAAGTTAATGAATATTATCGTAGCTATATTATTACTAATGATTTAATAGAGCTTAGAAATTTAGTTACCGTTGCTAAATTAACTGTAGCATCTGCAATAAAACGCAAAGAAAGTAGAGGGCTACATTTTAATGAAGACTATCCAGATAGCAGTAAAATTTATGCTAATAGCTATTATTTAAGAAAGAGTAATTAGCAGTTAACAATGACCAACAATTGTTTAATAAAATTGTAAACACGAGTTTAGATGTTGTTATAATAATTTTTTTTATAATGAATAAAGGAAAGGGTGATGGTGATGGCTATTAGAAACATTGATAAAGAGTTATTTAAGAAGGCGCAAAAAGAAAACAATATATTTATTCAGGAAAATGAAAAAGGTTCATCTAAATATCAATTCTTGAATGCAGAAAAATCAAAATCAGCAGGTAGAGAATTAGCTAAAAAGATATTCAGACAAGAACACTAATTTAATTAAATGCTTAGTGTCTATATATGTAAATTTTACGGTGAGATGAGTGGAATAACAGGGCAGTTTCGTGATTTTACTGTTGGTCATCCAAAAATTAAAGAAGAATGTGATGAAATTGAAAACAGAGCTAAGGACGAAGAGCTAAGTTTTGTTGGTAAATTATCAGAGGCTAATCCATTTAAAAAAACTGCAAATTTAGCAATGCATATACTTTATGCATCACCTTTAAAAACTGAAATTATAAAAGAAGGCCCAATTAAACAATATGCTGTAAAAGAGTTATGGTCATTAGTAAACATATCCAACCATCAAAACGCACTTGTAGCTGTAACATATGCTCTAAGTACATTAAGTAATAATTTGTTTAGAGATACTGAATTAAAAAATGTTTTTATATCGTATCATTATCTTGTAGATTTAGTTAGTATTTTATGCAGTATAGAAATTTGTGAAGGAAAATATGATAATTTATTTAAACCTGCTTCTTGGTTATCATTAATTTTTGAGCAAATAGTTTATAAAACACACCCAAAACTTGAATACAAAAAAGGTTTTCAGTTTTAAAAAATTAAATCTATTTTTTTATAACTTGTTATAATTTAATAATTTTTGCAAATAGTAGTGCAATGAACTCTGATTTCCCAAGAATAAAGCGCTTACCTCCCTATGTTTTTGCGGCGGTTAATGAATTAAAAGCTAAAAAAAGAGCTGAAGGTGAAGATGTTATTGATTTTGGTATGGGTAATCCTGATCAACCAACGCCAAAACATATTGTTAATAAACTTGTTGAGTCAGCACAAAGAGGGGATACTCATCGTTACTCACTGTCAAGAGGTATACCAAGGTTAAGGAAAGCGATTTGCACATGGTATAAAGATAAATTTGATGTGGACTTAGATTATGAAACAGAAGCAATTGTAACAATTGGCTCTAAAGAAGGTTTAGCACATTTAGCCTTAGCAATAATTGAAACAGGTGATACTGTATTGGTTCCAAACCCAGCCTATCCTATTCATCCTTATGGCTTTGTAATTGCTGGAGCTGATATAAGACATATCCCTTGTATGGTAGATGATGAGGTTTTTATTGAGTATTTAGAAAAAGCAGTAAAAGATTCATGGCCAAAGCCAAAAGTTTTAGTAATAAACTATCCCTCAAATCCTACTGCAAAATGTGTGGAGCTTAGCTTTTTTGAAAAAATTGTAAAAATAGCAAAATTGCACAAAATTTGGCTAATACAAGATTTAGCTTATGCAGAGATTGTCTATGATGATTATAAAGTACCAAGTATACTACAAGTTGAAGGAGCTAAAGATATTGCAGTAGAATTTTATTCATTATCAAAAACATATAATATGCCAGGATGGAGAGTAGGTTTTATGGTTGGAAATAAGACTTTAGTAAATGCTTTAGCTAAAATGAAATCTTATCTTGATTATGGTATGTTTACTCCTATCCAAATTGCATCAATTGAGGCATTAGAAAGCAGCCAAGATTGTGTTAAAGATATTCAAAAACTTTATCAAAGCAGGCGCGATACTCTATGCTCAGGATTAAATAGTATAAATTGGCAAGTAGAAGTGCCAAAAGCAACCATGTATATTTGGGCACAAATCCCAGATTTTTATAAAGATATGGGCTCTTTAGAGTTCAGTAAAAAGCTAATTAATGATGCAAAAGTTGCAGTATCTCCTGGCATAGGTTTCGGTGATTATGGGGATAATTTTGTGCGCTTTGCATTAATTGAAAACGAACATCGTACTCGCCAAGCAATAAGAGGTATTCGCCAAATGTTTAAAAATGATGGTTTTATAAAATGATAGCTTGTACCCCTCATTCATATTTTTTTTTGATATAGATTATCTTTTTTCATATAAACAACTTAAATAAAAATACTATGAAAAGTATTTTTATACAGTAGCTTTTTTATTTAAATCCTATCATTAAATATATTAATTTCAGTGTTTTCTTGTAAGGTTTTTAATATACTTATAAAAGCTTCATTTTCTTTAGCCTTAATCCAAGATTGATAAAAAGATTGTCTCTCTTCATTTGTTGAAGTATCTTTACCATCTCTTACTTCTATTAATTTTATTATTGCATAACTACTTTCATTAATATTAACACCAAAATAAGAATTATCTCCTGCTACTGGTTTTTTAGTAGCAAATGCAAGTCTTATAATTTCTAACTTCAATTCGTCATTAAAACGATTCACCCAATCAGAGCTTCGCCATTTTAATTTATTATCTTTAATTAGTTTCGCTGCTTTACTATCTTTTGCTTTTAATAATTCAGCTATATTTTCTCCTAACTCTTTCACATACTTTGAACTTAACAATAAAGCTAATCTGTTTTTAATAAAATCTTTAGTTTCATCAAAAGATTTTTGTCTTTGTTTTTCTAATTCTTTAAGGCGCATAACAGCTATAGTATTTTTATCTAGCTCTATTACTTCACTATTTTCACCTTTGTTTAATACTGTATCAGAAAATGCTGTTTCTAAAAATATAGGATTAGATACTATGCCTTGAGTTGCTCCATTTATACTAAACCAATTGGTTTCTAAAATTGGTTGTTTAACTTCATTAGCAACTTCTATTAATGCATCAGGATTTTCATAAGCTAAATTAGCCATAACTTCGCTTATCTCAATTAGCTTCTTAGCTGCTTCATTATTTTTATATATATCTTCTATATCTTTTTTTACCTCAATAAAACTTTTAGTTTTCTCATTTAGAATATCAGTAAGTTTAATAATATGATAACCAAACTCTGTTTTAATAACATCACTGATATCACCTACATTTAAGCTAAATACCACATCTTCAATTTCTTCAATCATTACCCCTTTAACAAAAAAGCCTAAATCTCCACCATTTTCTTTAGAATCACTATCTTCAGAGTAGTCTTTTGCTAAAGTATCAAAATCAGAGCCACTTTTCAATTTTGCAAGTAAGTCTAATGCTGTTTTTTTATCAGATAATAAAATATGTTTTGCTCTTCTTTCTTCTTCAGTGATAAATCTATCTTTTTCATTTTCATAAATATTTAATAAAGTATCCTCATCAGCTTTTGCTATGTTATTTATTAAATCATCTATTGAGAGTTTCACATATTCTATTTTTATTTTTTGAGGCTCAACAAATTGAGTTTTATTTTCTTCATATGCATCAATAATACTTTGTTCATCAACTTCAGCACTATCTATATAATCGTTAGCATCTATTAATAAATATGCAAATTTTCTTTCTTGGTTTCTTAATTTATTTAGATTCTCTAATTCAAAATTAGAACTAAATGCTGTATTAACTATAAGGTTATTTAATTGATTAATAGTTAGAGATTTTTTCTGATCTTGCTCAAACCTTTGGACTGAGTAATTAATTAATCTTAATACTTGTTCATATCTTTCAATTGAAAACACACCATCTTGATGAAAATCACTTGCTCCTTCTATGTATTTTTGGAGTTCTTGATTAGTAGTTGTAAGATTTAAATATTCAGCAGCTTGCTCCATTAGAGCCCGACTTACAACTTTGCTTAAAACTGAACTTTTCAAATTTTTATCAACATCAGCATTGTAATTTTTACCAAGTTGTTCTTGTAGCCTACGCTTTTGTGATTCATACTCTCTTGTAAAATCATCTTTAGTTATTTCTTTATCACCAACCTCAGCAACAATAACATCGCTACCCCCTATAAAATATTGATTAATACCAAATAATGCAAATGGTATAACAATTAAAATAACAATAACCCAAGCAATCCAGCCTTTTACTTTTTCTCTTATAGTTGTTAACATAATGTTTAAAAAAGAAATAAATGAACAATTAAAATATTATAGTTAATTTATTTAATCTAATGCTATCTTTTAGTTTTTATAGAAAACTAATTTTTATTTAAAACTTTGCTAAAATTTACAAGATTAAAGAATTGATGCTATTAAAATCAATTCACTTTAATTTCTTTCATTAACTGTAGTTGCCATTTTTTATTATTTTTTGTCTTTTATGAAATATCTACTTAAGCTTGAAAATATTTGTAAAAGTTATGACTCCCTAAAAGCTAACTATCAAGTTAACTTGAACATAAAGCATAATAGCATACATGCCTTATTAGGAGAAAACGGTGCTGGGAAAAGCACTTTAGTTAACGTCATATATGGCTTAATTGTAAAGGATGAAGGCGATATTTTTTGGCAAGGTAAAAAAATAGATATTGAGTCTCCAATCCAAGCTCGCAAAATCGGCATTGGAATTGTGCTTCAGCATTTCGCACTTTTTGATGCATTGACTGTTTTAGAAAATATTGCTTTAGGTGTTGGTTATAAAGGAAAGCCTTCCAAATTAAAAGAAAAAATTATCACCATAAGTAAAAATTATAAAATAGCAGTAGAGCCAGATGATTTAATGTCTAATCTCACTATTGGTGCTAAACAAAGAGTAGAAATTATTCGTTGCTTATTACAACAACCCAAATTACTTATACTTGATGAGCCTACCTCAGTGCTTACCCCAATGGAATCAAAAAATTTATTCAAAACTTTAATTAAACTAAAAAATGATGGTTGTTCCATATTATTTATTAGTCATAAGTTAGATGAGGTAAAACAAATATGTGATGAAGCTACAATTTTAAGACAAGGCTTATTAATCGCCCAAAGTGTTGATTTAAAAAATACGAAAATTACTAAAATAGCCAAAATGATGGTAGGCTCAGAAATTGGTAGCTATGCTAAAAGAAGTGAAAACATAGCAACAAAAACAATTTTAAAAGTATCAAATTACACAATTGAAGGCTATGGTAAATATCCTGTATTAATAAATAATTTAAAATTAAAAAGTGGAAAAATTTTAGGAATTGCAGGTATATCAGGTAATGGTCAAAATGTATTAATGTCTTTTTTAGCTGGTGAAATATTGTCTAAAAAAGAGACTATTAAATATCACAACAAATATATTGGAGATTGGTCGGTATCTAAAAGAAATCAGGCTGGAATATTATTTGTGCCAACTGAAAGATTAGGTCGTTCTGCTGTTACTCAAATGAATTTATTGGAAAATTCATTATTAAATATCTCTAATATCTCTAAATATATTAAAAAAAATTTATTGCGATATAGCCAATTACATATATTCTCTAAAAAAATTATTAAAGAATTTAATGTTAAAACTAAAAATAATAAAGTCCTAGCTTCAAATTTATCAGGAGGAAACTTACAAAAGTTTATTGTTGGTAGGGCAATTTTGCAAAACCCACAGATTTTATTAATTGAAAATCCAACTTGGGGGGTAGATATTAATTCTGCTGTATTTATTCGTAATAGCATTATGTCTCTTAGAGATAAGGGAGTAGCAATATTGGTAGCTTCTGAAGATTTAGATGAGCTCTTCACTATATGTGATGAAATAGCGGTAATAAGTGCAGGAAAAATAACTAAAAGTCATAAATTAAAAGATTTAAATTTTGAAAAAATTGGTGTTATGATGACTAAATAGTCTAATTTAGATAAATAAAATGTTTAGTAAAATTTTAGTTAAAAAGAAAAATGTATCTGATACTTCGCTATGGCTTAGTTTTGTCCCTCCATTAGTAGCATTAACTGCTACTTTAATTATAAGCTCTATTTTGCTTATTATTCTTGATTATCAGCCATTAACAACCTTTTATGCTTTTTTTATTGAGCCATTGACCTCGCTTTACAGCTTTGTTGAAATAATTATGAAAGCTACTATTTTAATTATTATAGCTTTAGGTCTAACAATTGGTTTTAGAGCAAATGTATGGAATATAGGCGCTGAAGGACAATTTATATTTGGAGCTATTAGTGGTAGCTTAGTTGCACTTTATTTTTATGAAAAAGATGGTTTTTATATAATCCCACTTATGATTTTTGCTGGAATTATAGGAGGTATGTTTTGGGCTATAATTCCTGCATTATTAAAAAATCGTTTTAACACTAATGAAATTTTAAGTTCTCTAATGTTAGTATATGTTGCTCAATTATTTTTAAGTTATTTGGTTCACGGCCCTTTAAAAGATCCTCAAGGTATGAATTTTCCACAATCTATTTACTTTAGTGATTCTGCAATTTATCCATATATAATTGAAGGCACTAGATTTAGCATTACTCCTTTAATGTTAGTTATTATATTTCCATTTATATATTTAGCTTTAACTAAATCATATTTAGGTTTTCAACTAAAAGTAAGCGGTTATTCTCCATTAGCTGCAAATTATGGGGGATTTTGCTCTAAAAAAATGGTCTGGATAAGCTTTTTGACTTGTGGCGCTTTAGCTGGTTTAAGTGGCATAAGTGAAGTATCAGCAAATATTGGGCAATTAATACCTAAAATATCTCCAGGCTATGGATTTACAGCTATTATCGTTGCTTTTTTAGGTAGGCTTAACCCTATAGGTATTATTTTTTCTGGTCTATTAATGGCTTTAGTTTATATCGGTGCTGAGTCGTCTCAAATTATGCTTGGACTGCCAGTGTCAATTGGAGGGGTGTTTCAAGGCTTAATACTTTTTTGCCTTTTAGCTGCTGATTTTTTCTTATTTTATAAAATAGAATTCAAAAGAAAGTAAGTATGGAACTATTGATTATAATCTTATATGTTTCAATCCATGCTTTAACTCCTCTATTATTAGCTGGCATTGGTGAATTAGTATGTGAAAAATCTGGAGTATTAAATCTTGGTATTGAAGGCATGATGTTAGTTGGCTGTATAAGCGGATTTATTGTTGCAATACTTACAGAAAGTATTTTTTTAGGCTTTATTATTGCTGCTCTTGCAGGGACTTTAATGGCATTTATTTTTGCTATGTTAAGTGTTATTTTTAGAGCAAATCAAGTGGCATCAGGATTAGCATTAACAATATTTGGAATTGGTCTTAGTACTTTTATGGGTCTTAATTATGTTGGCACCCCATTAGAAGGGTTAGATAATATTGAACTTGGTTTTTTAACAAATATTCCAATAGTAGGTAAGCTTATTTTTAATCATGATTTAGTAGTGTATTTTGCTTTTTTTATGCTAATAGTTACTCACTACTTCTTGTATCATACTCATACTGGTCTAGTTTTAAGAGCAGTTGGTGAAAATCATAATGCAGCTTATTCTATGGGTTATGATGTAGTGAAAATAAGATTTTTAGCTGTATTGTTTGGAGGTGCTATGGCTGGTTTGGCTGGAGCATATATATCATTGGTATATACTCCTCTTTGGTCAGAAGGTATGACTGCAGGAAGAGGTTGGATAGTGCTAGCTTTAGTGGTGTTTTCAATGTGGAATCCATTAAAATTATTATTAGGAGCATTTCTGTTTGGTTTTGTTAGCATTGCGCAGTTATTTTTACAAGGTGATACAGGATTTTTAAAAGATATTCCTACAGAGTTTTTTTCTATGCTCCCCTACATTACTACCATAATAGTGTTAGTAATTATTTCAAACAGAAAAAAGCAAGGTCCTCTAAGAGCGCCTTTAAATCTTGGCATACCTTTTGAGCCAAGATAATAAAAGTTGTGAAGAATTTTTTTTAAATATGGATAAAAATATGAAAAAATTTATAATGATATTATTTGCTATTCTTACAAGTTCAATTAACTTTGCAGCAAATCAACCTTTAAAAGTAGCTTTTGTTTATGTAAGCCCAATTGGTGATGCTGGTTGGACTTTTCAGCATAATAAAGGAAGACTTGCAATTGAAAAAGAATTTGGCAGCAAAATTGAAACTAAATATATTGAAAGTGTAAATGAAGGACCTGACGCTGAAAGAGTAATAAGAAAATTAGCCTCATCAGGATATGATATTATTTTTGCTACATCTTTTGGTTTTATGAATCCTACTTTAAAAGTCTCAAAATTATTTCCAAATGTAGTATTTGAGCATGCAACTGGGTATAAAACTGCAAAAAATATGGGTAATTACTCTCCAAGATTTTATGAAGGACGCTATTTAGCAGGAATAGCTGCTGGACATAAAACCAAATCTAATTTAATAGGATATGTTGCTGCTTTCCCAATCCCAGAAGTAGTAAGAGGTATTAATGCTTTTACTTTAGGTGCCCAAAGTGTAAACCCTGATATTAAAGTTAAAGTTATTTGGTCAAATTCCTGGTTTGACCCTGCTAAAGAAAGTGAAATAGCATCAAGCTTAGTTGCTCAAGGTGCGGATATTTTAACTCACCATACTGATTCAGTAGCAACAGTAAAAGTAGCTAGTGAGAAAGGTATTTATGTAATAGCTTATCATTCTGATATGAAAAAACACGGAAAGAATGCTCAAATAGGAGCAGTAGTTCATAATTGGGAAAAATTTTATAGTTCAAAAGTAAAACAGGTGCTTGATGGTGCTTGGAAATCTAGCTCACTTTGGTATGGAATAAAACAAGGTATGGTGGATTTTGAAATCACATCTAATTTAAATTCTAATATTAAAAATAAAATTGAAAACACTAAAAAATCTATTGCAAATGATAATTTCAAGCCATTTACTGGTCCTATCTTTGATCAAAATGGTAATCAAAAAGCCAATAAAGATGAAAGTTTAACTGATAAGCAGTTAGCCTCAATGGACTATTTTGTAAAAGGTGTAGAAGGTAAATTAAAATAAAAACTAATAAAAAGGGCATATTGATGTACCCTTTTTAAATTCTTAAAAAAATACTAATTATTATTTTCTTCAAACTTATCAGCAGAAATTCCAATATTATCTAAAAATTTCTTAACTTTATTATTAGCATCTAAAATTATGATACTTTTTCCTTTTTCATCTACAATTCTACATATTTCTAAAATTGACCGCGAAGTTGTATAGTCAATAATAGGCACATTAGATAAATCAAAAATGACTTTGTCATAGTCGTTATATTTATTAAAATCTTTAATCAAGCCTTTAGCTGAAGCAAAACTCATAGGGCCATTTAGTTTATATAAAAGAGCATTATCATTAGTTAATATATCTTGAAATCTTTTACTTAAATGCTGGGCATAACCTACATCTTTAGTAGCTAAAATACTAGTTAATTGCACCTTTGACATTCTGTTCATAAATATAATACTAGACATAATAACACCAGTAGCCACTGCTGCAATTAAATCAACAAATATAGTCATAAAAAGCACAGTTAACATAATTGAAATACCTGCTAGTGGTGCTTTTTTAATATTCTTTATATAACTCCAATCAATAATATCAGTGCCTACTTTAAATAAAATACCAGCTAATACTGCATGAGGGATATACTTCACAAAACTTGAAGCTCCTAAAACAATTACAAGTAGAATTAGTGCGTGAACCATCCCAGATATTGGAGTAAGACCACCTGAACGAATATTTACAACTGTCCTCATAGTAGCCCCTGCTCCTGGAAGACCATTAAATATTCCAGCTACCATATTACCAATACCTTGACCAATTAATTCTCTATCAGATTTATGATTAGTGCGAGTAATATCATCAGCAACAAGCGATGTTAATAAAGAATCAATAGAACCTAAAACAGCCAATATTAATGCTGATTTTAATATATCAGGTAATAATTCTATAGGAAATATAGGGAGGTTAGGGTTTGGTATTCCTACTGGTATATCACCTAAAATTGTTACATTATGATTATCAGACATAAAATATAACCAAACTAATGTTCCTATTATTAAAGACATCAAAGGTGAAGGTATGGATTTGTTTATTTTTTTAGGTAGAAAATACACAACCAAAAGAGTTGTTAAACCTAAAATCAAAGCATCATATACTGGATTATTAATAATCTCAGGAAGTTTGGCTACTAATTCTAATGGCTTTCCAGAAATATTATGACCAAAAAGAGGACCTAATTGTAAAATTATAATAATAATGCCGATTCCTGACATAAAGCCGGAGATAACAGGGTGAGGAACTAGGTTTATATAACGACCTACTTTTAAAATCCCAAATAAAATCTGAAAAGCGCCTCCTAATACAACTATACTAAACGCAACAGTAACACCATAAGATAGATTGTCTGCATACATTGTAGTATATTGAGTAAAAATAACAGTCATTATTACTGTCATAGGGCCTGTTGGTCCTGAGATTTGAGAACCAGTACCTCCAAATAATGCTGCAAAAAAACCAACAAATATAGCACCATAAAGTCCTGCTGTTGGTCCTGCTCCAGAGGATACCCCCATAGCAAGAGCTAATGGCAAAGCTACTATAGCTGCTGTCAATCCACCAAAAACATCGCCACGAATATTATTCAAAGAAAAGTTTTCTATTAATTTAATCATCATTATCCTATTTTAAGATTACTGCGTTAGAATAAGTAAATGAATAAAAAATATAAAAGGATATATTTCTAAACATCTCTACCCTTTTATTGATTTGAGGAAATTTAATAAAATAAATGCATTGTAAAACAATACAACAATATGTTTGTCCCTTAAATTTCATCACTTATAAATCTACTTAAACTGCTTAAATTTATATCTCTTTTATAATTATATTAAGATATAATAATTATCTTATATTTTTACATACAAAATTATATTTTTGTTCAAATAAGTTCTATTTAATATATGAAAAAATTTAGCAAGTACTTCCCTTATGCACCTTGGGTAGAAGAACTTAAGAATCAGCTACTTGAACTTAGAAATGCCAGCAAAATAAAAGCAGATATTACTGCTGGAATAACTGTTGCATTAGTATTAGTGCCTCAATCTATGGCTTATGCACAATTAGCAGGATTACCTGCTTATTATGGCTTATATGCATCTTTCCTACCAGTTATAATTGCTGCAATAATGGGTTCATCTAGACAATTGTCAACAGGTCCTGTTGCTATAGTGTCTCTACTTACCGCTGCATCATTGGAACCTTTTGCAACTAATCCAGATACTTATATTTCTTATGCGATATTACTTGCTTTCTTAGTAGGGATTTTTCAGCTTTCTTTAGGTTTGTTGAGACTTGGCTTGTTAATTAACTTTTTATCACACCCAGTAGTTGTAGGTTTTACTAATGCTGCAGCAATTATTATTGCAACTTCGCAATTAGGAAAAATATTTGGTGTAAGCGTTGTTAGAAGTGAACATACTTATGAAACTGTTTGGAATACTTTAGTTGCATCAATGCATAGCGCCCACTTCACAACTGTAGCCATTGCCATAATCGCATTTTTAACCCTATACTTAATAAAAAAATTTGCACCTAAATTTCCTAATGTTTTAATTGCAGTAGTTATAACTACTTTAGCTTCTTGGATATTTAATTTTGAGCAACATGGAGGAAAAATAGTCGGTAATGTCCCTAGTGGTCTACCTCCTTTTTCAATACCCGAACTTGATATAAATGTTGCTAGAGATTTAATTATTACAGCTATAACTATTGCATTAATTGGTTTTATGGAAGCAATATCAATAGCAAAAGCTATGGCTGCACAAACAAGACAAAGACTTGATATTAATCAAGAGTTAATCGGACAAGGCACATCAAATATAATTGCTAGTTTTTTCTCAGGATATGCTGTATCAGGTTCATTTTCACGCTCTGCAGTAAATATTGATTCTGGTGCTGTTACTATTTTTTCTTCTA
The DNA here is from genome assembly GCA_964508055.1 of uncultured Thiotrichales bacterium. GTDB lineage: Bacteria > Pseudomonadota > Gammaproteobacteria > PS1 > Pseudothioglobaceae > CAZDRI01. The sequence goes on from CAZDRI010000001.1 coordinate 36,687, forward strand.
TAGTAACAGGCTTAGTTGTAGCTATAACACTTTTATGGTTAACTCCTCTTTTATATAACATACCGCAAGCAACACTGGCAGCTGTTATTATCATGGCTGTAATAAATTTAGTTAAATTTCAGCCAATAAAGCATGCATGGAAAGTAGAAAAACATGATGGTGTTGTAGCTATTACAACATTTGTATTAACTTTGATTTTTGCACCGCATTTAGAAAATGGGATTTTAATAGGTGTATTACTATCGCTTGGCTTATTTGTTTTTAGGACTATGAAACCTAGTTTTGCAGAATTATCTGCTCGTGAAGGGTCTTCATTACTAGTTGATGCGGTTGATAATAAATTAGAGCGAAGTGAAATTGTAACAATTGTAAAATTTAGTGGCTCATTATATTTTGCTAATGCAAATTATTTTGAGACTAAGATGCTGCAATTGGTTGCTGAAAAAGATAATCTTAAATATATTATTGTAGATATGGCTGGTATCAATTGGATAGATTCTAGTGGTGAACATGTGCTAGCTACACTAATAGAAAGGCTTGCAAACTCAAATATTGAACTATTATTTGCTAGAGTTGAGGGTATAGAAAAAGTGCTTAGAAGATCTGGATTTATTGATGATTTTGGAGAGAAAAGATTCTTTTATCATCGTTTAGAGGCTTTAAGTTTTGCTTGGAATGAGTTGGGTAATATTGAAGCTAATAAAAACCCTCTAAAACATTTAATAACAAACATTGCTTAATAGCTATAATATCTTATATATAATTTTTTTTTATAACATAACATGCTTAGTTATTCAATTTATTATCGTATTTTAATCACAGCAATAGCTATTGTTGCTTTACTAGCACCTAGTTTAGGTCCTAACTCTCTTTCGGTAACACCTGAAAGTTTTAAAACTGTCTGGGGAGTATCTGGTGTTGGTATGTTATTGATATTGTGGATGCTCACCCAAGGCATTAATTATAAGTTAATAATTATAAACTCGCCTTTTTACTTTCCAATTTTAGGTTTTATAGTCTGGTGTTTTATATCTTTGTTATGGGTAATTGATTATCATTTTGCAGCAGTATTATTAAGTCAATTTGTATCACAAGCTTTGATTTTTTTCATTGTAATAAATTCAATTCGGGATGGTAAAGAATTAAAACACTTCTTAACTTTAATGGTAATAGTAAGTATGTTAGTGTCAGCATTAGGATTATTACAGTACTACTTTCCAGGTAATAAAGGTATCCAAACTTTTATTCGTCAAGCAGTACCACCTGGTGCCACTTTTGGCAACAAAAATATGGCAATCCACTTTATTGTTATGACCCTGCCTTTAAGCATAGTTTTTTGGCTACGAGCGACACATTTACCTAAAATATTATTTTTTACATCATCTACAATATTATGTTCATTATTTCTAATCCACTCTCATACTAGAGCTGGATGGTTGTCAATGTTTATTGAAATATCATTTTTATCAATTTTTTTATTATATGATTTTTTAAAAAATAGGAAAAATCCATTTATTATCAAAGATGGATTTAAATATAAAAAAATGATGATATTACTTGTAGGTCTTATTATTTGGATTATAGCAATTAATGTTACTAAACAAGGTTTTACTAATAATCTTGATAAGGTATCACAAAGATTTATGAGCATGTCATACAATGAATCAAAAAAAGCTGGTAATGAAAGACTACCTGCTTGGTTTAATACTTTAGAAATGATAAAAGAGTACCCTGTCGCTGGAGTAGGAATAGGTCAATGGGCAGTGCATTATCCACTTTATTACGATAGAGTTGAAAAAGATAAAATATTTAATGAACGAATTAGATTAAGACATTTGCATAATGAGTATTTAGAGATGTTCGCCAATGTTGGCATAATAGGATATGCTTTTTTACTTTGGTTAGCATATTTAGTTATAACTACTTCTTATAAAATACTAGCAAATGTAAACAGTGAAAATCGTTATCTTATTTTAGGCATGGTGCTAGCGCTTACCGGGTTTGCTGTTACTTCTAATTTTACATTTCCAATAAAAGTTTATTCTCCTGCAGTGTATTCTCTTGTCTACATTGCATTAATTGCTAATAGTTATTTTCGTAGCATCGGTGATAAAAAAGGAGCACCTAATCTTAGTGCTCAACAAAAATATAATCATATAATAGGGGATAGTAAAAGCTATTTTATATTTAGTAAATCAGTCAATCAAATTGTGTTTATTTTAGCCATTATAATAACTTTAATAGCTGGCTATGCATCGTATAATTGGATTAAAGCAGAACACCATTATCATAATGCTCTATCTTTAAAGCAAAGTGGTAATATAAAATTTGCAATTTCTGAAATTAATAAGTCTCTCAAACACAACCCTTACCGTGCAAAAGCATATACTGTTGCTGGAGGCTTATATTTTAAAAATGGTAACTCTGAGAAAGCAATTGATTTAATAAACCAAGGTTTATCAATATCACCATATCAAACAGCTCCTCTTTTAAACTTATCACAAGTTTATGAAAGTAAATCTGATTTAAAAAATCAAATTAAAATCTTAGAAAGACTTATTGAAGTAGACCCAAGGCATGTAAATGCTTATGCAAAATTAACAAGAGCTTATATTAATGCTAAAGATGCTAAAAAAACAAACATTGCTTATAATAATATGAAAAAATATTTTAATTATTTTAAAGATAGAAATGGCTTTGGTCCTTATCATCGCCATGTTGGGCGTACTGCAACTAGTGTAAATGATTACAATTATGCAAAAATTGTTTTTGTGGATGCTATAAAAAAGGACCCTTCTGCTGAAAATTATAAAGGTTTAGGAATTGTATTTTATTATTCTAAAACAGATGAAGATAAAGAAAAAGGGATTGCTTTATTTAAACAAGCTTTAAAATTAAACCCAAAAGTTAGTCAATATAAAAAAATAAGAAAGATAATAAAGGATTTTAAAGCCAATAAATAGAATTTAGAACTGTGCAAAAATTCAGCTTAAAAATGAAATGTCTCCAGCACCCTTTCTTAAAATACTAATATTATTATCTGCTAAATTAATAACAGTAGTAGGGTCAATAGGACAATAACCGCCATCAATAATTAAGTCCACTTTATTAAAAAGAATCTCCTTAATATCATCAATATCATAAAATTCAACTTCATCTAAAATCAATGATACACTCATAATTGGTTCTGCTAATTCTGTAAGTAAACTTCTTACTATATTATTATCTGAAACTCTAAATCCTATAGTTTTCTTTTTAGGATGTAAAAGGCGGTTTGGAACATCTTTTACAGCCCTTAAAATGAAGGTATAAGGACCTGGCAATATATTTTTTAATAGTCTAAATTTAGGTTTGTCTAATCTTGCATATTCCCCTATTGATGATAAACTTTCAACCATTAAAGTAAAGTGGTGATGTTTATCTAATACGCGTATTTTTCTTATTGTATCTATACCTTTTTTATTGCCTAATTTACAACCTAAGGCATAACCTGAATCAGTTGGATATGCAATAACTCCACCTGCATTTAAAATATCAATAACTTGTCTTATTAACCTTAATTGTGGTGATGATGAATGAATATTTAAAATTTTAGCCATTGTCGTTTCTGAATTACAAGTAAGAAATTGTGTACGCCTAATACATATTGTATTTATTCTTATAAATACTTTGTTTATTTTAATATATTAAATAAGAGGTTTTTTACCTAATGCATAATGATGGTTTTTAGCATTATGGGGTTGTTGCAACCTAAACTTAAAAACTTTTGCAGCAAAACTACAAACTGAAATAGCATTTTGCTGATAATGATGATGCAAAAAAATAGGCATTATTTAGACTTTCATACTTAGTAAAAATACGAGGTACAAGGTTACAGGGATAAACAGTCAAAAGATTATCAAACAAGCCGATTAAAAATAAAAGAAGTTAAGCAAGGATTAACTAAACAAGATTTAAGCATAGAGAAACAAATACAAAACAGATTTAAACTAATATTATAAAAATATAGTTTTTGTTTTGTATATTATAGGATACAACGCTAAAATGAAGTATAAAATTTTTAGAGTTTTTTAATAAAATTAATTAGCAATCAACTACCCCTGAAAGTTAAAAACAAGTACAATCACAGTCATGAAAAAAATCATTGACACGCTTTTGGCATTAATTTTTATGGCATCTCTGTCAGCTAATGGTTTTGAGGTCAACAACAGCTATGTACAGATGGAAGCTGACACTTGTCATAAAGTAGACACGGCACACAACCAGAGTTGCGAACAATGCACACTTGCTACTTTTGTAATTCCTGCTTCCGACTCAAATATCTCTTATTATGTGCAACAAGCACTAACAACTACAGTGAATACAGCACTATATCGCTCCGCCACTATTAAAGTGGATAATCCACCTCCAATCTTTTCTTAAAACTTATCAAAAGGTTTTATTATTAAACAGGCGACAAAGTTACGCCTATCGTATTCAACAATACAAAATTATTAAGGAAGAAAGTTATGAAAAAAATTATTATAGTGTCTAGTGCGGCACTATTGCTATTTGCTTATTTCAATAGCTCCGACACGGAGTCAGTCAATAATGCCAAATTAGGCAAAGAAGTGTTTGATAAAAATTGTGCTTCTTGTCATGGAGTAGCGGCATCAGGACTTACAAAAAACTGGAAGCAAACACTCCCTAACGGAAAATTCCCCGCTCCCCCATTAAATGGTACAGCGCATGCTTGGCATCACTCTCCAAAAACACTAATGAAAACCGTTAATTATGGTGGAATTAAGTTTGGTGGCTGGATGCCAGGCTTTAAAGACAAGTTAAGCGAAGAGGAAAAGCAGGCGGTGCTGGATTATATTTACAGTCTGTGGCCTGATGGCATTAAGGAAAAATATGACAGTAGATTTAAATAAATACAAGGAGGGGTTATGTTTCTTTTGGCAATTTTATTAATAGCATTAGTGGTTTTTTTAATAATATACGATTCTAAAAAAAGTGGTAAAAAAATGAAAGATGATGTAGAAGTTTCAATAGTAGAAGTCTCTAACTTTAATATGCCTTTTTTATCAATGGTGATGTTAATGGTTAAGTGGGCAATAGCCTCAATCCCAGCGCTGTTTATCCTATGGGTGCTATTTATGGTGTTTGGCGGTATAGTTAGCGGACTTTTTCGTGGGCTGGGTCATATGTAGCACCCTATTTTTAATAATTTCAAAAACAAGGACAATAAACACTATGGAAATAATAGTTGAAAATATTAAGTGCGGCGGATGCGCTGGCACAATAAGTAAAAAATTAACAAAGGCTTTTAATACAAACTCTGTTGAAGTGAATGTTGAGCTAGGCTCTGTATCAATTGATGTGGATAACTCTAAAAGACAGGAGGTTGTTGAAATTCTTCTATCTCTAGGATATCCAGAGATAGATTCAGTTCACGGCTTTAATTCAACAAAGGCAAAAGCCAAATCATTTGTATCGTGTGCTATCGGCAAGATGGATAGAAAGTAAAGCTCAACCGCTAGTTTCTCTTAATTTTGAAAATATAGGGTCAAACTAGCGCCAAAAGCATGCCTACATTACATCCAGAAATTATCTTAAAAGTAAGGTTGGAGATATGTTTAATGTAATACTATGTGTAAGTGCTCATAATTTAAGAAAAATTAAACTTAAACAAGGTATTAGTAAACCAAACTAACAGGCAAAGGCTATAGAGATATAAATACAAAAGACTATCAAACTAGCAGATTAAAAATAAAAGAAGTTAAACAAAATTTAGGCATAGAGGAACAAATAAGGAATAAATTTAGGCTAATACTATAAAAATATTATTGACATTATTTAAAACTGTAATACAATGTAAACAATGTTGTTTTATAACGATAAGATATTAAAGAAAATAAATAAAAATATTATTCCTAAGAATATATTTATTCATATTAATAATGCTTTTAAGTCAATTGATTTAACCAAAGATTTAACACTTTTTGACATAAGCAGAATAAAAGGAAAAGCTAAAAGAGTTTACTACAGGTTAAGAAAAGGAAAATATAGAGCTATTTTTTATATTGAGAATAATAATATTTATGTTATTGGATTAGATAAAAGAGAGGATATTTATAAAAAATGAGTATAGTATCAATAAGACTAAATAATGATGATAAGAAAAAACTAGATTATTTAACTAATTCTTTACACAAGGATAAATCTACAATTATTAAAAATTCTTTAAATAATTTATATGAGGATTTAATAGACTTAGATTATATTAACGACTTTGAACAAGAAGAAAAAGAGGGTCAAGTAAGTTTTATATCAGCAGATGAAATCATTAAAAGAATATAAAAGTTGTCAAATTAAAAACTTTTGACAGAAGCGAATACATAAAAAACCCTAAACAAGCAAGTGAGTATTTACAAACTATGCTTAATGAAAACGGCATAGAAGGATTTTATCAAGTATTGAGCGATATTGCTAAGGCTAAGAAATGGGTAAATATATCTCAAGAAATTGGAGCAAGTAGAAAAAGTTTATATAAGTCTTTATCTAAAATAGGTAATCCAAATTTTAAAACTATATTAAAAGCCTTAAACTCTTTAAGTATAGATATAACTTTTAAACCAGTATAAAAAATGACAACAAAGAAAGCCACAGCTTACCATTAACTAAGTTTTTAACTAAGTTATTAAAGCAAAGACAAGAGCAAACTATAAGCCCTTATGTGTTTGAGGGCGTAGACCCTAACAAAGCTATGAACGACCCTAAAAAGCAAATGGATAAGGTCAGAAAAATAAGCGGGGTATATTTCACAGCCCACGACTTAAGGCGAACATTTATAACTATAGCCGAGAAGTTAGAAATACCAGCCTACACACTTAAAAGACTGGTAAATCATAAAGACAAAAGAGATGTAACACTAGGCTATATTATTTATGACACTGATAGACTTAAGGAACCTATGGAAAAAATATCTAGCTATATACTGGAGCGGGTTAAATGATTTATTTGGCGTATTTATACGCTATTAGCGTATAATAACCTTATGGTATTTATTGAGAGTAAATTATTTGAACAGTTAAGAAACAATTATTTAAGTGATGAGCAATATAGACAATTACAAAATTTTATAATGATTAATCCAATTGTAGGTGATGTTATAAAAGGAACAGGAGGACTAAGAAAATTAAGATGGAGATTTAAAAGCAAAGGTAAACGAGGCGGTATAAGAGTTATTTATTTGTTTTTAGATAAAAAACAGCATTGCCATTTTCTAACTATTTATTCTAAAAATACTATAAGTGATTTAACTACAAAAGAGAAAAGATTATTAAAACAACTAACGGAGGGTATTAAAAATGAGCAATAAGCGTAATTTATTTAATGAACTACAAACAAGTTTAAAAGAAGTAAAGAAATATAATAAAGGCAAAATTACACTAAAAACGATTAAATTAGAGCTAGTAAAAGAAAAAGGAATTAGTCCAAAGCAAATCCGTGCTATCCGTGAAAAATACCATATGAGCCGTGCAGTTTTTGCTCACTACCTACATACTTCAAAACGAACATTAGAAAATTGGGAGCAAGGTATTAGCAAACCTAACCAGCAAGCAACTACCTTATTATTATTAACGGATAAATACCCAGATAATTTTGAGCGATTAAGTGCTTTATAACAAACCCTTATTACTTTATTGATAATGATGATACAAAACAAGAAGCATTATATAGAGTTTCATATTTAGCAAAAACAAGAGGCAAGGGTTATAGAGATACCCAATCAAAAGACTATCAAGCAAGTAGGCTAAAGATATAAAAACAACAATATGAGCTTAATGTATAATAAATTTTCATGAAAAAAAATAAATTAATGTTGGCTGTGGCTTTAATTCTTATGTATCAATCCATATTAGCAAACGAAGAAATAAAAGAGGTTTTTGGTATGAAATTTGGTCAAGTTTTAACCCCTAATAAAGTAATTGATGATGCGGCTGATTATGACCCATTTAATGAATTGGAAAAAGAATTTCTTACACTATATAAATATAAACCTAAAAAATCAAATAATTTTTTTAAACATCATTATGTTTCTATAACACCTAAAACTCATCAAATTTATTTAATCCATGCTGCTGACTTCAATACCTTTAACTGTGACGATAATTTTGAAATTTTATCTAAAATATTTATTGATAAATATGGAAAATCAAAAAATTATCATTTGGACTATGACAAAAATTCGGGTAGAAAATCTTTATCTATTAAAATGGCTAAAAATATGATTTTCGTTCAATGTGGCAAAGTTTTTTATATGAATAAAAAATACTATAGACAAAGAATTGAAGAAACTGAAGAATTAATAAAGGAAAAAGAAGAAAATAGAATTAAAAGATTAAATTCTGAGCGTAATAAAATAAATATATCAGATTTTTAAGGTTTGCTAAAGTTATCCAAACTTTTTTGAACTAATAAACCTAACCATATAAGCAAAGATATAAAACAAGTAATATGAGTAAAAAAACGGTTAAATGTAAGACTTGTGAAAATGAAGTGGCTATTTCAGCTAGAGTTTGTCCTAACTGTGGTCAACGAAACCCAGGAATAACACTAATGGGTAGAATAATAGGCATTTCTATTTTTATTTTTATAGTATTTATTATATCTAATATGTTGTTTTAAATTAGGGTCATGACCCATAAATAGATTTAGATTACAGCTTTAAATATAAATTGTTAAAGTGTAGTTTATAAGATACAATTACAACAATATGAAATATAAAATAATTACCAGTATAGAGTTTGATAAATGACTAAATTTAAAGACTTTGATAGGAGCGAATATATAAAAGACCCTAAACAAGCTAGTGAGTATTTAGAGATTATGCTAAAAGAAAATGGGACAGAGGGGTTTTATCAAGCCTTAGGCGATATAGCAAAGGCAAAAGGGATGAGTGATATATCTAAAAAGGTGGGCGTAGGTAGAGAAAGTTTATACAAGTCTTTATCTAAAAAAGGCAATCCAAATTTTAATACTATTATTCAAACCTTGAAATCTTTAAACATTGACATTAATTTTAAAGCAACAGTTTAAAAAAGGTACTCCTTAGATATATGTAGTGGGTGAACAATATCCCCACAGTTTAAGAGTTTTTTAGTTCAAAATATTCCACTTCGTTTTATTTTTTTCTAAATTCTTTTAAAAGCATTATGTAATATAGGTTTTGTTAAAGTCAAATAATCAAATTTAGCGAAGTGGTATTTTTCTTTGATACAGTTTACAGCCTAAATTTAAGATTTAAGCCGTTTAAAATTCAACTGTAATACCATATAAAAAGCAAAATATAGCATTATTATGAGCAATGTTTTTGTGTATCAATATACATATAGTTACAAATGAATTTAACATCAAAACAGATTAAATTTTGTCATAAATATATTGAAACTGGAAACGCTACAATAACATATAAAGAGGCTTATAATGCTGAAAATATGAACCCTAACACCATAAACAGCAAAGCTATTTTACAATTACAAAGCTATCCAATACTAATAGTTTTATTTGCTTCGTTGGTAAAAAGTTGATTAATCAATTCACAACATATTTCAAGAGTTATTAAGGAGTCATTATGGAGCATATTGCTACCATGACTTAGTTCATTTCTTAAAGCTGGAATTGACTCTACTAATATAAGGCTATAGTCATTAGAATTAGAGGCTGTATTTCTTAGTCCTTTAAATCCAGAACCATTAACTAATCCAGACTTTACAGCTTTATTTAGCATGCCTTTAAAACCGTATTTATGTTTTCCAACTTTACATCTTAAAGCGCTTTCAACAGTGGAATATGCCTTCATCTCTGATATTTGATGGAATGGATAAGAGAACCAAGTATAAACCGCAAGGTTTTTAGCAATGTTAAACTGGCTTTTGATTTGTTTTGGAACAAACCCTACTAATTTTATGTTGTCTACAGCGTAGTAAACATTCTCTAATGTCATAGATTCTTGTTTACCGGTAATTTTGTCAGTTTTGACCCAATAGGTATTTCTTACATCTGGTTTACATAACTCATCTAGTTTTTTAAATTCTTCCATAAAGTAATATTGTTAACGAATAAGCAAATATTATAATCTGAGGAATGCAAAGAGTGTTTTTTGAAAATTCGTGTAAAAATTGAGTAAAACTATTATAAGACAATATCATAGATGTTTAGAAAGTCTTATAAAATATGGTGGTTATGGGTGGACTTGAACCACCGACCCCAGCATTATGAATGCTGTGCTCTAACCAGCTGAGCTACATAACCTTAGAAAAGGTATGATTATCAAAAGGTTTGTTTAATATGTCAAATTTTTTTTATAATTATTTAGGTTGGATTATTTAGCCAAGTTTGTAAAATTATTGCAGCAGCTAATTTATCAATTTTCATGCGTTTGGAATTTTTATGAAAATGATTATATTTTAATTGTGATTTTGCTTCATTTGTTGATAGAAATTCATCAACCAATATAGTTTCTATTTTGAATTTTCTCTCTAATTTTCTAGCGAATGATTTAGCAATATAAGTCATTTCTTGCTCACTACCATCGCTTTTTAAAGGCAGGCCAATGATAAATTTATTTGCTTGGTATTTGTTTACTAACTTATCAATATCGCCCCAATTAGTCCTACCATCTTTATGATGATAAATTGTATCTAAACCTTTAGCGGTATTAGTTAGACTATTAGCTATAGCTACTCCTGTTCTTTTCCTTCCAACATCAAATCCAATATAAGTTTTAATATTCATTTAATTTTTCATATAAGAGTGAACCTACATAGCCATCAGCTGCTAAATTGTTTTTTAATTGATAATTTTTTACTGCCAGTCTAGTTTTTGGCCCTATAATTCCATCAGGTTTACCAACATTAAACCCTAATTCATTTAATTTTTTTTGTACCTGAATTACCTCTTCAATGCTTAGAGCATATTCTTTGGTAAAAGGAGTTTTTAATTTATCTAAACCTAAAATCCTATCTGATAGATGTCCTACAGTAATAGCATATAAAATTGACCTATTCCAATTTAAGATAGCATTAAAATTAGCATATACTAAAAATGCAGGACCTTTATAACCCATCGGTAATATTAATGAAGCGTTAATTTTGCTGCTTGGTAATTCACTGCCATTACTACTTTTTATCTTTAACTCTTTCCAATAATTTATTGGTTTTTTAAATTTTAAGTCTGCTAATCCATAGTCAAACTCATCTGGCAACATAACTTCTCTACCCCATTTAATTCTTTTTTTCCAACCAATATTCTTTAAAAAATTAGCACTACTTGCAAAAATATCTTCTAAATTAGACCATAATTCTAATTTTCCATTATCATTAAAATCAATGGCATATGCTTCAATATTTGATGGCATAAATTGAGTAAAGCCCATAGCCCCAGCCCAAGATCCTTTTACTTCATGAGGTATTTTATTATTATCAATTAACTTTAAAACTATTATAAGCTGCTTGGTAAAAAAATCCCTTCTGCGTAAGTCATAGGCAAGAGTAGCTAAAGATTGCACAACATCAAAAGCTCCAATATAGTCGCCAAAATTAGTTTCTAAACCCCAAAATGCAATTAAAAATTGACCAGGTACGCCATATTTTTTCTGTATTTTATTAAGTAATTTATAATGTTCTTTATAAAGTTTTATGCCTCTTTCAACTCGCTTTTCGCTTACTCTTTTAATTAAATAATCCCAAAAAGTTTGGGTGAATTCAGGCTGCTTTCTATCTAATTCAATAACTCTTGGATTTGGTTTTAAATCTGTTAATTCAATATCTAAAGTCTTAGTTGATACTCCAGCTTTACTAGCTAAAATTTTAATATCACTTAAAAATTCATCAAATGTTTGGGTTTTTGCAAACCCATTAGAGGTATAAAATAATGCTATTAAAAGTAATATTCGTGCCATGTCAATATTGAGAATTCTAAACATAAGAGTGTTGCAAAATGTAAAAAGCACATTTTACAACATCTTTACCCAAGTTATTTGTATGAGGAAGGGGAGCAAAACCAATAAGTTACTGCAACAATGTTCCTCCCCTTCCTCAAACTCCATCCCCAATAAGTTGTTTTGCAATAGTCTTAATATATATATTTTACTTATCTTTTTTACTATTAGTGGTTGTCAACAAAAAATACACATCATAAGTGGTAAGACTATGGGGACTAGTTATAGCATTAAATATACTGGGACTAATAATATTACTAAGACTGAAATTGATAATCGTTTAACTGCTATAAATAAAATAATGTCAAATTGGGATGAAAATTCTGAAATATCAAAATTAAATAATGCTCAAATATCAAAACCAATAAAAATATCAGCAGAGTTGTTTTTTGTATTAAAAGAAGCTAAAAAAGCATATAATAAAACTGATGGCTATTTTGATGTAACTATAGGTAATTTAATTGAAACTTGGGGATTTGGTATAAAGAAAATTATCAATCCTCCCTCTTATGAAAAGATAAAAAATGTTAATTTTGGTCAAGATAACTTAATTTTAAAAGCAAACAAGGTAACAAAATTAAAAAATATAAATATTAATCTATCAGCAATAGCCAAAGGTTATGCAGTAGATGAAATAGCTAAACTTTTAAAAACTAAAAATATTAATAACTTTTTGGTAGAAATAGGAGGAGAAATAAAAGCAAGTGGTAGTAAGTTTGATAAAAATTGGAAAATAGCAATTGAACCATTAGATGGAAATATAGAGACTATATATTTAGACAATAATGCAGTTGCCACTTCAGGAGATTATCGTAATTTTATTATATGGGGTAATAAAAAATATCCTCATATCTTAAATCCAAAAACATCTAAACCCGTAGTTAATAATTTAGTTTCTATTACAGTTATTAATCAATCTGCAATGCTAGCAGATATATATGCCACTGCTTTTATGGCTATGGGCTATGAAAAGGCAAAAAGTTTTGCATATGCTAACAATATCAAAGTTTTTTTTATACTTAGAAATAACAAAAATCTAATAAGCAAAAGTGTAAACTGGTGAAATTTTTAATTGTAATAGTCTAAGCTTTTTTAAGAGCACAAGCTACTAGTTCTAAAATTTGAGGTCTTTGCGTTATTAGCTATTTTTTTCATTTAATTTACTAGATAAAAATTTTAAAAAATTATTTTTGCCTACTTTAAATTGCTTGTTGTCATACTATCCTTATCCAATCGCCATTGGATAGTGTAAGCTAAAATTATCAAAAAAATGATTATTTACACGGATATTTAAGATACAAGGGTGACAAAGCATTTTAGTATTTCATAAGTCTTTTACAGATTATTGCCAAGGTCTTAGCTTATCTTGTGCTGCAATGGTTATTAATAACTTGCAGAATTTCTCCATACTTGTCTAGGCTTGACTATACATTATTTTAATAAAAACCTTTAACATAGTATATAATCATTAGGTTTTAATATTGAGGATTTCAGTATGGTTACAAGAAGAGATTTAGCAAATGCGGTCCGTGCTTTAAGTATGGATGCAGTCCAAAAAGCAAATTCAGGCCATCCAGGAGCCCCTATGGGTATGGCTGATATTGCTGAGGTGCTTTTCAACGATTATATGGAGTTTAATCCTAAAAACCCTAATTGGGCGGATAGGGATAGATTTATACTATCTAATGGGCATGGTTCTATGCTTATATACTCTCTTCTACATTTATCAGGTTATGAACTTACAATTGATGATTTAAAAAAATTTCGTCAACTGCATTCTAAAACTCCAGGTCACCCTGAATATGGCTACACTCCAGGGGTAGAAACAACAACAGGACCTTTAGGTCAAGGCATTACTAATGCTGTTGGTATGGCTATTGCTGAGAAGGGCTTAGCTGGTCATTTTAATAAAGATGGACATAATATTGTTGATCATCATACTTATGTGTTTTTAGGTGATGGCTGTTTAATGGAAGGAGTGTCACACGAGGCTTGTTCTTTAGCTGGGACTTTGGGTTTAGGTAAATTAATTGCTTTTTGGGATGATAATGGTATTTCTATTGATGGTCATGTTGAAGGCTGGTTTTCTGATGATACTCCAAAAAGATTTGAATCATATGGTTGGCAGGTAATTACTGATGTAGATGGGCATAATCCTGAAGCAATATCAAAAGCTATAAATTCTGCTAAAACAATGACTGATATGCCTACCTTAATATGTTGTAAAACTATTATAGGCTATGGTTCTCCTAACAAGGCTGGTTCTCATGCTTGTCATGGCGCTCCATTGGGGGAAGAAGAAGTTAATCTTACTAAAGCAGCAATTGGATGGAATTATGAGGCATTTGAAGTCCCTGAAGAAATTTATAATGCTTGGGATAAGACTAAAAAAGGTTCTGAATTAGAGGCAAAATGGAATGAAAAATTTGCTGCATATAAAAAGGCACATCCAAAATTAGCGGCAGAATTTGTCAGAAGAATGGATGGAAATTTGCCAGAAAATTGGAATAAAAAGACAGCTACTTTCATAAATGCTGTTAATAGTGATGCTGAAACTTTAGCAACAAGACAAGCATCATTAAAATCAATTGAAGGCTATGCTCCTTTATTACCTGAAATTTTTGGTGGTTCTGCTGATTTAGGTTGCTCTAATTTAACTGAATGGAGTGGTTATATTCCAATGCGAAAAGATGTAGCTGCTGCAAATTATATAAATTATGGAGTGCGAGAATTTGCTATGTCTGCGATTATGAATGGTGTAGCTTTGCATGGTGGATTTATACCTTTTGGTGGCACTTTCTTAATGTTTTCAGAATATGCTAGAAACGCATTAAGAATGGCAGCACTTATGAAAGTTAGAAGTATATTTGTATATACTCATGATTCAATTGGTTTAGGTGAAGATGGTCCAACGCATCAAGCAATAGAGCAAATACCAACTTTAAGGATGATTCCAAATATGGAAGTATGGCGTCCTTGTGATACATTAGAAACTGCTGTAGCTTGGAAAAAAGCTATAGAGAAAAAAGATGGTCCTACAAGTCTTGTATTTTCTAGACAAGGTTTAGCTTTTCAAAAAAGAAGCTCTGAGCAGATTGAAAATATCAATAAAGGCGGATATGTGTTAAAAGATTGTGATGGTGAACCAGATGTTATTATAATTGCTACAGGCTCAGAAGTTGATTTAGCAATTAAAGCTAGTAAAGAAATAAACGCTAATATAAGAGTAGTATCTATGCCTTCAACAACTACCTTTGATAAGCAGAATAATGCTTATAAACAAAGTGTGTTACCTGATTCTGTTACTAAAAGAGTTGCTGTTGAAGCTGCAACTGGTGACGCTTGGTATAAATATGTTGGAAATAATGGTAAAGTTATATCAATTGATCAATTTGGTGAATCAGCACCTGCTGGTGAATTATTTAAACACTTTGGATTTACAGTTGAAAATGTTATAAAAACTGTAGAATCTATACTTTAAAATTTAAAAAATTAGGAGAAATAAATGACAATAAAAGTTGGAATAAATGGTTTTGGTCGTATAGGTCGTATGGCATTTCGTGCAATAGCAAATGACTTTCCAAATATTGAAGTAGTAGCTATTAATGATTTACTAGATGTTGAGTATTTAGCATATATGTTAAAGTATGATTCAGTTCACGGTCGTTTTAAAGGTGATGTTGCTGCTGAAGATGGGAATATGGTGGTTAATGGCAAAAAAATACGCCTGACAGCTGAAAGAGACCCTGCTAATTTAAAATGGAATGAAGTTGGTGCAGAATTAATAATTGACTGCACTGGATTTTTCTTAACTACTGAATCATGTCAGGCACATTTGAGTGCTGGTGCTAAAAAAGTAGTGCAAAGTGCTCCTTCAAAAGATGGCACTCCAATGTTTGTATATGGTGTAAATCATGATGATTATAAAGATGAAGATATTATTTCTGCTGCATCATGTACTACAAACTGTCTAGCACCTGTTGCTAAAGTATTAAATGATAATTTTGGTATTAAAAGAGGACTAATGACTACAGTCCATGCAGCAACAGCTACTCAAAAAACTGTAGATGGTCCATCATTGAAAGACTGGCGCGGTGGTAGAGGTATTTTAGAAAACATTATTCCTTCTTCTACTGGTGCTGCTAAAGCTGTTGGAGTTGTCTTACCAGAACTTAATGGAAAATTAACTGGTATGGCATTTAGAGTTCCAACTTCTGATGTATCAGTTGTTGATTTAACTGTTGAATTAAATAATGATGCAAGTTATGAAGATATTTGCCAAGCTATGAAAAATGCGGCAGAGGGCGAAATGAAAGGTGTTCTTGCATACACGAATGAAAAGGTGGTTTCTACAGATTTTCGCGGCATATCAGCTCCATCAATTTTTGATGAAGGTGCAGGCATCGCATTAGATGCTACTTTTGTTAAAGTAGTGTCTTGGTATGACAATGAATATGGCTACACCTGCAATATGTTGCGTCTTGTTGAACATGCAAGTAAATAACCCTTTAATTAATATTGAAGTAAATAAATATGACAATCAAAAAACTACAAGATTTAGAATTAAATAATAAGCGAGTTCTTATTCGTCAAGACTTAAATGTACCAGTTAAAGATGGTGTAGTTACTAGTGATGTTCGTATAAAGGCGTCATTAGCTACCATTAATGCAGTCCTTAAAAAAGGAGGTAAGCCTATTTTAATGTCTCATCTTGGTAGACCAACAGAAGGTGAATATAATGAAGAGTTTTCTCTTAAACCTGTTGCTGATAGATTAGACGAACTACTTGATGTAAATGTGCGTCTTGAGAAAAATTGGCTTGAAGGGGTTGCATTAAATGCTAATGAAGTAGTTCTTTGTGAGAATGTTAGATTTAATATTGGTGAAAAAGAAAATAATGATGAGTTAGCAAAAAAAATAGCCAAATTATGTGATGTTTTTGTAATGGATGCTTTTGGCACAGCACATCGTGCTCAAGCGTCTACTCATGGTGTTGCCAAATACGCAGCTACAGCGTGTGCAGGGATATTATTGAGTAATGAATTAGACGCTCTAACTCAAGCATTAGATACTCCTAAGCGTCCAATGGTTGCAATAGTTGGAGGTTCAAAAGTATCAACAAAACTTACTGTATTGGAAAGTTTATCAAAAGTTGTAGATAAATTAATAGTCGGTGGCGGTATTGCTAATACTTTCATTAAAGCTCAAGGCTATGATGTTGGCAATTCTCTTTGTGAAAGTGATTTAGTAGATACTGCAAAAAACTTAATGAGTACTATTAATATACCAATTCCTACTGATGTGGTAACTGGGAAAGAATTTTCTGAATCTGCTGAAGCTACAATTAAAAATGCTAAAGATATTGAAAAAGACGATATGATTTTTGATATTGGTCCTAATTCAATTAAAGAGCTAACAGATATTTTAAAAACTGCAGGAACAATTGTATGGAATGGACCTGTTGGAGTTTTTGAGTTTGACCAATTTGCAAATGGCACCAAACAATTATCAAATGCTATAGCTGAATCTAGTGCATTTTCAATTGCAGGTGGAGGAGACACCTTAGCAGCTATTGATAAATATAATATTGCTAAAGATATATCTTATATTTCTACCGGGGGTGGTGCGTTTTTAGAATTTTTAGAAGGTAAAAAACTACCAGCGATTGAAATTTTAGAAAAAAGGTGTGAATGACTGATTTTATTTTAAGACGCACCAAGATTTTAGCGACTTTAGGACCTGCAACTGATGATGAGAATGTTTTAAAAGAAATTCTTGATGCTAACGTCAATATTGTTAGAATAAACTTTTCTCATGGTGACGAGAAAGAACATATAAGAAGAATTAATGCAGTTCGTAGATATGCAAAAAATAATAATAAAATAGTAGGTGTTTTAATGGACTTGCAAGGTCCAAAAATTCGCATATCTTCTTTTAAAAATGATTTTGTTTACTTAAAAGAAGGGGATAAGTTTATTTTAGATGCTGATTTAGGTAAAAAATCTGGCAATAAAAAACAAGTAGCTATAAGACCAAAATCACTACCTAAAGACATAAAAAAAGGCAACATCCTATTATTAGATGATGGCAAGATAATAATGAAAGTTGTAGCTGTTATTGCTAATAAAATATATTGTAAAGTTACTCAAGGTGGTAAGTTATCAAGCAAAAAAGGTATTAATCTTAAAGGTGGAGGTCTTTCAACTAATGCACTTACCAAAAAAGATTTAAAAGATATAAAAATTGCTGCACAAGTTAATGCTGATTATGTGGCACTTTCGTTTCCTGTAAATGCTAATGATGTAATCAGAGCTAAGGAGTTATTAAAACAAGAAAATTCAAATGCAGGAGTTATAGCAAAAATTGAAAGGGCTGAGTCTTTAAAACAAGGAATTATAGAGCATATTATTGAAGAATCAGAAGGCATTATGATTGCTAGAGGAGATTTAGGGGTAGAAATCGGCGACCCTCTATTACCAGCTCAACAAAAAAGATTAATTAAGTTAGCAAGAACATTTAACAAGCCAGTTATAACTGCAACCCAAATGCTAGATTCAATGATTAATAGCCCAGTGCCCACTCGTGCTGAAGTGTTTGATGTAGCTAATGCAGTGCTTGATGGCACTGATGCTGTAATGTTATCTGCAGAAACAGCAACTGGGCGTTATCCTATAAATGTAGTAGATACCGTAAAAGCAGTATGTGTAGAGGCAGAAAAAAACCCCTTAGTTAGAGTATCTGAGCATAGATTACATGAGAAGTTTAAATTAATTGATGAGACTATTGCTCTATCAGCAATGTATGCTGGTAATCATTTAAATGTTAAAGCGATAGTAGCTCTTACCCAGACTGGAAGAACAGCACTGTGGATGTCTAGAATTAGCTCTAAGATTCCTATTTATGCTATGAGCGATAAAGCTAAAACTTTACAAAAAGCAACTCTATATCGTGGGGTATATCCTTGTAAAATTGTTTTGAAAAAAGATTGGAGTGAAATTAATCATACAGTTGTTAGAGAGCTACAAAAAAGAAAAGCAGTTAAAGATGGAGATATAGTTATCATAACTAAAGGTATGTATAAAAATCAATCAGGAGGCACTAATTTACTAAAAATAGTAAAAGTTGGTGGTGATTATTAAATATAAATAAGGAGAAAAAATATGTTAATTTCAATGAGACAATTATTAGACCATGCAGCAGAAAATGATTATGGTATGCCAGCATTTAATGTAAATAATATGGAGCAAGTGCATGCTATTATGCGAGCTGCTGATAAAACTAACAGCCCAGTAATAATGCAAGGTTCAGCAGGAGCTAGGTCATATGCGGGCGAACCTTTTTTAAGGCATTTAATTACTGCTGCTACAGAATTATATCCACATATTCCAGTGGTTATGCATCAAGATCACGGAAGTGAACCAGCTGTTTGTTTGCGTTCAATACAATCTGGGTTTAGCTCTGTTATGATGGATGGCTCTTTAATGTCTGATATGAAAACTCCATCATCATATGAATATAATGTAAGTGTTACTAAAGAAGTTGTTAAATTTGCTCATGCAGGGGGCGTATCTGTTGAGGGTGAGTTAGGATGTTTAGGCTCATTAGAAACAGGAATGATGGGTGAAGAAGATGGCCATGGGGCTGAAGGCAAGTTAGATGCAGATATGCTTTTAACTGACCCTGAAGAAGCAGCAAATTTCGTTAAAGAAACACAAGTTGATGCATTAGCTATAGCCATTGGAACATCACATGGTGCTTATAAGTTTACTAAAGAGCCAGAAGGTGATATTTTAAGAATTGATAGAATAAAAGAAATTCACACAAGAATTCCAAGTACTCATTTAGTTATGCATGGCTCATCATCAGTGCCGCAAGATTGGTTAGAAATTATCAATAACTATGGTGGAGATATGGGGCAAACTTATGGTGTGCCAGTCCGCGAAATACAAGAGGGCATAAAACACGGTGTTAGAAAAGTAAATATTGATACTGATTTAAGAATGGCATCAACAGGTGCAATTAGAAAACATTTGAGTGAGAATAAGTCAAATTTTGATCCAAGAAAGTATTTAAAAGAATCAACAAGGGCTATGCAGTCAATTTGTGAGGCAAGATTTGAAGCGTTTGGCACATCTGGCAATGCTGATAAAATCAAACCAATATCTTTAGATGAAATGGCTAGTTGCTATGCATCTGGTGAATTTAATCAGCAAGTAAAATAGGCTATTATTACATTACTACTGCATTAACTAATAAACGAAAAAAGTTAAAAATTTTTTCTATTTCCCATTTAATGCAGTGGTCTTATTATTGGTTTAATATAGTTATTATTGCATCATTAAGAGCAATTAAATTATATTCATAAATGTCGCCATTAGGCTCGTTTTGGATTATTTTAACAGCTATATAGTTAAATTTAGGAGCAAGCCATATTTCAATTTTTCTATCTTTATCTTTGACTATTTTTTTTAGTTTAATAATTTCAGTATTGTTGTCATTTATTTTTATAGCATCTCTTGTATGAGTTATAAAATGTTGATTAGCGATTTTTTTGCCATCAGCTACTTGATAATAAAAGTCTTTTTTATTAGGTTTTTTTTTAAAATCATTAGCTATTGCTAACATTAGATTTAAATCATCAATTACATTACCTTTTTTAGTATTCCAAGTTTTATTTTTTTTTGTGGTTTTTACAATTTGCTCATCAGAGTTTATAGCTATACTCACATCTTTAGCCACATCATCAGAATCAAATTCTTTGCGTTTATAGAAAATACTGTCAAGTTTGCCATTTTTAAATCTGAATTTACTTGCAGCATTAATTTTATAGCTTTTAAGAATTGATATTAACCCTGTAGTATTAGCATTAGCAGTATAAAAGTATGTGTCGTCTTTAGCTTTTGTTAATTGGCGTTTTTCCTCAGCTACTTGCCAGCCGTTAAAAGATAATTTATAAACAGCTTTAAAGGGTTCTAAAGCGTAAGATTTAGCAAAAAAGAATACTAACAAAAGCAATTTAGTTTTTTTCATAAAATTTTAACTTTTTCTTTTTGCAAAGAAATTTTATTTTCACTAAATAATTTAACTACTTTTGGATATAGTTTATGCTCTTCTTTTAAAACTCTATTCGCCAATATTTTCACCTTATCATCTTTTTTAACTTTTACTTTTGCTTGCATGATTATTGGTCCCATATCTAAATCTGCAGTTACGAAATGAACTGTAGCACCATGCTCTTTTTCACCAGCTTCTATTGCTCTTTTATGAGTGTCAAGTCCTGTGAATTTTGGTAATAATGATGGATGAATATTAATTATTTTTCCATAAAATTTACTCACAAAAGCAGCACTTAAAATGCGCATAAATCCTGCTAATATTATTAAATTAGCAGAGTATTTGTTTATGATTTCTATTAACTGTAAATCAAATTCATTACTGGCTAATTTGTTATTAATTGCATAGGTTTTTATATTTGCATCTTTAGCTCTTTTAAGTCCAAAAGCATTTTCATTATTGGAGATTACCGCTTTGATATTTATACTCTTATTATGAGATTTATCAATTAATGCTTGTAAATTAGAGCCAGAACCAGAAATTAACACAATTGCATTAAGCATAAATCAGATAATTTTAATATTAGTATTTTTTACCTTTTCAATATGACCGATAAGCCAAGCATTCTCTCCGCTGCTTGTTAAAATATCTATTGTATTATCAGCATCCTTTGCAGCAACTATAACCACCATACCTACTCCACAATTAAATACCCTATACATTTCATTTGTATTTACATTGCCTTTTTCTTGCAACCAATTAAATACTTCTGGTATTTGCCATGTTTGAGTGTCAATTACTGCGCATAAATCTTGTTTTATTACTCGTGGGATATTTTCTAATATTCCACCGCCAGTTATATGAGCAATAGCATTAACTTTTATTTTTGCTATAAGATTTAATATAGTTCTAACATAAATTTTAGTAGGCTCTATTAAAGTATCAAGATTTATAGAAGGGTTTTTTTCTTTTTCAAGGATTTTTCTAATAAGTGAGTAACCATTAGAATGAGGACCAGAAGATTCAATAGCTACAATTACATTATTTTCAGCTACATTATCTCCTGTTATTACTTTTCCTTTTTCCACAGCACCTACACAAAATCCAGCCAAATCATATTCTTCATTATTATACATTGATGGCATTTCAGCAGTTTCACCGCCAATCAAGGCACAGTTTGCTTGTTTACAACCAGCAGCAATACCTTTAATAACAGCTGCAGCTAAATCAATATTTAATTTACCAGTAGCATAATAATCTAAAAAAAATAAAGGCTCAGCCCCTTGCACTATTAAATCATTAACACACATTGCAACTAAGTCTATGCCAATAGTATCATGCTTACCTAACATTTCCGCTAATTTTAATTTAGTGCCTACCCCATCAGTTGCTGATACTAATAGCGGACTTTTATATTTATTTAAGTCTAATTCAAATAATGCTCCAAATCCACCTATATTAGATACTACTCCATCTCTATTAGTTGATTTTGTAAAAGGTTTTATTTTTGCTACTAATTTATTACCAGCCTCAATATCAACCCCAGATGATTTATAAGTCAATTCTGTCATTTTTATTTTTCCGTATAATATAGCTGTTTAATTTATTTTTCAAACAAATGAATTTATCGTTGCTACCAAACACTCTAACTTTAACAAGAATAATTTTAACATTTCCAATCGTTTTCTTATTATTAAAACAATCTTTTTTATTAGCTTTTATATTATTTTTAATAGCAGGCATCACTGATGGTCTTGATGGATTTATTGCTAAAAAATTTAAATATCAAACACAATTAGGCTCTATTTTAGACCCATTGGCAGATAAACTATTATTAGTATCAAGTTTTTTAGCATTATTTATAGTAGGGCTTATACCGTGGTGGCTATTAATTACTATTGCTATCAGAGATATTATAATAATAGCAGGCACAGTAGGTTTTTATTACGCTGATGGTTTAAAACAAAAAAGATTACTCACTCCTTCTAATTTAAGCAAATTAAATACTGTCTTACAAATATCATTGGTTGCATTATTGATGATAAGTCAGGTTTTTCTGCCATTAAAAGATATGTTAGATGTCGGTTACATTATAGTAGGCACAAGCACAGTTTTAAGCGGCATAGATTATACTTGGTTATGGATAAAAACTATATTGTTAGAAAAATAGATAATGACTCAACTTAGTCTCCCAATTAAAATAAGCACCCATATGACTTTTGCTAATTATATTGAATTTGCAAATAGTCAAATAGTTCAGTTATTAAAACAAGAATTAAAAAACAATACCACTAATTTTATTTATTTATGGGGTAATAGTTCATCAGGAAAAACCCATCTTTTACAAGCATCAGCATTAGCTGCTATTGATAATAATAAAAAGGTAGCCTATTTAGATTTTAATAAACCTATAGTAGATATAAATTTATTAGATATGATTAACTTTGATTTAATATGTTTGGATAATATTGATAATTTAAATGATAAAGAGCAAAGAGAATTGTTTGAGCTGTACAATAAGGTTAAATTATCAACTTCAAAATTAATAGTTAGTGCTAAAAGACCACCAAAAGAATTAGAGTTTAGTATTAATGATATAAAAACTAGACTTAGCTTTGCTTTAACTTTTCATCTAAAAAACCCAAATGATGAAGAGAAAAAAATAATATTAGAAAAAAAAGCAACAGCTAAAGGGTTAATAATTAAAAATAATATCTATAAATATTTATTAAATAATCAAAATCGTGATTTAAAATTTTTACTTAAAATCATTGATAAAATTGATAAAAAATCAATACAGGAAAAAAAGCCAATTACTCTTAATTTATTAAAACAAGTATTAGCTGATTATCACTAATAAAGACTACTGTAAAATAACTATTAATAACTATTTCAATACTTGTGTTAATTATGGAATATTTTCCAATTTTTTTAGATATTAAAAATAAAGACTGTCTTATAGTGGGAGGAGGACAGGTAGGTCTTAGAAAAACTCAATTACTATTAAAAGCAGGCGCTAAAATAATATGTATAAGTAAAAAATTCATTGCTGATTTTAAGAAAATAGACAATATCAAACTTATAAAAAAAGAATTTGTAGCTAGTGATATAAAAAAACCAGCATTAATAATTGTTGCAACGGATAATAAAAATTTAAATGAAAAAATATCTCTATTAGCACAAGATGCAAATATTCCAGTAAATGTAGTTGATAATCCTAAACTTTGCACTTTTATTATGCCTTCAATTGTTGATAGAAATCCTATTATTATTGCTACTACCTCTTCT
Organism: uncultured Thiotrichales bacterium; assembly: GCA_964508055.1. Classification (GTDB taxonomy): domain Bacteria; phylum Pseudomonadota; class Gammaproteobacteria; order PS1; family Pseudothioglobaceae; genus CAZDRI01. Next base: position 61,015 of record CAZDRI010000001.1, read on the forward strand.
GGAAAAGCACCTGTATTAGTAAGAATAATAAGGTCAAAACTTGAAAGCACCATACCAAATTATTATGGTTTACTTGCTGAGATTGCTGCAGAGTTTAGAGATAAAGTAAAACAAAAATTTAATAATATAAAAGATAGAAGATATTTTTGGGAGAGGATTTTCACAGGTATTGTGGCAGAAAAAGTATTCAGTGGGCAAATAAATGATGCTAAAAAAATGCTAAATGACGAATTAGAAAAAAGTGTACGCAAATCAGGAGAAGTTTATTTAGTTGGTAGCGGGCCTGGGGACCCAGATTTATTAACTTTTAAGGCATTAAGATTAATGCAGCAAGCTGATGTGATTTTATATGATAGATTAGTATCTAATGAAGTGCTAGAGTTAGTAAGAAGAGATGCAAAACTTATCTATGTCGGTAAAGAAAGAGGCAGGCATTATGTTAAGCAACAAGATACTAATAAACTTTTAATAAAATATGCCAAAAAAGGTAATAGAGTTTTAAGATTAAAAGGAGGAGACCCATTTATTTTTGGTAGAGGCGGAGAGGAGATTGAAAAATTAGCAGAAAACAATATTCCTTTTCAGGTAGTGCCTGGTATCACTGCAGCATCAGGTTGTGCTGCATATTCTGGCATACCATTGACTCATAGGGATTATTCTCAATCTTGTAGGTTTGTTACTGGACATTTAAAAAATAATACTATGAATCTTCCTTGGAATGAATTAGTTTATGAAAATCAAACCATAGTTTTCTATATGGGTCTTACTGGAGCGGAATATTTATCTAAAAAATTAATAGAGCATGGTATGGATAAAAAAATGCCAGTGGCTTTGATAGAAAGAGGAACAACTCCACATCATAAAGTTTATGTTAGTAATTTAAGCAAGTTGGCTGATTTAGTTACAAATACTAAAATACAAGCTCCAACCTTAATGATAGTCGGCAAAATTGTAAAACTTAGAGAGAAACTCAAGTGGCTAGAATAAAAATTTTACAAGAACAAGTTGCTAATCAAATAGCTGCTGGTGAGGTAGTAGAAAGACCAGCATCAATTGTAAAAGAATTATTAGAAAATAGCTTAGATGCAAACTCTAAACAAATAGATATAAATATTGTTGATGGAGGAGTTAAATCTATTCATATTATTGATGATGGAGATGGGATTTTAAAAGAGGATTTAGAGCTATCATTAGCAAGGCATGCTACTAGTAAAATTCATTCTGCTTCTGATTTAGCTAAAATTTCTTCATTTGGTTTTAGAGGTGAAGCTCTAGCAAGTATTACCTCAGTTGCACAAGTGAAAATAATATCTAAATATAAAACTGAAGATTTAGCTTTTGAGTTAGATAATAATAAAGAAATAAAGCCTCAAAGCCATCCAAAAGGCACAACTGTAATTGTAGAAAATTTATTCTATAATACTCCAGCAAGGCGTAAATTTTTACGCAAAGCAAGAACAGAGTTTATCCATATTGAAAATTTATTTAAAAAAATAGTATTAAGTAATTTTGATGTTGGTTTTAGCCTTAAACATAATAATAAATTAATTTATAAATTTAAAATTGCTAATAATGATGCAGAAAAATTACAACGCCTAAGTCAAATACTGGCTAAAGAATTTGTTGATAATTCTATTTATATTGCAGAAACAATAAATAATCTAACGCTTAGTGGCTGGATAGGTCTGCCTACTTTTAATAGATCGCAGACAGATATGCAGTTTTTTTATGTTAATAAACGAGCTGTTAAAGATAAAGTAGTATCTCATGCTGTGCGTCAAGCATATCAAGATGTGCTATTTCATGGCAGACATCCTATATATGTGCTTTATCTAACATGCAACCCTAAGTTTGTTGATGTAAATGTCCATCCTGCAAAAACAGAGGTTAGATTTTCTGAAAGTCAATTAATACATCAATTTATTTATAAATCTTTAAAAAATAAAATTGGCACTCCTTTAAATAATGAGCCAAGTAAGACAAGATTAAATTTTAGTACTTTTGGTATTAATTCCAAGCAAAAAAATCAAAGATTTAATTTTAGTGTGAAGGATGAGGTTAATTTTGAAAATATAGATAAACTATATGGTTCATCTAAATCAGCTAATAAAACTCAAAGTAATACTATTAGCTCTGATATTTATGAGTATTTAAGTTCTGAAAATCATCCGCTAGGTTATGCACTAGGGCAATTACATGGTGTTTATATTTTGGCACAAAATGAAAATGGTTTAGTAATTGTAGATATGCATGCTGCACATGAGAGAATTACTTATGAAAAATTAAAATCACAAAATAAAACAAAAAAAATTAAAGCACAAAATTTATTGGTACCAGAGAGCATAAATCTAACAAAAACTGAAGTCCAAATTGCAGCAAATTCAAAGAAAGAATTTAAAAATCTTGGATTTGATATAGATGTTTTATCTGAAAACAGTATAGTTATAAGGACTATTCCAGTTGTGTTAATAGAAGCTGATATAAAGAGTTTAATAAAAGATGTTATTGCTGATTTTAATAAATACGCTAAAAGTAGCAGGATAAAAGAATCTATTAATGAAATTCTAGCCACTATAGCATGTCATAGTTCTATTAAGGCTAATAGAAAACTTACTATAGATGAGATGAATAATTTACTTAGAGAAATGGAAAAAACTAAGAGAATTGACCAGTGTAATCATGGTCGTCCAACATGGGTAGAATATAGCCTTAAAGATTTAGATAATATATTTAAAAGAGGTCAATAACATATTCTATATTGCAGCAAAATGCTAATTTTGTTTATATTAAAAAATAACCATAATTTTTTATTATAAAATATAAAATCATGGCTAAAGTAATAAAACTTTTTTTTAATAATCTATTTGATAGTATAAAAGATTTACTGCCGATTTTTATTGTAATAGCTTTCTTTCAATTAGTAGTTTTGCAACAAAATATTCCAAATATATCTGATATTTTAATTGGAACATTTTTTATTATTATAGGTCTTACTTTATTTGTATATGGTTTGGAAATGGGATTGTTTCCAGTAGGGGAGAACCTTGCTTTTTCTTTTGTAAGTAAAGGTAGTTTAATATGGTTATTAATATTTTCCTTTGCTCTTGGATTTGGCACAACAGTTGCTGAACCGGCGTTAATTGCAGTAGCAAATGAAGCCGCAAAAGTAGCACAAGAGGGCGGGATTATTGCTAATACTAAAGAATCTATTAATAACTATGCACAAGGGTTGCGCTATACTGTTGCTATTTCGGTAGGTTTTGCTATTGTTATTGGGGTACTTAGAATTTTAAAAAACTGGCCTATTCAAAAAGTTATTATTGGTGGTTATATAAGCGTTGTTATTATTACATTTTTTGCGCCTGATTATATTATTGGTATAGCTTATGATGCTGGAGGCGTTACTACTTCTACCATTACCGTGCCTTTAGTTACAGCTTTAGGAGTTGGTCTTGCGACAACTATTGAGGGTAGAAATCCTTTGACTGATGGCTTTGGTTTGATAGCTTTTGCATCGCTTACCCCAATGTCATTTGTTATGCTCTATGGGATAATAGTATGAAAGAATATATATATCCATTTATTTATATGATTGTTGATATACTGCCAATTATTTTGGTGATATTTTTCTTTCAGTATGCAATTTTAAGAGAAAAAATTCCTAATTTAAAAAATATAATTATTGGTTTTATATTAGTTTGGATAGGCATTACATTATTTTTAATAGGTCTTGAAAAAGCTTTATTCCCATTAGGAAAACTAATGGCAACTCAACTTACTTCAAAAGATTTTTTAAAAATTGCAGCTAACCCGGTTTGGCAAGATTATTTATGGGTTTATATTTTTGCTTTTGCAATAGGATTTTCCACAACTATAGCAGAACCATCATTATTAGCAGTAGCATTAAAAGCAAATCAGGTGTCTGGTGGAACTATTAAAGCTTGGAATTTAAGAATTGCTGTTGCAATAGGCGTTGCTGTTGGTATAGCATTAGGCTCCTATAGAATTGTAGTGGGAATACCACTTTATTATTTTATTATTGCTGGATATATAATAGTTTTAATTCAAACAGCATTTGTTAAAAAAGATATTATTGCTCTTGCTTATGACTCTGGAGGAGTTACTACTTCAACTGTTACTGTGCCTTTAGTTACAGCTTTAGGATTAGGCCTTGCAGGCAATATTGAAGGCAGAAATGCTTTACTTGACGGATTTGGCTTAATTGCCTTTGCATCTTTATTCCCAATTATGAGTGTTATGGGGTATGTGCAAATTGTGGATTTATTGATTAAATTAAAAAGGAGATAAATATGCATTTTAAATTGATAATAACTTTTAGTGAAAGTGCTAATACTGAGAAAATACAAACTGCAGCGAGGAATGCTGGAGCTACAGGCTCTACTATTATATCTAACGCTAGAGGCGAAGGATTAACACATGTAAAAACTTTTTTTGGTCTTAGTGTTGAGAGACCTATAGATGTATCTATGTATTTAGTTGAAGAACATTTATCTCGAGCAATACTAGAGGCAATAGATAAAACAGGAGAGTTTGATAAAAATGAAGGGATAGCATTTCAATTAGATATTGAAGATGCTGTAGGTATTGGCAAGCAAATTGAATCGTTAAATGAAACAGTAGAGGAGAAATTATGAATAAAGTACATAGTAAAGAAAAATTAGTTTTTGTAAAAGACTTAATGTGGAAAAAAGTTGATTTTGTTGATGGTCTGTCAAGTGTGAGAACTTGTTTAAATAAAATGAAAAATAAAAGTACAAAAATGCTTGTTGTGCACAAAAAACACAAATATGATGAACATGGTATTGTATTAATTTCAAATATTGCTAGAGATGTTATAGCTAAAAATAGATCTTTAGATAGAGTTAATGCTTATGAAGTTATGACTAAGCCAGCAATTCATGTCCATCCTGATATGCAAATACATCATTGTGCTATGCTTTTAGCAAATTTTAAATTATCACGCTGTCCTGTTGTTAAAAAAGGAGAGGTTGTTGGAGTGATAAGTCTTACTGGGATAGTATTTAATGGATTAGATAAATTATAGTAAGAAATTTATTTATAATTGTAAGATGTAGTTAATTTTATAGGGGAAATATGTCAAAAATTGAAATTTATCCAAAAGCAAAATCTAATAAAGCACATATTGATAGTGAAACATATAATAAGATGTATGAGCAATCAATTAATAATCCTGATGAGTTTTGGGCTGCACAAGCTGAAAAGTTTTTAAGTTGGGGTAAAAAATGGAATAAAGTGCAAGATTGTAATTATGAAGAAGGAAAAATATCTTGGTTTGAAGGTGGAATATTAAATGTATCTTACAATTGTATTGATAGACACCTTGATAAAAGAGGAGATCAAACAGCATTTATATGGCAAGGAGATAATCCTGATGATATAAAAACTATAACTTATAAAGAATTACATGAAAAAGTATGTAAGTTAGCAAACGGGTTAAAACAATTAGGAGTTAAAAAAGGCGATAGAGTTTGTATTTATATGCCAATGATTATTGAAGCTAGTGTAGCTATGTTGGCATGCACTAGAATAGGAGCGGTGCATTCAGTAGTATTTGGAGGTTTTTCTCCGGATGCTCTAAAAGATAGGATATTAGACTCTGAGTGTAAGGTCGTTATCACCGCTGATGAAGGGGTAAGAGGCGGTAAAAGTGTACCATTAAAAGCCAATGTAGATATTGCAGTTAAAGATTGCGATTGTGTATCGCATATATTAGTGGTCAAAAGAACAGATGGTGATATTAATTGGTCTGATAGAGATGTTTGGTATCATGATTTAGTAGCTAGTGCATCTCAAAATTGTGCCCCAGAAGCTATGGATGCTGAAGACCCATTGTTTATACTTTATACTTCAGGCTCAACTGGTAAACCAAAAGGAGTATTGCATACTACTGGAGGATATTTACTTTTTGCAGCAATGACTCATAAGTATGTATTTGATTATCAAGAAGGAGATGTTTATTGGTGCACTGCTGATATAGGTTGGGTAACAGGGCATTCATATATTGTATATGGACCACTTGCAAATGGGGCAAAATCTCTTATGTTTGAAGGGATTCCATCATATCCAGATGCATCGCGTTTTTGGCAAATAGTTGATAAACATAAGGTGAGTATTTTTTATACTGCACCAACAGCAATAAGAGCTCTTATGGGAGCAGGAGAAGAGTATTTAGTTAATACTAAAAGAGATAGCCTTAGAATATTAGGAACTGTAGGTGAGCCGATAAACCCTGAAGCTTGGAGTTGGTATTATGAAAAAATAGGTAATAAAAAATGCCCTATTGTTGACACTTGGTGGCAGACAGAAACTGGTGGGCATATGATTACCCCATTTCCTTATGCTACTGATTTAAAACCAGGATCAGCAACTAAGCCATTTTTTGGAGTTGAGCCCCAGATAGTTGATGAAAGTGGTAATATAAAACAAGGAGAATGTGAAGGTATTTTAGTTATATCGCGCTCTTGGCCTGGTCAAATGCGCACTTTGTATAATGACCATCAAAGATTTATTGATACTTATTTTTCTACTTTTAAAGGAAAATACTTTGCAGGAGATGGTGCTAAAAGGGATGCAGATGGATATTATTGGATTACTGGCAGAGTAGATGATGTTCTTAATGTTTCTGGACATAGATTAGGCACAGCAGAGATAGAATCAGCATTAGTTTTACATGAAAAAGTAAGTGAGGCTGCAGTAGTTGGTATAGCTCATAACATTACTGGTCAGGCTATTTATGCTTATGTATCCTTAATGGCAGGAGAAAATCCTAATGATGATTTGAGAAAAGAGTTGGTTGCTTTAGTTAGGAAGGAGATAGGTCCAATTGCTACTATTAATACTATTCAATTTGCACCACAGTTACCTAAAACTCGCTCAGGTAAGATTATGCGTAGGATTTTAAGAAAAATTGCAGAAAATGATTTTGAAAGCCTAGGCGATACTTCAACCTTAGCAGAACCTAAAGTAGTTGATGAGCTAATTGAAAATAGAAAAAAGCTATAATATAAAATGTAGAATTATTTCTACAAATTGATTTTTAAAATAACTTTTTATTGAATTAATGTAGGACTTTATCGCAAGCTATCTAAAGCTTAAGATAATGTCGGCATTAAAAAAACTAGATATTTAGTTAAATATTTCATTGAGTTGTTTTTTTGAAATTATCTATAACAATTTGAGGGACAAATTTAGAAATATCTCCTCCAAGTTTAGCAATTTCTCTTACTAAAGATGAAGATATATTAGCATATTCCTCAGCAGGGGCCATAAATAAAGTTTCTATTTCACCATTTAATTGTCTATTCATACCAGCTAATTGAAACTCGTATTCAAAATCAGATACAGCTCTTAGCCCACGAATAATAATATGCACATCTTTATTTTTAGCAAATTCAACTAATAGATTGTCAAAGCCTGTTACTTCAACATTTTTAATATTAGATAATGCTTTTTTTGTCATATAAATTCTTTTATCGGTAACAAAATAAGTGTTTTTGCCAGAAGTATGATGTGCTACGGCAACGATTACTTTATCAAAAAGTTTACTTGCTCTAGTTATTAAATCAATATGTCCGTTGGTAACTGGGTCAAAAGAGCCTGGATAAATTGCTGTTGTTTTCATATTTTATTTAGCTTTAATAAGACAAAAATGTACTTGTCCTGCTTTTTTTTGTTTTAGAATTTCCCATTTATTATCTAATAAATCATGAGTTATTTTATACTCTGTTTCTAAATAAATTTTAGCTTGTTTTAAAATTAATCTCTTATTAGATAACTCTTTTAAAGTAGTAGTAATTAAATTTTTAGCAAAAGGTGGGTCTAAAAATATTATATCAAACTTATTTTTAGCGTCTTTCAAATAATCAAAAGCATCTTGATTAATGACATCTACATTATCAATATTAAGAAGTTTTTTATTAGTTAATAAAAAATCACACTGTTTTTTAGATTTATCAATCAATACTGCATGTTTTGCCCCTCTTGATAAAGCCTCAAAACTCAGAGAGCCACTGCCTGCAAATAAGTCTAAAGTGCTTTTATTTGCAATATCAAAATTAAGCCAATTAAATACAGTTTCTCTTACTCTATCAGGTGTTGGGCGTAATTCAACAATGTTTGCAAATGTTAATTTTTGTTTGCGCCACTTACCACCAATAATTCTAAAAGAATTGTTCAATTTTATCTTGATAAGAATCTATCAACAAACATAGCATCAGTCTCTTTATCAATCTCATATTTAACTGGTGAACTGTTTGCTGGTATTTCAATAATAACATTCATCTCATCAGGAATATTTCCTGCTGATACTGGCTTAAAGCTATTTTGCATTTTCTAACTCCTTTTTTAATATTTTATTACGCCATCCATATGAAAAATTTGTCTCTTTTCCTCCACGAACATAGGAGTTTATATTCTTAATATTAGCAATGAGTTCGGATTTTAAATTGTATTCTTTAGCTTTTTGAATTATTATTTCTTGAATTTTTTTCTTTAATTCAATTTCTATATTATTAAAAGGCTTATATGTTTTTTTGCTGATTTTTACAGTATTTAATTCTGGCCATTTTTTTTTAGCGTATTCAATTTCTTTTGTATCAACTTTATTATTTATTGCACGATAAATTAAAGATTTGTCTCTTTCAATCCACATTCTTGGTTTATTTTCATTTTGAGCTTTGTGCTCTCTTAATGCTGCTAGGTAAATGGCATTTTTTTTAGATTCAGTATCTAAATTAGTTATCCCTTTTACTCTTTTATAAGCATCACTACAATTTATATAATAAAGGTTTTCATTTAGCAGATATTTCATTTCTTCTTCAAACCAAATAAGTTTTTTTTCTTTTGATAAGTTATCTTTTAAATTTTCATATATGGCAAATAAATATTTAACATCATCAATGGCATATTGAACGGCATTATCAGGCAATGGCCTTTGTAACCAATTAAAACGAGTATGTGCTTTGGCTATATCAACATTAGCAATATCTTTAACTAAAGCTTTATAAGATATTTGAAATTGATAATTTAAAAATGCTGCAGCAATTTGAGTATCAAATAGTAATTTAGGTAATTTTTTGGTAAATTGAAATAAAACCTCTAAATCCTGTCTTGGGGCATGAGCTATCCATAAAACATCATCTCTATATATCACATCAAATAATGGAGTTAAATCTTCCACTAAAATTACATCAATTACTGCCATTTCTTTAGTTGCAGCTACTTGAATTAAAGATAATTTAGGATAATAAGTTTTAACACGAATAAACTCTGTATCAATTGCAATTAATTTAGTATTTTCAATTGACTTAACAAAGCTTAATAAAGATTTTTTGGTTTGAATTAAAATAACTGCTATAAAAATGGAATATTATTAAAAGCCTTCATAGGTCTTATACTACGCCTTATTTCCGCAGTATCACCTTGCATCCATATCATAGAGTCACTCATACTCTTCATATTAATATTAATTTCTACCATATTAGCTAATATTGGTTTTAAATAGCTAATATTATTTGATACTGTTTTCATATCTCTTGCTACTGATATAAAGTTTTCATCCATATTATTAACTGCAACTGTCATTTTGCTTACATTATTAGCTAAAGAATCTATACTCTTAGACATTGCAGACATATTTTCTGACATTTTAGGGTCAATAGAATCTGCAAGCCTTGTCATATCTTGGGTAATTGAGTAAATAATTGCATAAGCTGCTATTACTATAAAAGTCCATACTGCCAAAGCTGGGATAAAATATTTTTCCCATTTTTTTTCATTTTGCCTTTCTACTAATTGTAGTAAGTCAAGTAATTCTTTTTCATGAACTTTGGTATCTTTTAGTTCTTTTTCACTAACCCCAGCTTTTTTATATATGTCTTTTTCTTCTAGTTTTTTTGATTTTTTTATCATAATGTTTTTTTTATTTTATGAACTTAGAAATAGTGTTGTTAAACAATTTTAAATCAAAGCCATCACTAATAAATGCATTTCCTATAGACTTTAATAAAATTAAATGAATTTTGCCATCTTTTACTTTTTTATCCACTTTAATAGCTTTTACAAAAGCGGTTTTTTTAATTTTACCATTTATTGATGTAGGTAAATTAGCTTTTTCTAATATAGTTTTTATTCTAAAAACATCATCATTTGCAATGTAACCATGAAGCATAGATAAATGAGCAGCCATAACTATGCCTACTGCTACTGCTTCGCCATGAAGGTATTTACCATATCCTAAGGTATTCTCTATAGCATGGCCAAAAGTATGACCTAAATTTAATAATGCTCTTGTACCTTTTTCTAATTCATCTTTAGCTACAATATCTGCTTTATCTTTACAAGATTTAAAAATAGCTTGGCTTAATACATCGTTATCTCTTGCTAGTAATTTATAAATGTTTTTTTCTAAGAACTCAAAAAAAAATCTATCGCCTAATAAACCATATTTTATCACCTCAGCTATTCCAGCACTAAATTGCCTATCATCTAAAGTAGCTAAGGTAGAAGTATCAATTAACACGCATTTTGGCTGATAAAATGCCCCTATCATATTTTTAGCTAATTGGTGATTAACACCCGTTTTACCACCTACTGATGAATCTACTTGAGATAATAATGTGGTAGGAACTTGTATAAAATTAACGCCTCTTTGATAACTTGCAGCAGCAAAACCAGCAATATCACCAATTACACCACCACCTAATGCCACAATAGTCACATCCCTATTAAATTTATTTTCTAATAAAGCATCATAAATTTTATTTAAAGTAGTTAAAGTTTTATACTCTTCACCATCTGCTATGATTACAGTTTTAATATCGAAATCTTTAAATAACTCTGTTGTTTTTGCTAAATAAAGTGGTGCAATTGTAGTGTTAGTAACAATCATAACTTGATTGCTTTTAACAAAAGGGGTTATTAAATCTTTTTTAGTTAGTAAATTTTGACCAATATAAATTGGGTATGTTTTTGCACCTAAATTTAAATTAAGAGTTTGCATGATTTTTAGGCAAATACTCTTTTTTCACCATTAGCTACAACATTATCAACACATCTTAAACACAGTTCAGGGTGTTCTTTATTTTGACCTATATCTTCACGGCGATGCCAACAACGCACACATTTTTTGTGACTACTTTTAGTTACTTTAATAGCAATATCATCACTTACAGTTGTAGCACCTTTTGGTTTTTCAGCTAAAGAATATATCCTTGCATAAGAGGTAATGAAAATAAATCTTAACTCATCTTCTAATTGAGATAAATTTTGATAAATTGTATCACTACAATATAAGTCTACTTCAGCTTCAAGAGACGAACCAATACTTTTTTCATTGCGCATTTTTTCAATTTGTTGGCGCACAAATGATGAAACTTCTCTAGCAGTATCAATTGCAACATTTTTATAGTTTGATTCTAAATCTTGATACCAATTTTGGATAAAAACACTGCTATCATCACTATTATCATATTTTGGAATATACTGGTATATTTCCTCTGCAGTAAAACTTAAAATTGGACTTAACCATCTCACCATTGCGTGAGATATATGAAATAGTGTTGTTTGTGCTGAGCGCCTCGCAAGTGAATTTGTTTGAGTAGTGTATTGCCTATCTTTAATAATATCTAAATAAAATCCACCTAAATCATTAGAACAAAAATTAGATATTAATTTAACAACACTATGAAAATTATATACATCACACTCTGCTATTATTTTTTCTTGTAGCTTAGCTGTTTTATTTATTATCCACCTATCTAAGGCTAATAAATCTGCTGTCTTTACCAGATGTTTATTTGCATCAAAGCCTTGCATATTAGCTAACATAAATCTCATAGTATTTCTAATTCTACGATATACATCACTTGAGCGTTTAAGTATGTCATCTGATACTGTAATCTCATTAGTATAGTCAGCACTTGCAACCCAAAGTCGTAAAATATCTGCACCTAATTTATTAATTATTTGCTGCGGAGCAATTCCGTTACCTAATGATTTTGAGAATGCTACTCCTTTTTCATCTACAATAAACCCGTGAGTAAGAACTTGCTTATATGGTGCTTTTTTAGTTATTGCACATGATGCCAAAATTGACGATTGAAACCAGCCGCGATGTTGGTCTGAGCCTTCTAAATATAAATCAGCAAGTGAGGCTAATTCTTTTCTTTGATTTAAAACTGCAAAAAAACTAACGCCAGAATCAAACCAAACATCTAAAGTATCAGTAGTTTTTTCATATACATTGCTATCTATGTCTAAATCTTCTGCTTTACAATTAAACCAATACTCTATGCCCTCTTTTTCAATATTTAAGGCTATTTTTTCAATTAACTCTTGAGTATTAGGATGTAAATCTCCAGTTTTCTTATCTATAAATAATGTAATTGGTGAACCCCAATATCTTTGTCTTGACACACACCAGTCAGGGCGAGACCCTATCATAAGCTCAATTCGCTTTTGCCCCCAATCAGGAAACCATTTAACATTTTTTATTTGTTCTTTAACTGTTTGCCTTAAGCCTTGCTTTTCCATTGAAATAAACCACTGGGGAGTAGCTCTAAAAATAATAGGGGATTTGTGGCGCCAACAATGCGGATAACTATGTTTGATATCTTGATGACATAATAATTTACCTTTTTGTCTCAAAACTTCTAATATATTTTGATTTGCCTTAAAAACAAACTGCCCTGCAAAAAGTTCTACATCATCGTAGAACACACCTTTGTCATTTATTGGACAATCAACTGGTAAGTTATATTTTAAACCAACAACATAATCTTCTGCACCATGTGCTGGAGCAGTATGCACAGCACCAGTTCCAGCCTCAATTGTTACATGTTCTCCTAAAATAATAGGAACTTTTTTATCATAAAAAGGATGCTGTAATTCTAAGTTTTCTAACTCATATCCTTGATATTTTTTATCTACTATCTTGTAATCTTTATAACCATATCTCACTAAAGAATCTTCTAGTAATTCAGTTGCTAATAGTAAATATTCACTACCAATATCAATTAATGAATACTCAAAATCTGGGTGAACTGCAACAGCTTCATTTGCTGGGATAGTCCAAGGAGTGGTAGTCCAGATAATTAAACTTATATCTTTTTGAACATCAAAAAACGAGCTATCAACAAATTTAAATTTAATGTCAACAGCTGGTGAAATTCTATTTTTATAATCTACTTCTGCTTCAGCTAAAGATGAACCGCAATCACAACACCAATGAACAGGTTTGTAACCTTTTGTTATGTGTTTATTTGCTATAATTTTTCCAAAAGCACGAACAATATCTGCTTCGTATTTATAATTTTTTGTAAGGTATGGATTATCCCAATCACCAAATATGCCTAATCTTATAAAATCCTTTTTTTGTTTTTCTATTTGAGTATCTACATATTTTCTACACTCTAATCTAAACTCTTTGGCAGAAATTTTTACGCCTACTTTGCCTTTTTTCTTTTCTATATTATGTTCTATAGGTAACCCATGACAATCCCAGCCAGGAACATAAGGTGCATCAAATCCTGATAGTAATTTACTTTTTACTATCATATCTTTTAAAACTTTATTTACTGCATGACCTAAATGAATATCGCCATTAGCATAAGGAGGTCCATCATGTAATATGAATTTTGGCTTACCTTTATTATTTTCAGATATTATTTTATAAATATTATCCTTTTGCCATTTTTCTAAAAATATTTTTTCCCTATTAACTAAATTAGCTTTCATAGGAAAATTAGTTTGTGGTAGATTTAAAGTGTCTTTATAGTCTGTCATTAAGTAAATAAAAATAAGTATAAAACAGCATAATTATACTTATTTTTATTTTCTGAAAATTCTTTAGTTTGATTTTGCTATTATTTCATTCTCTCTTTAAATATTGAGCGATGAACATCTCCAATACTTACAATACCAAGTAATTTGCCTTCATTATTAGCTACGGGTATTCTTCTAAAATTTTTAAGCCACATCATAGAGGCAGCTTTTAATATAGGGATATTTTCTTTCACACTAGCAACATTTTTAGTCATCAAATCTTTAACATAACAATTCATAGTATCATTGTAGTTTTGCTCCATTTCTTCAAAATCAGGTGCTATTCCATCAATAAAATCATTTAAATTAGGGAACATATGCTTCAATATGTCTTTTTCTGAAATGATGCCAACCAAATTTTTGTGTTCATCTACTACAGGAGCTCCACTAATTCTTCCCATAACCATAGTTAATGCAATATCTTTAACCAAAGTATCTGGTGTTACTGTTTTAACATTTGTTTCCATAATATCTCTAACTTGCATAAAATCTCCTTAAACTTAAACTTTATAAGTTTAAATGTTACACTATATGATATTTACAAATAATAATACTTTTTTACTTAGAGTATTTTTCATACTAACTTTAATATAAAAATAAGCCATATTTTTTCATTTACCATGCTGAATTTATTTTATTATTTAATGCAGTGCCTTAATATGTATTGAACACACACATTTTATAAGAATTTTTATATATAATTGCCAGCCTACTGTAGTTCTATTAACTTACTTAGATTAATTTGTTAAATATTTGTAATTTATTGGTATAGCAGATAGTTAATAAATTTAATTTAGGTGAAAATATGAAAGCTAAAAAAACATTTGCTAAGCTCGGACTTTCAAAACAAACTCTACAAGCGATAAATAATAAAGGTTTTGAAGAACCTACAAAAATTCAAGAATTAGCCATCCCGCTAATGTTAAAAAATGATATTAATATCATAGCTCAAGCCCAGACAGGCACTGGTAAAACTGCAGCATTTGGGCTGCCTTTAATTGATATGGTTAGTGCTGATTTGAAAATTGTACAAGCTTTAATTTTAGTTCCTACTAGAGAGCTTGCAATTCAAGTAGCGGAAGAAATAAACTCATTAAAAGGCAACAAAAATATTAAAACTGTGCCAATATATGGTGGGCAATCAATTGACCAACAGTTTCGTAGACTTAAAAAAGGAGCGCATATTGTAGTGGGTTCACCAGGTAGGATTATTGACCATTTAAAAAGAAAAACTTTGAAATTAGATAAGATTAATCAATTAATTTTAGATGAAGCAGATGAAATGCTAAATATGGGTTTTATTGAGGATATGGAGGAGATATTTGAATACACTAATATAAATAAAAAAACTCTTTTATTTTCAGCAACAATGCCAACAAAAATAAAAGAATTAGCCGGTAAATATATGGGTGATTATGAGCATATTAGAGTTAAAAAAGAACAATTAACAACAAGCTTAACTGAGCAGATATATTTTGAAGTAAAGGCATCTGATAAATTTGAAGCGCTTTGCAGAATAATTGATATTGAAGAAAATTTTTACGGCATAATTTTTTGTCGCACCAAACGAGATGTTGATTTTGTTTTAACACATTTAATAGATAGGGGCTATGATGCTGATGCTATTCATGGTGATATATCTCAAACACAAAGAGAGCGCACACTTTTAAGGTTTAAAAATAAAAAAACTAATATTTTAATAGCAACAGATGTTGCAGCAAGAGGTATTGATGTAAACAATTTAAGTCATGTTATTAATTATTCTCTACCGCAAGACCCAGAATCTTATGTGCATCGTATTGGTAGGACCGGTAGGTCTGGTAATCAAGGCACTGCTATTACTTTTATCACCCCAAGTGAGTATAAAAAACTAATATTTATTCAAAGAGTTGCAAAAACCGATATTAAGAAATCAAGCATACCATCTATAAAAGATATTATTGGTGCTAAAAAACAAAAGATATATGATGACTTAAATATGATATTAAATAATGACATTGAAACCAAATATTATGATTGGGCTAAGGAATTATTAAGTGATAAAAACCCAGCCCAAGTAATATCTGCGTTATTAAATTATTGTTTTGAAGAAGAGATAAACCCAAGTTCGTATAATGAAATAACTGATTTTTATAATAAAAAAGATAGCTCTAGTAATAGAAGAGGGCAAATTGATAAACAGGGCAAAGCCCGACTTTTTGTTGCTTTAGGTAAGAAAGATAAAATTAATGCAAAAAAACTTGTAGAGCTTATTGTTAGAAAAACTTCTATTAACGCAAGAGAGATAAAAGATATTCAAGTTATGGATAAATTTTCTTTTATAACAGTGCCATTTAATAAAGCTGAAAAAATAGTTATTAGTTTTAAATCAAGAAATAGACGACCGCTTGTATCTCATGCGAAAAAAGGTAGATAAATATAAAATTACATTCCACCGATACAAATATATTTTATTTCTATAAATTCATCAATACCATATTTAGAGCCTTCTCTACCTATACCTGATTCTTTTACTCCGCCAAAAGGTGCGATTTCTGTAGAGATAACTCCTTCATTTACACCTACCATACCGTATTCTAAAGCCTCAGAAACCCTAAAGGTGCGCTTTATGCTTTTAGTGTAGAAATATGCAGCTAAACCATATTGAGTATCATTAGCCATAGCTATAGCTTCATCTTCAGTGTCAAACTTCACAAGTGCAGCAACAGGACCAAAAGTCTCTTCATTGGTTATTTTCATATCAGTATTAACATTGGTTAGAATTGTTGGCTTATAAAATGTTTTACCTAATTTATGAGTGCTACCTCCGAGTAAGATATTAGCACCTTTTTTTCTAGCATCTTCAACATGGTCTTTAACTTTAGTTAGCTGTGCTTTATTTATAAGAGGTCCTTGAGTGGTACTTTCATTACTACCATCCCCTACAACTAATTCATTTACAGCTTTTTTAAATTTAGCAGCAAATTCATCATATACATCACTTTGAATTAAAAAACGATTAGTGCATACACAAGTTTGCCCAGTATTACGGTATTTAGAAGCTAGCCCACCTTTTACCGCTAAGTCAATATCAGCATCATTAAATACTATAAAAGGAGCGTTTCCACCAAGCTCTAATGATAATTTTTTAACAGTCCCGGCACATTGTTTAGCCAATATTTTGCCAACATTAGTAGAACCAGTAAAAGATAATTTTCTAACTTTTTTATTAGTAGATAATTCTAAACCTACTTCTTTAGGATTACTGCTAGTAATAATATTAATCACACCCTTATCAAAACCGGCTATCTCTGCAAGTTTTGCTAGATAAAGTGCTGATAGTGGGGTTTTTTCTGCAGGTTTTATTATTACAGGGCAACCTGCTGCTAGAGCAGGAGCACATTTTCTAGTAATCATAGCTATAGGAAAATTCCAGGGAGTTATCGCTGCTACTACTCCTACTGGTTGTTTAATTGTTAGTATTCTTCTATCATTATTATTAGTTGGTATAACATCGCCATAAGTTCTTTTTGCTTCTTCTGCAAACCATTCAACAAATGCTACTCCATAAGCTACTTCTGCTTTGGATTCTAATATTGGCTTACCGCATTCTAAAGTTGCTATTTCTGCTAACTTAGCAGTATGTTCTATTATTAAACTATGCCATTTTTTTAAAATATCGCTTCTTTGTTTTGCAGTCTTATTGCTCCAATTTTTCCAAGCTTTTTCAGCAGCATCTATTGCTTTTTTAGTATCATCAACTCCCATATCAGCAACTGAATAGATAACTTCATTAGTTGCAGGATTTATTACCTCAAAAGTTTTTTTGTTATGAGCTAAAACCCATTTACCATCAATATAAGATTTGTTTTTCTCAAAAATCAAATTTTAATCATCCAAACTTATATCTAATTTTAAGATTATTATGTTTACTAAATTCTATTAATTTATCATGTTGCATTCTGCCAACTACAATGCCGCTAGCAATATTAATTTTTTCTGCAAAGTCTTTAATATCTTTTTGGGTTTTTAAACTTTGTAATTCATTAATATATTTTTTAGGTATTAATAAATCTCTAGAAAACTTATCAGCATCATTTTCTAATTCTAGTTTATTTGTAAATTTGGTATTTTCTAGAAATAAAAGTTTTTTGTTATGTTTAAGAATATGAGCTACTTCATGAAAAAAAGAAAACCATAAATGATCATTAGTCTTATATCTCAGGCTTAACATTAATAGAGCTTTTTCAGGTGTTAGCCATTTTGTTGCACCTCCAATTGGACATCCTTTTGGAGTAGGCATAAAAACAATAGCTATACCGACTTTACTACACATTTTTTTTAATTCAGGTATAAATTTTTCAGGATTTTCTTCCATAGTAAGATTTCTGAGTTTAGTTAATAATAACTTTAGTCTTTTTTTATTATAAGGTTTACAGCTAATTTTTGATGCCTTAATTTCGCCTGCTCTAACCCAAGTGTGTGTAGCTACTTCATTTTTATTAATTTTCTCATAAGATTTAAAAGCTACATTTTTAAAGTTTTGTTTATACCATAGTTCAATTGAAGCAACACCATAAAATTTAAGGCACTCAACTATTTGTTTACTCTTATCTGTGACTTTATTAACCCATTTAAGCTTAACCATATCATTTAATGGGATTTCTTTAAGCCAATCTATTTGAGTGTGTAAATTTTCTTTTTCTTTTTCTTTTTCTAAAGCTTCGCGATAATTATTTTCTAGATTTAACCAAAAATGAGCAGGTGGGCCCAATACTTTTTCTAATCTTAAAGCAGTATTAGCATTAATGGTTGCTTCTCCTTTAACAAGTTTATAAATGTGCTTTGTTGTATAGTCAGTGCGTTCAGCTAGTCCCGATTGAGATAATCCTAACTCTTTCATAGCTTTAATAATACTTTTTCCTGGTGGTACAAGATGTAACCAATCAGGTTTGAATTTATAAGTTTTGTTGCCCATTAATGGTAATCTCCAATAAAAATAATATTAATTTTTGTAACATTTTTCCAGTCTATAGTTTCATCATTATTTTTTGGTATTGGCTCTGACGCTTTAAAAACAATCCTTACTCTTGCTTTTATAGTTATCGCAAACTGCCCTAATTTATCTCCTTTTAATGGATGAGGATTACCAAAATGAATATCATCTAGTTTACTTGCACTGTGTAATTCATTTAAAACCCTTATTAAATCATTTGCATAATTAGAACCAATTTTTTTAATTGCTTCATTTTTACTATTACAAAGTTTTGCTATTTTTTTATTATTAAAAGTAATTTGCAATTTAAAAATAATATACCAATTAGGTTAAGAATTATATCAAATATAAATAAAGATTATAAAGTAAAAGTTAAATTATTATATGTGTTTATAATTTATATTTAGAAAATTGTTTGATAGCATCAATAGTTAATAAATCAATTTTTCTACCTCTTTGTTTTAAATGTTTAATTACCATTTGTTGTCTTTTTTTAGCCATATTTTGACCATATTTAAATTTTGCAGTTAATGATTCAATATTTATTTTAACTAAAACTAATGCTTTAAATTCATTGCCATATTCACTATTATCAAAATGTTTATACTTTCCATCAGGTTGTAGGCTTTGCATAAGTGCACTAAATACTTCTTTTAATTCATCATAATCTTTTATTATTTCAGCTTTACCATCAATAATAATAGATTTAAAAAATGCTGATGCAGGGCATGCTAATCCATCATCAGAACTAAAATATGATGGAATAAAAATATCATCACAAACAATATTAAATGAAACTTGATTATTTTTAGCTAAGATACGCATTTTCTTACCTTTAGGTGAGGAGTGAAAATATATTGCATCTTTATAATAAACATAATTAACAGGCACAGCATAAGGTTTTTTATTAGCAGCCAATGCTAATGTGCCATAAACAGCAGACTTTAGCATTTCATTTATTGGCTTTTTATCAGTTATTATTGATACTCTTATTCATAATATTACAAATTTTGGTAATGCTGGAAAATAAAGGGCTGTTTTAATTTTATAATTATAGCCAAGAGTTAAAGCAGAGGCATATTTCTGTAGTTGAGGAAAGTATCTCTTGCTTTGTTTATTTATAAAATCTGTAATATTTTCATTTTGTTGAGGCTTACTAGTTTTAAAATCAATTATCCACAAAACATTATTTTCAATAAACATTCTATCAATTATTATAGTTACTATCTCACCATCTTTGATATAAGAAAATTTCGCTTCTACTTTAGTGCTATCTCGTTTTTTAAAAATCCATCTGCCATCAACATCATTTTTAGTATTAGCAAGCATTGAATTTATTTCAATACTTGCTTTATCAAGATTATCATTATTCATACCATTAGCAGCTAGTTCATTTTTAATAGTGTTAATATCTACATTTGTATTTATTTCAAAAAATTTATGAGTAACAATGCCTATAATTTTTTTGTATAGGCTATCTTTATCTAAATTTATATCTTTATATAATTCTTTTTGAACTATAACTTCTGGAGATTTAATAAATTCATTAACTCGCTTTAGTAATATAGTTTTTTCTGCAATTTTAGTATTCATAGCTGTAACTTCTGCTATTTCTTCACTATAAAAATCTTTTAAAAAATAAAGCAAAGAATTTGATACTACCTTATTATTTTCATTTACATTCCCTAGAAGATAAAGTTTATTTTTAGCTCTTGTCATAGCAACATATAAAAGGCGCATAGTTTCAAAATTATCTTTTTCTTTTTCAATTCTTTTAATATAATTATAAGTTTTGTCATTGCTTAAACCATCAGCGCTTGCTATTGGTGCCATAATAAAATTATTATCACTATATTCCATCCATTTTAAAATATCAGGGTTATTACTTCTTTTTCCTTTGCCTAAGCCAGGCAGTATTATGGTGTCAAATTCCAAGCCTTTAGCACTGTGTATGGTCATAACTTTTACCTGTGAATTATTACTTGGTGCATATAGGTTATTTAAAGAAAGCTCTAAATACTTAGTGTTATCAAGTAAGTTATCATCTTCTAATTCATATATTTTTTGGATAAATAATTTTTTCACTTGTTTTGCAGAATTATTTAAATAACTATCAATATTAAGACGATTAATTGCATTTATAAATAATTCTCTAAATAAAAAATCACCTTTATAATTAATTGCAGGATTAATAGCATTTATAAAAAAACTAATTCGTTTTAAGCCATCATTTGATAGTTTTTTTATTAGGTTTTTATCATTTATTATCTGCCAAATAGTATCTTTACTATGAGTTGCGATTATTAGAATATCTTTTAATTTTAAGCCGCACCAAGGAGCTCGCAAAATAGATAACCATGCTAATTTGTCATTATAATTTAGTAATGCTTTACTAAGAGAAAGTAAATCGTTAACTACAAAATGCTCTTTTAATTTATCAATTTCTACCGCTTCATAATCCACTTTTTCAGCATCAAGAGTTTTAATAATTGATACTAGATAATTTCTAGATCTTACTAATATTGCAATTTCAGTTTTTGGATTAGCCTTTATGTTAGTTTTTATAATTTCTATTACTCTTTTAGCTTCTAAGATATCATCATTCTTTGCAAAAGCATTAAATTCAACACTTTTATAATTATCAATATTATTAGTAGCAATACTTTTATTAAAGCTAACTGCTCCTAAGTCAATATCATCTTTTTTTGCAAGTATTTTATTAAAAAATCTATTATTTGCAGTAACAATACTTTTTGTTGAGCGAAAATTAGCTTCCAAATTTAGATATTTTGGTTTGATGTCAGCTATACCATATTTTTTTACTTGTAAGAATAATCCAACTTGAGCTTCACGAAATCTATAAATAGATTGCATAGGATCGCCTACTATAAATATGGTTTTTGCTTCATTTATCTGCCAATTAGCTACTAGTTTTTTAATTAAATTAAAATGAGTGATAGAAGTATCTTGAAACTCATCAATTAATATATGATTCACTTTATAATCCAAAAATAAAGCAATATCACTAGGATTATCATATTGACCTAAGGTATCTATTGCATTTAAGTTTATCTCCATAAAATCAGTTGAACTTTCTGCTTGAAATAATAATCTAAGTTTTGCATATGCTAAGATTAAAATTGTTGTTAATTGTTTTAATATATGAAACTCTACAGCAGAATAATTTTTATTAGGTAGATACTTAAAATCAATTAATAGTTTTATAAAATCATCTTCAATATTGAAAGATTTAATTATTTCAATTAGTTCATCTTTTGCAGCTTTAATTTTAGGAGGAAAACCACTATTTATATTTAAAGACTTTCTTAATGAATTAGCCGATGTAAGACAGATATTAGCTATAAATTCCCAATATTCACATAAATTATAATTATTACTTTTATAAAGCGTTGAATGCTTTGATAATTCAAAAAATCTTGGATTAATATCTGCTGAGGCAATTTTTAACTCGGTGATTTTTTTTGTTATTATCTTATTTGAATTTTGTTTTAGGGTATTTTTTATATCAATAGAAAAGTTCTTTTTGCTTACCAAATGCCTTAACCATTGGTCGCGTTTTTTGAGCATATTAGCAATTAAAGTTTTTAACTTTTCAGCATCATTATCAAGGTGTAATAAAATATCACTAATAGCTTTTTTATATTTTTTATTACTAATTTCTAAAATTGTCTCAGTTGCAGCTTGTTCATAGAGAATATTAGCTCGCCAATCAGTTACAGTTTTATTGCTTAAAATACTAATATCTGAATTTTTATTTGCTATATTAGCTGCCAAACTATCTATAGTAGTTATTTTTAGGCGTTGATTATTATTTAAAATATCCCAATTATTTTTTTTAGAATTTTTAATAACTTTTAATGCTAGTTCATAAGTTTTAATTTTGTGTGCTGTAATAGGCTTTTTATTTTTAGTTGCTTTTAAGTTTTCCACCACCCTTTGTTTTAACTCATCTGCTGCTTTATTAGTAAATGTAATTGCTATGACCTCTTCAGGATTTTGACAGTGAGCTAATAAATTTAGGTAGCGTTGGATTAAAAGTTCAGTCTTACCAGAACCTGCTGGCGCTTGGATGATAAATGACTTGCTAATATCTAAAGCTTGTTTGCGCTTATCACTATCATTCATTTGTTACATTGATATAGGGGCTTTTACGCCTAATATTTCTAAACCATTTTTAATAATTTGTTTTACAGACGATATAAGCGCTATTCTAGAGTTTCTTAAATCATCATTATTTATTAATAGCTTTGTATGGTTGTAGTAACTATGAAAAATATTTGCCAAATCTTTTAAATAATAAGCTAATTGGTGTGGTTCATATTGTTCTGCTGCACTTTGTAGCACTTGTTTATATTTGTTTAATTGTTTTATTATATTTTGTTCATGTTTGCTAACTAATAGACCTAAGTCTGCTTTGCTAATATCAACAGCTAAATTTTTATCTTCTGCTTGCTTATAAACAGAGCAAATTCTAGCATGAGCATATTGAATATAATAAACTGGATTATCGCTATTTTTTTCTTTTGCTAAATCAAGGTCAAAATCAAGATGCTGGTCAGAACGCCTTAATACATAGAAAAAACGAGCAGCATCATTACCAACTTCTTGACATAATTCTGCTAGAGTTACAAATGAGCCTGCTCTTGTAGACATTGGTATTTTTTTTCCTTTTCTATAAAGATTTGCAAATTGCACTAATAAAATTTCAAGTTTGTTTTCATCATAGCCAAGAGCATTAACAGCTGCTTTCATTCTTGAGATGTAGCCATGATGGTCTGCCCCCCAGATATTTATTAATTTATCATAGCCTCTTTTTAATTTATCTAAATGATAGCTAATATCAGAGGCAAAATAAGTTGGTTCACCATTTTTTCTAACTACAACTCTATCTTTTTCATCACCAAATTTAGTTGTTTTAAACCAAAGCGTGCCATCATCTTCATAAAGAATATTTTTAGAATTTAATTTTTCTAAACTTTCTTTTTCTAAATTTGAATTAATTAAATTCTTTTCAGAATACCAATTATCATAATGTGTCCCAAAATTATCTAAATCATCTTTTATTTTTTCTAAAATATAATCAAGACCAAATTTGGCAATTTTTTCATAAGAGCTAGTGCCTAAAAGCTGCTTGCAATTTGTGATTAAGTCATCAATATGTTTTTCTTTATCTCCTCCTTGCCATCCATCATCTTCTATATCTTTATAAAACTTATCTTTATGAAAGTAAAATTCATTACCATATTTCTTTTTTAAAATATTGGCAATAAGATTAATATAACTGCCTTTATAAGCATTATCAGGATAATCAAAAGACTCTCCTGAAAATTCTAAATATCTAAGCCAAATACTAATAGTTAAAATATCAATTTGTCTGCCTGCATCATTCACATAATACTCACAATCAACATCATAACCTATGGCAGTTAATAAGTTTTTTAAAGTACTACCAAAAGCTGCCCCTCTACCATGACCTACATGTAATGGTCCTGTTGGGTTTGCAGATACAAATTCTAGTAATATTTTTTTACCTTTAGCATAATTTGATAATCCATATTTTTCTTTTTGGTCTAGGATATCTTCAACAACTGAATGACTAGCTTTTTTACTTATGAAAAAATTAATAAAACCAACGCCAGCAATTTCAATTTTATTAATAAAGTCCTCTTTAGGTATATGCTGAATTATTTTTGCAGCTAATACATTAGCTAGAATAGAATTTTTTTTAGCTAATAATAAAGCAATATTACTAGCATAGTCTCCATGTTTATGGTCTTTACTATAATCTACACGAATTGTAGCATCAATATCAGTTAATTCTCCATTATCTACAAGAGTATTAAGGCTATTGGATATTATTTTTTTTAATTTTTCTTTCATATATAAATAATTTATTTTTCTATTTTTTAATATACTAAGTTTAAGCTATGTTTATACAAAATTCTTTATTATTCATTTTAATATATGTGAATTCGCATAATAAGTGCACCACTTATTTTTAATTGCAAAGATGTATT
>CAZDRI010000002.1:0-84681 GCA_964508055.1 uncultured Thiotrichales bacterium
TGCAATTTATATTACTAATAATTGCTATTTTATTTATTTAAATCAATAAGTTGTGAATTATTCAGGTTGGACTAAATAAACCACATTCAACAACTGCACCAGGTAAATTAATTATTCTTTTATAAAGCTCATAGTGAGCTAAAAACTTACCTATTCTTGCCTAAGTTGTTGTTGCATAATAAGAGTTTTCATAACTGAAAAGTTTATTAGTATCGTAATTGTTTAATATCATTGCATTATCCTTGTATAGTTTTATGCCTTATTATTTTTTAATCTTTTAATATGTAATCACTGAACTCTCTTAATGCACCACTGCCACCAGTTGTTTCCAATCTAAGTATATTTTTAATTTTTTTTACCTCTTTTCTAGCATTTGCAGGGCAAGCAGTAATTGCTACGCTTTCCAAAAGTTCTAAATCGTTTATATCGTCACCAATATAAGCACAATTTTTAAGAGTAATACTTTCTAATTTGTAAATCTCTTTAGCAATACTTAATTTATCAACACCTTGATAGATATAATCAACTTTAGTTTTTTATCTCTATTGCTTACAATTTTAGTATTCTCAGAAGTTACAAATGCAGTTTTGATACCATTATCTCGTAAAATCTCTATAGCTTTACCATCATAGGTAGAGAACTTTTTAATTTCATCTCCATTTTAAGTGTAATACATACCAGTATATGTTAATACCCCATCAACATCCATCATAAATAATTTTATATTTTTCATTTACGGTTTTTCAGTTTATCTCTTTGCTCTTGCTCGATTGCTAATATTTCATTTTTTTTATAGCTAAGAGCTTCGTAAGTTGTATTTAAATTCCTTACTAACTTTGTCAACCCTCCAAATTCTAGAGATGCTGCATGATCTGTGCCTTTCCAAGTTCTATCCTTAGTAAAATGCCTTTCTATCCATCTTGCTCCTAATGTATATGCTGCAATATCAATAGCAATACCTAAATGATGTCCTGAAAAGCCTATTTCATTTATTCTATTTCCATAATTTTTATAAAGATAATTTATCTCTAATAATGAAATATCTTTAAATGGCACTGGATAACCAGATGTACAAGAATATAATAATAATCTAGGTTTAGCTTGGTTAGCTTCTTCAAAAAAAGATACTATTTTTTCAATTTCATCTTTAGTTGTCATTCCTACAGAAATCTGTACTTGTCCTTTATAATCGTCTCTCAAAGTTTTTAGCATATCAAAATTATTATTACAAGCCGAAGGTACTTTTATAAAACTAGGGTTTAAAGTTATTATTTCTTTAGCACTGCTAACATCCCAAACTGATGTTGAATATGTTATATCTAAATCATCACAATATTTTTTTAATTCCTTATGTTCATTAAGATTAAATTCTAAAAATTCTCTATGTTCCCCATAGGTATCACCGTATGAATTATATGGAACAGGATGAGGTGAATTATATTGTTTTTCAGTTAATAGCTCTTTATTATGTCTTTTTTGAAACTTAACATAGCCAGCACCAGCATTTTTTGCAAGAATTACTAATTTTTTAGCAATATTCATATTCCCCATATGATTGCAGCCAATTTCTGCTATTATTTTTGGTTTTGAATAATTATAATTAAACCTCATATACCTTCCCCCACTTGCAATGAAATTGATTTATTATCAAACATCGATAACCCCATTTTTTATTAAATAAATTTTATCACAACCCTTAATTGTTGTTAAGCGATGAGCAATCACAATAAGTGTTTTGTCTTTTGCTATTTTGTAAATTTCATCCATAATTCTTTGCTCTGTTTCATTATCAAGTGCAGAAGTTGCTTCATCTAAGACTAATACCTCTGGATTACCATATAGTGCCCTAGCAATAGCAATTCTTTGTTTTTGACCGCCGCTTAATTGAATACCTCCCTCTCCAACCAGTGTTTTAAGACCATCTTTTGTTTGTAAAAAATTATAAATATTTGCTTGTTTTAAAACATTAATTACTTTTTGTTCATCATACTCACGGTTAAAACAAACATTATCTTTTACTGTGCCATCAAACAAGTAAATATGTTGTGGTATATAGCCAATTTTATTGCGCCAGTCTTTTAAATTATTTTTAGTTAACTCAACTCCATCTATTTTAATATCACCACTTTGCGGCATATATAAACCAATAATTAGATCAACTAATGTGCTTTTGCCAGCTCCACTTTCTCCTTTAAAAGCGACTTTATCTCCTTTATTAATCACCAAAGAAATATTTTTTAAAATTGGTTTATTTTTTTTATAACTAAAATTGACATTTTTCAACTCTATACAATTATTAAAATTTATTTTTTCATTACCAAACTTTTCAGTATTTATAGCTAAATCAGAACTAACTATATTTAAAGATTGACGATAATAAAGAACTTGATTATATCCCGTCATAATGCGATTTACTGATGGTAATAAACGATATAAAGCTAATACAAACAAACTAACTACTGGCAATATAAAAGATATATTGCCTCCTGTCTGCCAAATAAAATATACAAGAAGCAATATTATTAAACTAAAGCCCATTGTTTCTAAAAAAAGTCTTGGAAGGTTTGCTAAAGTGGAATTAATAATATTAACTCTCGTTAAAGCTAAACTTTGTTTTGCAAATCTTTCTTTAATACCGTGGTTTTTTTGTAACTTAATTAATTTAAAATTACCAAAACTACTGTTTAATACTTCATATAATTTTTTTTGCACTTCTGCTCTTATCTTACCAATTGATTTAATTTTTTTAGATACAGTTTTAGTTAAAAATATAGCTTTAATAATCAAAATGAGAGTAAACAATAAAGTTATTTTCCAATGGACATATAACATTAGAGAATATAAAAAAATGATAACAAAAACCTCTGATAATATAAACAATGTTGCTGATATAAGATTAGCTAACATCGATACTTCGGTAATAA
The DNA here is from genome assembly GCA_964508055.1 of uncultured Thiotrichales bacterium. Classification (GTDB taxonomy): domain Bacteria; phylum Pseudomonadota; class Gammaproteobacteria; order PS1; family Pseudothioglobaceae; genus CAZDRI01. The sequence goes on from CAZDRI010000002.1 coordinate 2,925, forward strand.
TATTTTTAGTTAAAGTAGAAGTGTTTTTAGTTACAAAATCTTGATAATAAAAATTCATATATTGATTAAATAACTTAGTTGCATAAATATGATATCTACCCATGGAAAATCTAGCCATTAAATAAAAAAATAACATATTTAAAGCACCTCTAATCAAATAAAAAACAACTAATATAAAACCAAAAGCTATTATAAAACCTACCTGAGAATTGAAATTTACAAAGTTGTAAGCCCACTGGTAGTATTTATTAGTTTGAATAATATTAAAATCAGTAGCTATAGAAATGAAAGGCATAATCGCAGATATGCCTATTGTTTCTATTAAAGATATAAAAACAGAAAAAAAAGCTAAAAATAATAAAAATATTTTATCGTTTCTATTTAAAAGATTTTTTAGTTGTCTTATAACACTCATTAAATCTTATAGTATTCTTTGTACCAAGACACAAAATTAGCTATACCTTGCTCTACTGTGGTTTGAGGTTTATAACCTATATCTCTAACTAAATCATCAATGTTAGCATAAGTATCCGGCACATCTCCAGATTGCAATGGCAACAAGTTTATTTTTGCTTTTTTACCTAAACAATCTTCCAATGTTTCAATATAATGCATCAATTCTATTGGTTGATTATTACCTATATTATATAATCGCCATGGCACTTTTGATGAACCTGGATCAGGATTTTTGCCATTCCAATTTGGATTAGGTTTAGCTGTTTTATCTAAGGTTCTAACTACTCCTTCTACAATATCATCTATATAAGTAAAGTCTCTTCTATGCTTACCGTAGTTAAATACATTTATTGGCTCATCTTTTAAAATAGCATTAGTAAATAAAAATAAAGCCATATCTGGTCTGCCCCAAGGACCATAAACAGTAAAGAACCTAAGCCCAGTAGTTGGTAAATTATATAGATTTGAGTATGTATGAGCCATTAACTCGTTTGCTTTTTTACTTGCTGCATAAAGCGATAATGGGTGGTCTACATTATCATGAATAGAAAACGGCATAGCATCATTTGCACCATATACTGAACTTGAAGATGCATATACTAAATGTTCAATGTTATTATGTCTGCATCCTTCTAAGATATTACCAAAACCAACTAAATTAGTATCAATATATGAGTAAGGGTTTTCAATTGAGTATCTTACTCCTGCCTGTGCTGCTAAGTTAATAACCTTATTTGGTTTTTCTTTTTCAAAGATTTTTTCTATATCGTCTCTATTAGCAATATCAATCCTTACATCCGTAAAATTTTTATATTTAGTTAAATTTTGTAAGCGATTTTTTTTTAGGCTAACATCATAATAATCAGATAAATTATCAATACCTATTACTTTATCACCTCTATCCAATAAAACTTGTGCTAACTTTGAACCTATAAATCCTGCTGTGCCAGTTATCAACACTTTAGTCATTTTCTATATCCCTTTTAATTTCTTCAATTTCTATCTGTAATTCCTCATATTCCTTTTTCTTAATATGCAAAAATTCAACAGCCATTTTGGCTTTTCTAGAAATTCCTTTAGATGTGAGTTGATATATATATGAGCGTTTATTGTTGCTGTTTTTAAAATCAGTTGCTTTTATTAAGCCTTTGTTAATTAATGCCTTTAATATGAAATTAACCTTGCCTAAACTTATTCCAAAATGTTTTGATAACTCCCGCTGTGAAGTATTAGGTTTTATTTCTAATTGTTTAATTATTTTATAATCTAAATCAGACATTTAGTATGTGACGAAGTGTTTTTAAATTTGACATTTTTATGAGGGATGTTAGATATGATAAAGACGCTACCGCCCTTTCTATCTAGAATAGTTCATCATTTGAACATAATGATAGAAAGATGTCAAATTTGTGTGTAAATAGCGATAATATGGATGAGCAATAAACTAAAATAAACATTTAATTTGTAAGAAAAAAAATTTATGAAAATTAATAGAATAATATGTCAAGCCACAAGTGACAAACAAGTGACCATACCTGACCCAGAAGGTAAAAATATAGTTCTTTATTTCTACCCTAAAGACTCTACTCCTGGTTGCATTACAGAAGGTCAAGATTTTAGAGATAACTATCAAAGATTTCTAAACGCAAATACTTTGATTTATGGAGTTTCACGAGATTCAATTAAGTCTCACGAAAATTTTAAAGCTAAACAAAATTTTCCTTTTGAACTAATTAGCGATTCTGATGAAAAACTTTGTAATATGTTTAATGTGATTCAGCTAAAAAAGCTTTATGGCAGAGAATATATGGGCATTGTTCGTTCTACTTTTATCATTGATAAAAATGGTAGTATATTAAAAAAATGGACTAATGTAAAAGTAAAAGGACACGCATTAGAAGTATTAAAACAAATAGAAAAATTATGAATATAGATAAATCAATTTTTAAAGCCTATGATATTAGAGGTATTATTGATACTCAAATAACACCAGAAATAGTAACTCAAATAGGGTTAGCTATAGGTAGTGAATCAATAGAAAATGGAGAAAGAAATATTGTTGTTGGTAGAGATGGGAGATTATCAGGACCTGTTTTATTACAACACTTAAAAAAAGGTTTAAAGCAAAGTGGTTGCCACATAGTTGATATAGGTATAGTTCCTACTCCTTTAGTATACTATTCAATTTTTACTAAAGGTGCTAGTTCTGGAGTAATGATTACTGGTAGTCATAACCCACCACAGTATAATGGTTTTAAAATTACACTTAATAAAAAACCTTTATATGGCGATAGTATTCAATATTTATATAATAGAATAATTAACAACAACTTTTTTAAAGGTGCCGGCTCTGAAACTAGTATTAACATCAACGACGATTATATTAATCGTATTGCTGATGATATTAGCTTATTAAAAAAATTAAAAATAATAGTTGATTGCGGCAATGGTGTAGCTGGCGAAATAGCACCTAAGTTATATAAAAGTCTTGGCTGTGAGGTTATTGAACTTTTTTGCAATATAGATGGTAATTTTCCAAATCACCATCCTGATCCTAGTAAAGAAAAAAATTTAATTGATATAAAAAAAGCCATTAAAAGGCATAATGCTGATTTAGGTTTAGCATTTGATGGAGATGGTGATAGATTAGGACTAATCGATAATAATGGAAATGTTATTTGGGCTGATAGACAAATGATGCTATACGCTAAGGAAATATTGAGTAGAGATAATAAAAGCCCTATTGTTTTTGATGTTAAATGTTCTAACTTGCTTGCAAAATATATTGAAAAACATAAGGGCAAGCCAATAATGTCTAGAACGGGACACTCTTTTATTAAAACTAAAATGCTTGAAACCAATGCATCTTTAGGCGGTGAAATGAGTGGGCATATATTTTTTAAAGACCGCTGGTATGGCTTTGATGATGCCTTATACACTGGTGCAAGACTTTTAGAAATATTATCTAAATCTGACAAATCTTGTGCTGATATATTTAGTAAATTACCTAACAGTATAAACACACCTGAATTAGAAATTAATTTTGATAGTAATATTCAATTTGAAATAATGGAAAAGCTAACAAAAACCGCTAATTTTGATGATGCTAAAATCACTACAATAGATGGCATAAGAGCCGATTTTGATGACGGGTGGGGGCTTGTCAGACCATCAAATACAACTCCTACATTAGTTTTAAGGTTTGAAGCTAAGACTAAGAAATCTCTTAAGCAAATACAAGATAAATTTAGAGTTTGGTTAAAACAAGCCAACATAAAAAATATACCATTTTAGCAATTGAAAAATAAAAAAGCCTCATACAGAGGCTTTCTTGTCAGTCTAAGGTTGTTATATACCTATTTAAATTTATTTAGTTACTAGTATCCATATTTAAAAAATCTTTAAGTTTAATATTACCAATATCTTTTTTATTTAATTTTATTTCGTTAAGTTTTTGTAAAGATTTTTCAACATCAATTTTATTTGCTTTTTTAATTTCTAAACCACTAACTTGCAAACTTAAACTGTTGATAATGTCATGATATTGCTCTGATGATATTTTAGTGTCATCTAATTGTTTGATATCATTAATTACTCTAGTAAATACATCATTGAACAATTCTTTACTCAACTTTTCTTTTTCTAAGCCGGAAAGTTGTAATTTTAAAGATTTAAACGCCCTATCAAACTCCTTAGTGCTTACTTTTTTATTATCAATCATATATAAATCTTTTCTGACATTTTTTTCTGATTCAGATAAGTTTTTTTCTATAGACTCTTTAACAGTTGCTACAACTTTATAATCAACTTTTTTATTGTCCAACTTAGCTATTTCATTTTTAACATCATCTTTCACATTTTGAATATTTAAATTAAATAAACTTTTTTCTTTATCAAAAGTTGTATTATCAAGTTTTTTTTCAGTTAGATTTTTTACTAAACTATTAATTTTATTAACATCGCCTTTTATATTATTAATATCAGATTTTGAAGCTTTATTTTCATTTAATTTTAATAAGCTATTTGATACATTTTTATTTAAAAAAATCAGTTCTTCTTTAGTAACACTTGACATTTTCAAATTAAGAAAATCTTTTTCATCAGTTTTGTTTTCTTTCAAATTGTTAACCATTTTAGTTACTTTTTTTTCAATAGCTTTTAGGTCTTTATGGTTTACTGCACTTTCTTTAAATTTAACGATGCTTGCATCTATATTCGCTTTTAATTCCTCTAAATTTTCATTAAGTTTATTAAACATTGTTAAATCAACTTTTGAATTTAGATTTTTTTTATTTAATTCAATTATTTCTGCTTTAATAGTCTCGTTATTCTTTGAAATTTGATTTTTTAACCCATCTACAACTTTAGTCATTGATTTTAGATTGTTAGTTGATTCATTTGAAAATTTTTCAAATGAACTTACAAGTTCTTTTGAGGTTTTATCAACCATCACTTGAGCGCTTTTAGTTGTTATATATTTTTTTTCAATACTATCAATTCTATTACTATTTTCACTTAAAACTTCGTTATTTTTATTTAAAGCTTCATTGTTTTTGCTTAAAGTTTCATTAACTTTCAAAAGACTATTTTTAAAATCATTTAAAGACTCATTTACTCTGTTTTCAGATTCTACTAAATCATCATTAGTAATGCATCCTGATAAACCAATAAAACTGCTACCAAGTATTAAACTTATTAGTATATATTTTTTTTTGTTCATGATAATTTTAAAGTTGTAGTTAATTGAGATTTTACCAAAAGAAGAAAGAAGTTACAAACTATTGTATATATCCAATACATATTACATTTATGATGTAAATTTAAAGTAATTAAGTATTATTTAAAATACATAATTTTAATCATATCCTAGTGATTGCAATGCCCTTTTATCATCAGCCCAACCAGTTTTTACCTTGACCCATAGTTTTAAAACTGTTTTCCCTTGTAGTAGCCCTTCAATGCTATATCTGGCATCAGTGCCAACTTTTTTTAAAACTTCGCCTTGCTTGCCAATTACTATTGATTTTTGACTTGCTTTTTCAACTAAAATTAGAGCATAAATGCGATAGATTTTCTTTAATTTATCAAACTCAAATTTCTCTATTTCTACTGTTAGACCATAAGGCAATTCTTTAGCTAAATTTCGCATTAATTTTTCTCTAATAAACTCTGCTGCTAAAAATTTAGTGCTTCTATCAGTTATATAATCTTTTGTAAAAAATGCTTTTTGATTAGGCAAAAAATCAATTATTTTTTTGCGTAAATAATCAATATCTTTGTTATTAAAAGCTGAGATAGGAATATAATCTTTTGCATTATATTTATCTTTTAAGTTATTGATATAAATCAAAATATCATCCTTTTTTTTAAACTTATCAATTTTATTAATAAGTAAAATAACTGGGGTATTTAATTTACTGATATGCTCTAATACTAAGTTATCTTCCCTAGTCCATCTACCAATTTCTACTAGCCACAAAACCACATCTACATCTTTTAGAGCGTTTGAGGCAACTTTATTCATATAGCTATTTAAAGCTTTTTTATTGCTCATATGTATACCTGGAGTATCAATAAATATCATTTGGCAATCTGCTTTAGTATCAACTGCATGAATACGATGTCTTGTGGTTTGAGGACGGTGTGAGGTGATAGTTAGTTTTTGACCAATAAATTGATTAATTAAAGTGGATTTACCTACATTTGGTCTACCTATGACTGCAATAAAGCCTGTTTTATAACTCATAAAAGTTTCTCTAATAACTTTTTAGCACAAATCTGTTCTGCTTTTTTAATACTATTTGCTTGCCTAACTATGCTAAGTTTATTACTAGCTAAGCTGCATTTCACTATAAATATAGCATCGTGGTCATCGCCTTTTTTTTCTATTAACTCATATTTAGGCAGTTCATTATTGTGTTTTTGTAAATATTCTTGCAATAATGACTTAGCATCTTTAGTTATATTTCCTAAGGTTAAGTCTTTGAGGGTTGGTTGGTATATTTTTAATATTACTTGTTTAGTTTTTTTTATGTTAGAGTCTAAGAACACTGCAGCAAAAATAGCCTCCATAGTATTTGCTAAAATTGATTTTTTATTACTCCCCCCTCCCTTTATCTCGCTTTCTCCTAATGTTATTGAATCTTTTAAATCTAAATTAGCTGCTAATTTTACTAGCATATCACCTTTTACTAATTGAGAGCGTAATCTAGTTAGCTGCCCTTCATTTGCCTGAGGAAACTTAATATATAAAGTTTCAGCAATTACAAAATCTAAAATGCTATCTCCTAAAAACTCTAACCTTTCATTATTTGTACTTGCAAAACTACGATGGGTTAAGGCTAGTTTTAATATAGAACTATCATTAAACTTATAACCTAATCTCGTTTGTAATTGTTTCATTTAGTGGCAACTTAAATATTTAGAGTATTGCAAAATTATAAATAGATGATGAAGTTTAAGGAAGGGAATATCTGTATTTTTTGTAAATCATTGATTTTGCTCTCTTCCCCATACAAATAACTTGGGTAAAGATGTTGTAAAATGTGCTTTTTACATTTTGCAACATATTTATGTTTTGGCAAGAATCTAATCAAGAAAATAATTTTACATCAGCTAATAATATTTACGATGCAGTATTTCAAATTAGTTGCTCTGCTATCCCAGTAGATCATATTTATAGCTTATCAAATCAGATTACTGCAATCTTACCTTGGTTAAAAAATGAGAAATACGCTGGTATTCATCCTATATTCATACCGCTAAAAGCTCACGGTTGGCAAATACCTGATGGAGATGATGCAATAGCACACATTCCTAAACGCTCTAAGTTATATATAAGAATTGAAAAACAAAAATTAGCTGATTTAAATATCCTTGTAGGTGAAATTTTTAATATTCAAGGTAATAGTTTAGAAATACTAAAAGCTTTGAGCCCTAAAAAATTAATAGCTCATAGCTCTTTATTTTCTCGTGCTATTGAGTGTAATAAAGACCTTAGTGAAGGCGATTTTTTAGAGAAAACTTTTTTAGAACTAAAAGAAATTGGGATAAAGCCAAAAAAAATGCTTGCTGGTTTGGAGAGTAAAATTAAATTGGCTGATGATAAAATATACACTCGTTCGCTTATGATAACTGATTTAAGAGCTGAAGAATCTATAACATTACAACAATTAGGTTTAGGCAGCTATAAACTCTTAGGTTGCGGCATATTTAAACCACAAAAAAATATAGGATGAAATAATGACTAAGAGTGTTGCAGAATCAATAAGTTACTGAAACAATGTTTCTCCCCTTTCTCAAACTCCATCCTCAATATAATTTTTTAACAATCTTGTTATGAATAACTTTATTTCCCTTCTTCAAGCCCCAAGCAAATATTGATTAATGCAAGTGTCACTGTTGTTATTTTACAACTAATGTAGCAATATTAGGGCTTGCAGGATTTACAATTAAGTTTTGTTTTGTTGGTGATATTAAAACATCCATATCTTCCATCGGCACAGTTCCAAGTAAGACTTCATCACCTAAGACTAATGCACCAGTAAAACAGCCTCTACTTGCAAATTTTAAAGATATGGGTCCTACATAAGACAATAGATGTTGTTTGCCATCAGCAGTTGTTACTTCTCTTTTATATAATTCTTCTAGTTTAAGTTGAATAGCTATGTGCTCAGGTATACATAAGTGTAATACTCCAGTATCAACCAATGAATTTACTTTGATTGCTTTTATATCATTAGTTTTTGGATTTGATAATTCTATTTCAGCATGAATTAATTTCCTTTTATAAAATCAATAGCCATATTTAAGCGTTGTAAGGTTTTTTGTTTACCTACAAGCTCAGCGGTTATATCTATACTTCCTGCATTACCATCGCCACTTAAGGCTAATCTAAATGGCTGTCCTACTTTTGCAAAGCCTACATTTTGCTCTGCACATATTTGTTTTATAATTTTATGGACATTATCTTTAGTCCAATTATCAATACTATTTAATTTAGTTATTAAATTCTCTAAAATAACTTTACTATCTTTAGTAAATATTTTGCTTGCTTTGACTTTATCAAAATTTGAAAAGTCAGTGAAAAACATCTTTGATTGCTCTGCCATGTCCTTTAGAGTTTTTGACCTTTCTTTTAAAAGATTAATTACTGCGTCTAAATTATTATTAGTTTTTATATTCAATATATCTAATTGATATTTAAGGTGTTTTTTAACTTTGCTGACATCACTATTTTTAATATACTCTTTATTAAGCCACAGTAATTTATCAGCATTAAAACTTGCTGCTGCTTTATTTATTTTATTTAACTCAAATAAGTCTATCATTTCATTAATTGAGAACACTTCTTTGTCGCCATAGGACCAACCTAAGCGAACTAAATAATTCAATAAGGCTTCTGGTAAGTACCCTTGTTTATGATATTGCATAACATCTAATGCTCCATGCCGTTTTGATAACCTTGTTCCATCAGAACCTAAAATCATAGGTATATGAGCAAATTCAGGCACATTCCAGCCAAGTGCTTGATATAAATTAATTTGTCTAGGTGTGTTATTAATGTGATCATCGCCTCTTATTATGCTATCTATAGCCATATCATAATCATCTACTACCACAGTTAGGTTATAAGTAGGTGTTTTATCACTGCGAGCAATTATTAAGTCATCTAGCTCATTGTTGTTAATTGCTATTTTGCCTTTTACTAAATCATCAAATATAACACTACCAGCACTAGGATTTTTAAATCTAATAACTGTATTATCTGATTTTCTGTTATTCTTATGGCGACAATTGCCATCATATTTTGGTTTTTCGCCTTTTAGCATTAAATCATTACGCAGCTTATCTAACCTTTCTTTAGAGCAATCACAATAATATGCTTTATCATTATCTAAAAGATCATCAATTACTTCATTATATCTAGCAGACTTTGTGCTTTGATAATAAGGTCCAGTATAATCAAGACCTAACCAATCCATACTTTCTAAGATGGCATCAGTATATTTTTGTTTAGACCTTTGAGTATCTGTATCTTCAATTCTTAAAATAAAATCACCATGATTTTTTTTAGACCATAACCATGAAAAAAGAGCTGTTCTAACTCCTCCTATATGTAAATATCCTGTTGGACTTGGGGCAAATCTTGTTCTCATTGCTCATTTACTTTATTTAGCCAATATTTTGCTTTTTCAGGGTTTTTTTTAACTCCCATGCCATCTTCATAAATCATAGCTAAAGTATATATAGCTCCTTCTAAGCCTATATCTGCTGCTTTCTCAAACCATTTGATAGCATTTTTTATATTTTTTTCAACCCCTTCTCCTTGCATATAGCAAACTGCAATCATATGATAAGAAAGTTTGTGTCCGTCTTTTGCAGCCTGTTTTAAATTTTCAAAACCTTTTTTTTCATTTTTAACCATGCCTAAGGCATTTAATTGCATCATTCCTACTCTATATCTAGCTTCAATACTGCTATCAATATATGGAGATAATAACTTATATGCTTGTGGAAAATTTTTAGCCTCAAATGCAGCTATACCACTATTTAAATCTGTTTCAATATTAATAACATTTTCCATATACAAAATTATTATAAAAAAATGTTAATTTTACACTGATATAATTTGATGCTATGGAATTAAGCTTAGAAAAACCAAAAAACAACAGCATTATAGCTATTGATGAAAAGGTAAAGTTAAAAGATAAAACATTAGAAATTCCTTGTTATATCACTAATGAAATTTACTTAACTGAAAATATTCCAAATAAATTTGAAGATATAACTTTCAAATTAATTGATGAACTAATAACAAAAGATAAAATCACAATATTAATTATTGGGACAGGTGAAAAACAAAAATTTTTAGACCCTAAATTACAAGTAGAGTTAAGTAATATAGGTATTGCTGTTGAAGTAATGAAAAATGCCTCAGCTGTATATAGTTTCAATATCTTATTAGCAGAAAATAGAAATGTTGGATTAATACTGTTATGAGAATATTAGTGACAGGAGCCAATGGTTTTATTGGCAAACATCTAACAAATATACTAAGTGTAAATAATTATCAAGTGACAGGCAGCGTTAGAAATAAAACTAAAAATTATATTGCTGTAGGTGATATTGATGAAAATACTGATTGGTCTAAGGCTTTAAAAAATGTAGATGTTATCATTCATCTCGCAAACCGTGCTCATATAATGGACGATAAAAGCAAAAATCCAGAACAAGAATTTTTTAAAATAAATGTCAAAGGATTTGAAAAACTTATCCAAGATGCAAAAAATACTAAAGTAAAACAAATAATATATTTAAGTTCAATTAAAGTTAATGGTGAGAGGACATTTGATAAACCTTTTTACTATGATGATGTTATATCTAAGCCTGAAGATGCTTACTCTTATTCAAAATATGAAGCTGAAAAAATATTACAAAAATTAGCTAATAAATTTAATATTAATTGGACTATAATTCGCCCACCACTTGTATATGGTAAAGGCGTAAAAGGTAATTTCCAATTATTATTAAACTTAATTAAAAAAGGCATACCCCTACCTTTTGCTAGTATTAATAATAAACGCTCTTTTATTGGTGTTAATAATTTATGTGATTTAATAATGACCTGTATTAATAATAAAAAAGCATATTCACAAACATTCTTAGCTTCTGATAATAACGATTTATCAACTTCTGAACTAGCTTATAAAATTGCTAGTGTTATAAATAAAAAAGTTATTGTTTTTAGTTTTCCTGTTTTTTTATTAAAATTTTTAGCAAAAATATTCGCTAAATCATCACAAATTGATAGGCTAAGTCAGTCATTAAGATTAAATATAACAAGAACTATTGAGAGGTTAAACTGGCAAGTCCCATATAGTGTTAAGAAAGAATTAAAGAGCTTAATGAAATGATAATAAAAATCTTAAAAAATATTTGGTACAAAATTCATCTAGATTATCAACTATTTATATTATTAATGATACTTTGCTCATTTGGCTTGTTTGTGCTTTACAGCTCAACTGGAGGCTCATTAGTTATGGTGGGAAAACAATTTTTACATATTGTTATTGCTGTTGTAATAATGTTAATAATAGCTCAGATACCTCCCTATCACCTTAAACGCTACACTCCATATTTAATGATTGTAGGCGTGATTTTACTTGTTTTAGTGCTGTTTTTTGGTTCAAGCTCTAAAGGTGCTCAAAGATGGTTAGATTTAGGCTTTTTACGCTTTCAACCGTCTGAGATTATGAAAATTATTGTGCCTATTGCTATTGCTTCAATATTGTCAGAAACTACTTTACCACCAAAATCTGATAAATTGCTTTTTTCATTTGTTATGATACTGTTAATAACTTTTTTAATAGCAAAACAACCAGATTTAGGAACTGCTCTTCTAATAGGATGTTCGGGGTTATTTATTTTGTTCTTTTCTGGTTTAAGGTGGCGTGTTATACTAAGTTTTTTAGCTATTATAGTAGCAAGTTTGCCTATTTTTTGGAAGTTTCTGCTCCACCCATATCAAAAACAAAGAATACTAACATTTCTAAACCCTGATACTGATGCTTTAGGTAGCGGATACCATATAATTCAATCAAAAATTGCAATTGGTTCTGGAGGTATGTTTGGTAAAGGATGGGGTTTAGGGACACAATCACAACTCAATTTTCTACCTGAGCATAGCACTGATTTTATTTTTGCTGTTTTGGCTGAAGAGTTAGGTTTTGTAGGTGTTATTTTATTGTTTTTTCTATATGGATTAATAATTTATCGCTGCTTTAAAATATGTATAAATGCTCAAGATAATTTCTCCAGATTATTAACAGCAAGTCTTACTTTTACTTTTTTTATTTATATATTTGTAAATGTAGGTATGGTTACTGGACTATTGCCAGTAGTTGGGATTCCATTGCCTTTTATAAGTTATGGTGGCACATCTATGGTAACTATAATGGCAAGTTTTGGGGTGTTAATGTCAGTTAAAAAATATCGTAGGTTAGTATAAATGCACAAAATAGTCTTATTAGTTGTTTTAATTATATTTAATAATAATTTAAGTGCTGAAACAAAAACAGCTACTGAGTATAAATCAGTAAAAAACTTCATCAATTATATGGCTAAAAAGCATAAATTTGATAAAAAAGAATTGACTAAACTTTTTAGCCAAGTTGAATTACCTGTATGGAAAAAATCAAAAAAAACTTCAAGTGTGAAAAAAAAGAAAAGAAAGCCTATTTCTTGGGATAAATATCGCTCAATATTTATGACTAAACAAAGAATAACAGATGGTATTTATTTTTGGTCTAAGTATAAGCATTACTTAGAAAAAGCAAGTAAAGAGTTTAAAGTGCCTGAAGAAATAATTGTAGCAATATTAGGTGTTGAAACAAATTATGGTAAACAAAAGGGCAATTATCAAACTTTATATACCTTAACTAATCGCTCTTTTAATGGCTATAGACGCTATAAGTTTTACAAAAAAGAGTTAGAAAACTTCCTACTTTTAACTAAAGAACAAAATTTGAACCCGATAGAGATATATGGATCATATGCAGGAGCTATGGGATACCCTCAATTTATATCAAGTAGCTATCGTCATTATGCTGTTGATTTTGATAACGATGGCAAAGTTGATTTGCTTAATAGCCCTATTGATGCAATAGGTAGCATTGCCAATTATTTTAGAAAGCATAAATGGCAAGAAGGCGGAGTAATAGCTAAACCTTTTGAATTTGAAGTTAAAGACGCAAAACTTTCAGTTAAAAGACCAGCTAAACCAAAGTATAATGCTTACGATTGGCAGAAACTAGGCTTACAAAGGGGATTTAATATACCTCAGCTTATTAAATCAGCTTTAATATCGTTAACTACTGATAGTGGTGAGATTGAATATTGGATGAGTTATTGGAATTTTTATGTTATAACTCGTTACAATCACGATAATAGATATGCAATGGTTGTTTTTCAATTAAGTGAGGCTCTTAAAAATTTAAAGGATAGGTTATGAAAAAATTAATTTTGTTGTTATTATTTATTACTACTAATATTTTTGCAGAGATTTATATAACTCCTGACCCTCCAAAGGTGGATTTAGTTTCGTACATAATAATTGACCATAAATCGTCAAAAGAATTAGCTGGTAGGGAAATTCATAAAAAACACCCTCCAGCAAGTTTAACAAAACTAATGACTGCTTATGTGGTATTTAATAAATTAAAGGAAAATATAGTAAGTCTTAAAGATAAAGTTAGAATTAGTGAAAAAGCTTGGAAAACTGGTGGTTCAAAAAGTTTCATAGAAGTAGGTAAAAAAATTGAATTAGAAACCTTAATAAAAGGAATTATAATTCAATCAGGCAATGATTCTTCAGTTGCAATAGCTGAACATGTGGCTGGAAGTGAATCTACATTTGTGGATTTAATGAATCGCTATGCTGACTTTTTAGGTATGAAAAACACCCAATTTGAAAATGCTTCTGGTCTACCTCACCCTAATCAATACTCTTCAGCTTATGATTTAGCTATTCTATCTCAAAAAATTATTGAAGAGTTTCCTGAATACTATAATTGGTTTAAGGTAAAAGAATTTACTTACAATAATATTAAGCAGATGAATAGAAATCGCTTACTATGGATGGATAATACTGTAGATGGTTTGAAAACAGGACATACAGATGAGTCTGGATTCTGTTTAGTATCTTCTGCTAAAAGAGTAGATGGTATGCGTCTAATTGTAGTTGCTTTAGGAGCAAAAAGTTATAAATCAAGATTTATTGAATCGCAAAAATTATTAGATTATGGCTTTCGTTTTTTTGAAACCAAAGAGGTAACAAATAAAGATGAAGTGCTAACTCAAATTAAATTATTTAAAGGTAAAAAAAATAGTCTTAATGTTGGTTTGCAGAAAGTGTACCATTTGACAGTACCAAGAGGTCAATTTAAAAATATTAAGTACATACTTGAAATAAATAATAAAATCACAGCTCCTATAGCTAAAAATCAAGAAATAGGTAAATTAAAGTTAATACTTGATGAAAATATAATTAAGACATATCCTTTAGTTTCTTTAGAAGATGTTGAAGGCGCTGGATTTTTAGGAAAAATTATTGATAGTATAAAAATGCTTTTCTGATGGTATATCTAAATGGAGAATATATTGATGAAAAAAATGCCTTCATATCTGTTATGGATAGAGGTTTTCTTTTTGGTGATGGAGTTTATGAAGTAATACCAGTTTATCAAGCTAAAATTTTTAAATTAGATGAGCATATAAAAAGACTGACATCTAATTTAGAATTAATACGCATTAAAAATCCATATAATTTGGAAAAATGGCAAGAAATTCTAAATAAATTAATAAGCGAACTAAATTCTGACAATCAATCAATTTATATACAAATATCTAGAGGTGTTGATGTGGTTAGAAAACATCTAGCAACAAAAGAATTAAAGCCAACTATATTTATAAAAACTACTGAGTTTAAGCCTCACTCTTATCAATATTTAAAAAAAGGGCATAAAGCTATAACTAGAGATGATATTCGCTGGCAAAGGTGCAATATAAAAAGCACATCACTGCTTGCTAATGTTTTGTATGCTTATGATGCTGATGATAAAAATGTTGAAGAAGTTATATTAATAAAAGATGGGGTTGTTACAGAGGGTTCTTCAAGTAATATTTTTATTTATACTGATAATACAATATACACCCATCCTATTGACAAATATATACTGCCTGGTGTTACTAGAAATTTAGTAATAAAAGTAGCTAATAAACTTAACATAAATGTAAAAGAAGCATACTTTTCAAAAGAAACATTATTAATGGCAGATGAAGTTTTTATAAGCAGTTCTACTAGAGAAATAATGCCAATTATAAGTGTTAATAATAAAAAAATTGCTGATGGCAAAGTTGGAGATATTTGGCAAAAGTTATATAAATCTTACCAAAAAATTAAATAAATTTAAATTTTTAACCTACCTATGGTAATGGTGACAATTACACCACTACCACTTTTGAGGTTTTTTGCACTAATATGACCATGATGAAACTCAGCTATAAGTTTGGCTATATAAAGACCTAAACCTAAATGTGGAGTTTTGTTACTTGCATCTCTTACCGATATTAGATAATCAAACAATTGTTCTTTCATATGCTCAGTTAATTTAGGTCCTTGATTAGTAATACTGATGTTTATTGAATATTCATGTGGTTCTAAAATTATATTAATAGGGCTGTCTTTTTGGGAAAAATCTACTGCATTGTCTAATATCTTATCTAACATTTGCTCAACAAGCCAGCTTGAGCCTCTTATAAAATAATCACCTTTAGGTAACTCTAATTGTAATATTTTATCCGGATGCATTATCTTATATGATTCTATGTATTCTTTTAACTCTTTAGATATGTTAATAGTTTCTTTTGGCTCAGCTTGCACTGCATCTTCAATATTTCTAGTATGACTAAGAATATATACTATTAATTCCAACCTTTTTAAACCTTTATTTGCTCTGTCTAAATAAACTTTAGCTTCTTTTGAAATATCTTCCATCTCTAATAATTCTAAAGAGGTAGATACAACAGAAATAGGCGTTTGTATTTCATGCCCTAATTTATCCTTATATTGTTTAAGATATAAATTGTAATCTGTAAGTTTTTTAATATAAGAAGAGATATCTTTTAACTTTCTAGCTATATTTTTAGCCAAATCTCCTAATTCATCTTTCCAAATCGCTCCAGTAATATTTTCATTTTTAACTAATCCTTCATTATCTACCGATTTAATAGTTTCTATAGCCAAAGACCTGATTCTAGTAGTCAAGCGCAAAGAAAATGCTAACAAAATAAAAAATGAAAAAATAAATGCTAGAACTAAGCCATTTAAAAAATCCTCAAAAACAATATCCCTCTTATAAAATACATCTTTAAGAGTTTTTTCTACCACAACAGCACCTAATACATCTTGTTTAGAAGAATTTGATATAGGAATAGTTACATTCATTACATCAATATTAATTCTTTTAGAAAAATAGGTAAACATTGAATTGGTATTTGTTTTTAATGCTTCAGCTATTTTGGGAAATTTATTACAAGCATCTAAAAGCAATAAATTATCTAAATCTATTTTATTTTCTGTTACCAAACTCCCATCATAAGCTCTAACATTACAAAAATTATCTACTACCCAAAAGCGTATGTTTTCATTATTATTTTTTTCATTAAATTCAAAAAGTAATTGATTAATCTCTGGTGCTTCTATTGAAATAATCCCTAATTCTTTGATTTTTCTTATTCCTTTAGTTGCAATTAAATTATTAACAGTCCTTTCTATTATGTCATCAATATCAGCAACAGCAACTACTAATTTATCTGTAACAAATTTTTTATTAATTTTTACTTCTACTTGATAACCTGATAAATTCTCTTTCCATTTAGCACTAATATAATTAACTTTTTTAGCTTTATTTTTATCCATTAAATAAGCAGTAGCTTGATTTTTTTCTGATATAGATATTAGATATTTGTTTATATTTTTATCATTATTTAAAAAGTTTATTTGCACATGGTCACTTTGATTAAGTCGTCCTTCATCTTTATTATATAAAACAATGTTATTATCAAATATCTCTAACATAATATAATAATGACTATCATCTTGAGCTAATAGGTAATCAAATGACAAATCGCTAGGTTTATACTTTCTTTGGTTAGTAAGTAGATGTTGATTAGAAAATGTTTTTTTTTGCTGATAGAAAAAAGTCTCTCCTTTCCATTCATTTAAATTGCCATCTATTTTGACTTTAAAAGGCAAATAAGGAGGATTTGACTGTTTTTGTTTATTCCAATCAAAGCGAAACTTATTATTCTCTAAAATATCAGCTATATTTTCTGGAAAATAAAATAAAAAATCTTTGCCAGAAAGGGCTGCAGCAATTGCTTCACCTTCTTGAATCATTAAAGCTTGCTGATGCTCAATGAGAAAATTTTCTAATTTTTGTACATAAAAATAGCTTGCAAAAATTACTGGTAAAAACCCAATTAAACTTAATAATAACAGCTTTACTGGTAATCTAAACCTAAGGTTTTTAAATTCCTTTAATGATATTCCCAACTATAACCTCGCCCGTGAGTAGTAATAATGCAATTAAATTTAGCATCTACTTTTGTAAATTTAGTTCTAATATGTCTTATATGAGTTACGATAGTATTCTCTGTTACAACTTTTTGTCTAGTAACAGCCATCAAAGCATCTTGAGAAATAGTCCTACCTTCATTTTCAACCAAAACTTCTATTATTAAAAATTCAGTCATAGTTAGGTTTATTTCCTTACCTTTCCAAATTATTTTCCAAGAATTTTTATTTAGTTCAACATCTTTATTCTTAATAATATTATCTTTAGTATTTTTGTGATGAATAATAATATTGAAAATAGAATTTATTTTGGTAATAAAAAGTAAGAGGCTAATATCTTTAGTTAAATAATCCCAAGCACCTAATTTTAAAGCTGATATTCTGTCATATTCTTCGCTTAATGCTGTTAAAAAAATGATTGGGGCTTTTAATGATAATTTTCTTAATTCTTTACAAACTCTAAAACCACCATATTTTTCAGCACCTAACATAATATCTAATATTGCTAAATCCGGGATATTATTTTTAAAAGCTTCAATTGCTTCATCAGCATTGCTATATTCACTTACTTTATAGTTGTTTTTTTCAAGAACCTTTTTATAGTTTTCTCTTAAATTTTTTTCATCCTCTACCAATGCAATCTTAAATTTCATCTTCAATATCCATTTATTTGTCAGAATATTTTATCATTTATGAATTCAGCTATCTTTATGTTAAGAGTATTATAGAGTCATAATAACTTAAAATCTTTATATAAATTTTGCCCCTCTATCATTTTATCAACTCTAAAACCATATTCTTCCAAGTGTAAATTGAGTGTTTTTTATACTCAAAATCTGCTAGATTATTATAACGAGCTAACTATAGACACATATTTATACTATCAATATCAATTTTGCAATAGTGCTTTGTAATGTAATTGTAGAGCAACTTGCTACAAATTTAGTGTAAATTTTACCTTATTATGAAACTTTACACCTTTGCAATAAATCTGTAAAAGGTGTACGAGATGCTGAAATAAATTCAGCATGACATGAAATGCTTTGGTCACCCTAGACTTGTTTCAGGGCAGTATGAGATAAGGGAGATGCTGAAATGTTTAGTCTTTTTTAGATAGAGCATACAGCCCTTTTTTAAAATGTAAATGCTTTTAATAAACCTTCAGCCTTATGGTAAGTTTCTTTTAACTCTCTACTAGCCACAGAATCAAACACAATACCTGCACCAGTTCTAAACATCACTTTATTTTTTTCTTTCATAAATGAACGAATAAGAATATTAAAGTCCATATTGCCATTATTACTTATATAACCTAATGACCCAGTATAAAAATAGCGTGGAGTCTTTTCAAGCTCAGATATTATTTCTATACTTCTAATTTTTGGACATCCTGTTATTGTGCCTCCTGGAAAAATTGCTGCGATAATATCTTTAATATTGCAATCTTTTTTTAGTTTACCTATGATGTTAGAAACAATATGATGCACATAAGAGTAAGTCTCTAAAAACATTATTTCATCTGCTTTAACACTACCAAATTCGCATACTCTGCCTAAATCATTTCTTTCTAAATCAACTAACATTATGTGTTCGGCTTGCTCTTTATGATGATGTAATAATCTATTAATTAATTCTTTGTCTTTGTTACCTACTCCTCTAGGATGAGTTCCTGCAATTGGTCTAGTTTGAATACATCTTCCTTTAACATTGAAAAGTCTTTCAGGTGAAGATGAGATAATCTGAAAACCTTTATAATCAGCTAGTGCAGAAAATGGAGCTGGATTTGTTGAACGAAGTTTTTTATAAATATGCTGACAAGTTATATTATTATCCAATTCAACTTGCCACCATCTAGATATATTTGCTTGAAAAATGTCCCCTTCAACAATATAGTTTTTACATTTTTTAATCATATTTATAAATTTATTAGGGTCTTCTTCAGTTATATGGACTTTTATATCTATTTCATTCACTTCCTGCATACTTGATATATCATTTAATATCTCATTGATACGATTATCATTGTCATCTTCATCAATGATATAAGATTGATTGTTGCTATGGTCTATTATTACAGCACTAGGAATTCTAACAGCATAGGCTTTAACTTTATCTCCTAAAGGCATTGTATTTAAAAGAACTGGTTCTATCTGCGCAGCACACTCGTAAGATAAATATACAAACCAGCCGCCACTGAAGGGAATGTTTGATTTTTTAGGTTCTTTTAAAATATTATTTTTCAAAACTGTTAAAAAATCAAAGTCTGCTAAATTATTTAATACTATTTCATCTTCTGGAAAAGCAAATAAAATACTATATGATTTATCAGTATTATTTTGACTTACACTTTCTAATAAAAAAGGATACTTTTTACTATTGTGATTATGCAGATTTAGTAAATCAATTATTTTGATTACAGTTTTTTTCACCTAATTTTCTTAAGCTCTATTTTGGCATCTTGAGATACTGGGTTTTGAGGATAATTTTTTACTATTCTCTCTAATATTGCTTTGGCATTATTATGGGCTTTAAGCTCTATTTGAGTTAAAGCTAATTTATACATGATATTTGCCATTTTAGGATGCAAGGGATATTTTTCTTCTAACTTTAAATATTCCAATGCAGCTTTTGAATACTTTCCCTTTGCAAATAAAGCTTCAGCAAGCCAATATTGTGCGTTAATTATATTTTTTTCTTCAGGATATTTATTAATATAATCTTTCAATAAATCTATTGCCTTATCATAGCTGCCTAAAAGCAGTAATTTTCTAGCATTTTTGTAGTGCTCTTGAGCTTTTTTATTGTTCTTTTCTTCTGTCTTTACTTGCTTTTTATCTACTTTAGTATTTTTGGTTTTTTGCTCATTTATTAATAAAAATAATTTATTAATTCTTTTACTTTGCTCTTGTTGTTGTTTTTCTAAAACTTCTATTTTCCCTTGTAATTCCTTATTATTTTTAATTAGTTTTTTTATTTTTAAATGTAAATCTATAATACTTTGGATATTGGATTTAGTTTGATCAGCAAAAATATGCTGGTTAATTAAAACAAAAATAAATAAAAATATTACTTTCATACTTATAAGTAATTAATTCAAAACTATAAAATTATTATTTATTAGTGGTAAATAAACTCAACCCTTCTATTTTTTTTCCAAGCTGCTTCATTATGATTTTTATCAACTGGCTTTTCCTCACCATAACTAACAACACTTACCCCTTTTATAGTATATAAATTTAATATCTCTTTTACAGATAAACCTCTATTTTCTCCTAAAGCAAGATTATATTCTCTAGAACCTCTTTCATCAGCATGTCCTTCTAAGCGAATATTAAATGTAGGGTTTGCTTGCAGAAAATTAGCATGTTTTTTAATTTCTTCTAAAGATTTTTCTGTTATCTCAGTGCTATCAAAATCAAAGTAAACAGTAAATGCTACATTTTTATTTTTTAGTTTTTGCACTTTTTCACTAATTTCTTTTGTGCGTAAGATTTTTTCTTTTTCTGCACTAGTTATTATAGTTGATTCTTTAAATGAAAGATCTGTTACATCATCACCTGCAGCAATACCAGCATCAATCACAGCAACAGAAGTCTGGACATCATTATCTCCGCCTTCACTTGAATGACTTGCTTTACTAGATTGTTTAGTCTTTTTCCCATCTTCAACTGCATAACTGCCCGTGTTCTTACTAGTCATCCCGCCTCCACATGCTGTTAATATTGTTAATGAAATTAAAATTAAATATTTGTGCATTATTTACCTCCTTAAATAAAAATCAAACTAAAAAGATGACCAGGTTGGCTCTCTTACCTCCCCAAGTGTGCTCATTAATCTGTGCGACCTTCTTCCATCTATTGAAATAACAGATAATATACCCTTATTTCCTTGATTAGTTGCGTATATTATCATACTACTGTTTGGAGCAAAATATGGAGATTCATCTAAAGTGTTACTGCTCATAATAGATAAAGTGTTATTCTCCAAATCTATCAAACCAATACGATAAGCTGAAAATTGTCTATGAACTAGAGCTATATATTTGCCGTTAGGAGAATAAACCGGCTTAGCATTATAATTTCCAGTATAAGTTAATCTCTCAGCCTTGCCACCAGATATATCTATAGTATAAATATTAGGCTTACCAGAACGATTGGAAGTAAATATTATTTTTTTAGAATCTGGTGAGAAATTAGATTCTGTATCTATATCTTCATGAGTAGTTAATCGTCTTAATTTTTTAGTTGATAAATCATAAATATATATATCTTTATTACCATCTTTTGATAATGTAAGAGCCATTAGTTTACCATCAGGAGACCAGGCAGGGGCTGATGCTATGCCATCAAATTTAGGAAGTTTTTCTCTTTTTCTTCTAACCCAAACATATTTTATAAAAACCTCAGAATGTCCATTTTCAAATGAAACATAAGCCAATTTCGTTCCATCAGGAGACCATGTGGGAGATAATATTGGTTCTTTTGACACTAATACTATTTGAGGATTTTGAGCGTCAGAATCAGCCACTTCTAAACTATATTTTCTTTCTCCTTTTGAATTTTCTTTGACAGTTATATAAGCAATATGAGTATCAAAAGCCCCTTTCTCATCTAATAATTCTCTATAAACAATATCGCTTATTTTATGGGCCATTTTTCTTAATGACTGTTTTCTTACTATCCATGATTTTCCATAAACTTGCCTCTTAGTGTATGTTTCAAACAATCTAAATGTAACTTTATAATTACCTTTGCTAGCATTTTCAATACTACCAATTACTAAAGCTTCAATTTTATTAGAAGTCCATTTTTTATAATTTATTCTATTAACATCTTCCTTTGCAGATAGTATAAATCTATTTGCAAAAGCTCTAAAACGACCACTACGATTTAAATCATCTCTAATAATTCTTGCAATATCTTCATCTAACTCAAAATCACCCTTTATGTTAAAAGGTAAAACTGCTATCGGTAATGCATTTATATCAGATTTAATTACCTTAACTTCCAAAACAGCAAAAGAAAAATTTGAAAATAAAAATATTGAAAATATAAATAAATGTCTAAAATTCATAAAAATCATTCTCTTTCTTTAATCCAGTTCATCTGAATTGCTTCTAATATTTTTTCATTAGAACTACTAGGATTGTCTATAAAACCGTCTAATTCACATACCCATTTATGTAAATCTGTAAATCTAATTAATTTCGGGTCAATATTTGGATGTTTTTCATCTAATTCTATAGCAATATCTAATGAATCTGTCCATTTTAATCCGTTTGTCATAAACTCATCCTTCTATTTTCTTTGAACTGATTTAAAAAACTCTAAGCTTTCCAATTCTCTAAAAACCTCATGTAATTCCTTTCTTCCAGTTACCATAATTACAATATCTATATACTTTATTGTTCTATCTTTTTCTCTAACTGTTAAATTTTCAATTGCTATATCCATTTGCGATATTTTACTTGCAACCTCAGCTAAAATGCTTCTATGGTTTTTAACTTCAATAGAAATAAAAGCATGATATTTATTTTTAATATTATCACCCCAACCTAAATCAATTAATGATTTTCTACTTTTTATACTCAAAATATTATTGCAAGAACTTCTATGTACAACTAGCCCTTTATTTTTGCTTATCACTCCAACAACTTTATCACCAGGTATAGGGTAACAACAATGGGCAAAATTTGTTACCATTTCTTTTTTACCTTTTATAGTAATGCCTTTTTGTTTGCCAAAAATTATTTTATTTAAAAAAACTTTCACAATTATTGGTAACAGTAACTCTCCTAAGGCGATTTTTTTAAATACCTCTTCCTTATTATTATAATTTAACTGATTTAAATAATTTCTCCATTTAAATCTGTTTATTTTTTCTAACTCTATTTTTTCACTTCTTAATGCTATCTCTAGCATGCGTTTACCTAATGATATTAATTCATCTTGTGATTTATTTTTTAACTCTGCTTTAATAGCTGTTCTTGCCTTACTAGTAGTTGCTAATTGTAGCCAGTTTGGATGTGGTTCAACATATTCTTTGGTTATTACTTCTATAGTTTGTCCATTTCTGAGTTTAAAATCAAAAGAAACTGATTTTTGGTCAACTCTAATTTTAAAACAATGATTACCTATTTCAGTGTGAACAGCATAAGCAAAATCTAGTGCAGTTGCCTTAAATGGTAATTGTATTATTTTTCCTTTTGGAGTAAACACTAAAACCTCATCAGGGAACAAATCAACTTTTACTTCTTTTAAAAATTCAACTGAAGTGTCCGTGTTTTTTTGTAATTCTAACAATGAATTTAGCCATTGACTAGCAATGTTTTCGTTTTTTGAGCTATGCTTGTATTGGGCATGTGCTGCTATGCCATGTTCTGCCACATTATCCATCTTATGGGTTCTAATTTGCACTTCAATTTTCATATGTTGAGGACCTAACAAAATTGTATGCAATGATTGATAGCCATTTGATTTTGGCAATGCAATATAATCTTTAAATTTACCTGGCATAGGTTTATAAAGGTTATGTAAAGTACCTAAAACTAAATAACAATCTGCAACATTTTTTACAATAATTCTAAAACCACATATATCTAAAATTTCATTAAACTTTAATTTTTGTTGTTTCATCTTTTGGAACAGACTATAGGTTTTCTTCATCCTTCCAACTACTATCGCCTCAAAATTTTCTTCCTTTATTCTTTTCTCAATATTATTTTTTGTTTGTTTAATTAATTTACTATGATTACCTGCATTCTTTTTTAAAGTGTTTTTAAAAACCTTATAGCGTTTAGGATGTAATATTGCAAAAGACAGCTCTTCTAATTCTTCTCTAACAGAATTCAATCCTAATCTTCTAGCAACAGGAGCATGAATACCCAAAGTTTCTTTTGCAATTTTTACTTGTTTTTCTCTAGGCATAAAGCTTAGAGTTCTTATATTATGCAGTCTATCAGCAAGTTTAATTAAAATAACTCTAATATCTTTATTCATTGCTAAAAATAACTTGCGAAAATTTTCAGCTTGCTTTTCAACTTGAGAGTTAAATCTTAGATTTTTTAACTTACTTACCCCCTCTACTATTAGTCCAATTTGACTGCCAAATTCTTTATCAACCTCTTGTTTTGATATTATAGTGTCTTCTATGCAGTCATGTAATATTGCAGCTATAATGCAATAGTGATCTAATTTTAATTTTGCTAAAATCATTGCTACTTCTAAAGGATGAAATATATAAGCTTCTCCAGAGCGCCTAATTTGCCCATCATGAGCTTCAGCAGCAAATAAATACGCTCTATAAACCTTAGATACTTGTTCCTCACTAAGATAACTTTTAATTTCACTCAGCAAATCACTAATTAAAATTCTTCTTTTTATTAACATTATTTTTCAATATATTAAATACAATTAAAATTATAAAGCAAAATAACATATTTTAAATTTTTGTTAAATAATAAAATAAGGTATTTGTTAAAAGAGGTATAATTCTGCAGAATATTTAAACTTTAGTAAGAAATGATAAATTCAAAATTAATTATTGCACTATTATCTATTCTTTTAATAATAAACTGCGGTGGTTCTAACAATAAAAAAGAGACTATAGTTAAAGGTTGGTCTCCTAAAGTGTATTTTGAAAATGCAAAAGAAGAAATAAAAAAAGGTTCTTATGAAGAAGCAATTAAGCTATTTGAAGAACTTCAAGCAATATATCCAAGTAGTAAATATTCATTACAAGCAAAGTTAGAAATAGCTTACGCATTATTAAAATATGAAGAATATGATAAAGCTATTAAACAGCTAAATCACTACATAAAAATATATCCAAACAACATTGCAACCCCTTATGCATATTATTTAAGAGGTGTTATTATGCAAACAAAAAGTGCATCATTTTTAGATGAATATGTTACTGACAGCGCACAAAGGGATATTAAAAGTGTTAGAGCAGCACTTGAGTATTACATTGCTTTAATTAAAAAATTCCCTAATAACAAATACTCAGATGAAGCTAAAAACAAGCTAATAATTTTAAGAAATATACTTGCGCGTCACGAATTATATGTTGCTAGATTTTATTCTGAAAAAAAAGCTTATTTAGCTGCAATTAATAGAGCAAAATACATAATTGAGCATTATCCAAAAACTCCATCTATTCCTGCTGCATTAACTATATTAGAGCGTAATTATGAAATTATTGGAGCTGATGAATTAGCTGATGGAGCAAAAAGAGTTTTAAAAACTAACTACCCTAATTATGTGCCTCATTTTGATAAATGAATGCACTAGAAAAATCGCACACCCTTAAAATATCATTAATAATGATGGCAAGAATGCTGGGATTATTTATGATTTTCCCTGTATTTAGTGTATATGCTCAAAGTTACACTAACTCTACTCCTTTGCTGATAGGAGTAGCTATTGGTATTTATGGTCTAAGCCAAATGATAATGCAAATACCTTTTGGGTTGTTATCTGATTACTTTGGCAGAAAACCGCTTATAGTTATAGGTCTTATTATATTTTTTATAGGTAGTGTTATAACAGCCATAGCTACAGATATTACTACTATAATAATTGGTAGAGCTTTACAAGGAATGGGGGCAATTGCTTCTGTTTTAATGGCTTTATTAGCTGATGTTATAAGAGAAGAAAAACTTAGCCAAGCTAATGCCTATGTTGGTTTACAAATTGGTATAGCATTTGTGTTAGCCTTATTTTTTGGACCAATTATAAGTTCTTATATAGGCTTGTCTGGACTTTTTTGGGTTATAGCATTATTGGCTTTAATAGCTCTTGCTATTGTATATTTTCTACCTAATCAAAACATAAATAAGCATTATAAATTTAATGTTGAAACTTTAAAATCAACTTTTAATAAAAGTCTAATGAAATTTAATTACGGGATATTTACAATTCATATAATACTTACAAGTTGTTTTGTTGTATTACCTATAAGTATAGTTACAAACTCAATTTTAACTATTGAAGAGAGTTGGAAATTATATTTACCTGTTATGCTGTTAGCATTTTTACTTATGTTGCCTTTAATAATAGCTGCAGAAAAATACAAAAAGTTCAAACAAACATTATTAGTATCTACATTTGTTTTAATAATTTCTCTCTTTCTTTTATATAAATATTCATACTCATACACTTTAATGTTAGTTAATTTAACACTTTTTTTTACTGCTTTTAATAGTTTAGAAGCATTATTGCCATCCTTAGTATCCCGTAGTATTCACAAAAGCAAAAAAGGCATTGCCTTAGGAATCTTTAGTAGTTTTCAATTCTTTGGAGCTTTTATAGGGGGAGTATTAGGAGGGGTTATATATCACACTTTTGGTTTAAATAGTGTATTCTTATTAGCTATTTTTGTTGCCATTTTATGGCTAATAGCTATTTTAACAATACAAATAGAATTGTATAATTAGTAGAGGGAGACATATGATGAGTGGAATAAACAAAGTAATAATAATAGGTAATTTAGGTCAGGATGTAGAGACAAAATATACCCCTGATGGTAGAGCGATTGCAAATATATCAGTAGCAACCAGTGATAACTGGACTGATAAAAACGGTGAAAGACACGAAAAAACTGAATGGCATAGAATTGCAATATTTGGTAAACTTGCTGAAATAGCAGGACAATACTTACACAAAGGCTCAAAAGTATATGTTGAGGGCAAACTACAAACTGACAAATGGACTGATAAAGAGGGTACAGAAAGATATACAACAAGAATTATAGTAAGTGGTTTTGGTTCAACATTACAGATGTTAGATAAAAAAAATGACAATGAACAATATAATTCTAATGCTAATTCTCAACCTTTAGAAAAAAAGCAGCATAATAAAGAAGAAGATGATGATGATTATGATGATGACATACCATTTTAGAAGACTGAAAAACACTTTAATTGTAATTTTTATAACATCAGCACTTAGCGCTTGTAATATAAATGATGATATTGATGATACTAACAAAGATATTGTCATCAATAATAATATCACTTATCTATTAGAACAAAATAAATTACTTAAGAGTGATATTAATGCCTTAAAATCAAAGTTAAATTTTCAAGAGGAAAAGTCTGTAAAAGAAAATAATAATAACTTTAAAAGAATAGCAAAATTGCAATCTGATATTGCTGCATTACAAAAAAATAAAGATTATTTAAAAAAAATAACAAAACTGCAGTCTGATATTACTAAATTACAAGAAAGTATATCAGCGAATAAAAAAAGTATATTAGCAAATAAAAAAACAGCAAAAGACAAGGTTTTAACTTCAGACCTTGACCTAATGCAAGGCATTATAGATGGCGCATTAATAAAAATTAATAATATTAATAAAGCCAATAAAGATGATTTATCCAGCTTAAATCTTTCAATTAAAAATTTAGAAAATAAATTAAATCTCAAAGTTGAAAAAACAACATTAGCTGAAATTCAAAAAAAACAGATTGATGAAAATACTAAATTCCAAAATAACATTAAAGAATATATGAAAGATCAAAAAGTAAGTTTAGATTATTTAGCTGAAATTAAAAAAGATTTAAAAAACGAAAATTTAAAGTTTGCAAGTAGCATAGAGAAGAAATTTAAAAGCATAAAAGACGAAAATTTAAAATTTGAAAGTAATATAGAAAACAAATTCAAAGCTATAGCAGATAGAAATATTAAAGAATTAAAAAATATAATATCTAAAACAAATGAAAAACTTCATTCATTTATAAATGAATTTTATATGTTTAAAAAAGAATATGAAAATAATGCAAAAACAAAGGTTAATAGCGAAAAGTATCAAAAAACTCTGATTAAAGCAGTAAAAGATATCAAAGATAAATTTAAAGATATGGATGTAATTAGCAAAGATGTTAGCAATATTAAAAGCTCTTGTGCAAAAATGAACAGCATAATAATTGGCTTTACTAAGAATATGGATTCTAATAAAGAGTATATAGAAACAGAATTAAAGCGTTTAAAATCAAATGTTGGAGAATTACGCTTAAAAGACTTCATAAAAAACTCATCTGATAATTAGACTAAAATTGCAGACAAAAGTTCTTTAGTATAGCTATTTTCACTGCTATTAAAAATATAATTTATATCACCTTTATCAACAATTTCTCCTTGTTTTATAACTAAAACACTATCAGCAAAATAGCGCACAATTGACATATCATGAGTGATAAATATAAAACTTATATTACTATGATTTTGCATTTTTAATAACAAATCCAAGATTTGTTTTCTAATAGTAACATCAAGTGCAGAGGTTGGTTCATCACAAATTATTACTTTAGGTTTTACTGCTATAGCACGAGCAATGGCTGCTCTTTGTAATTGCCCGCCAGATAGTTGGTGAGGATATCTCACAATCATATCTTCGTCTAATTCTACTCTTTTTAGTAATTTTTTCACATTTAACATATTACTATTTTCTAATTTTAGTGCTTGCATACCTTCTAAAATGCTTTCACCTATCCTCATTCTAGGATTAAATGCAGTAGTAACATTTTGGAATATTATTTGCACATCTTTAGCATATTTGTTTTTGGCTACCTTAGATATGTTGTTGTTTTTATAAATTATCTTACCATTATAAATATCAAGTTGCCTTATAATAGCTTTTGCTAAAGTAGTTTTCCCACTACCTGATTCTCCAACAATTGCTAAATTTTCATTTTCTTTTAAATTAAAGGATATATTTTTACAAGCTTTGGTATAACCTACTGTGCGTTTAAATAGACCTTTTTTTATAGGAAAAAAAATACTTACATCTTTAGCATTCAATACATTTTCTCCTAAAGTTTTTTCTTTTCTTGTAGTTTTAGGTAATGCTTCTAATAATAATTTTGAATATGGGTGATGATGTTGATTATTAAAAAAGTCTTTAGCAGTATTACTTTCAACTATAACACCTTGTTTTAATACCACTACTTCATCAGCCATTTTTTTTACTATTGATAAATCATGAGTAATTAATAAAACAGATAAATTTTTAGTATTTTTTAATTTAAAAATAAGCTCTAAAATTTGTTTTTGGATACTAACATCTAAAGCAGTTGTTGGCTCATCAGCAATTAATATTTCAACATCTGCGGCTAAGGCTTGAGCTATTATTATTCTTTGTTTTTGACCGCCAGAGAGTTGATGAGGATATCTTGTATATAAATCTTTTATATCATCTAAACCCACTATTTTAAATAATTCTAATACTTTATCAAAACGAGATTTTTTATTTAATTTTGTGTGTGCTTTTAGGACTTCATTTATTTGATTGCCGACAGTCAAAACCGGATTTAAACTGCTATTTGGGTCTTGAAAGATAAAAGCAATTTTTCTACCTCTAATGTTTTGTAATTGTTTATTTTTTAAAGCTAATATATTATTATCTTTGAAATAAACTTCTCCTTTTAACTCAGCTGTATTTGTAAGTAATTTAATAATAGATAAAGCTGTTATTGTTTTACCACTACCAGATTCTCCTACTAAAGCTAAGATTTCTCCTTTTTTAATATTAAAGCTAACATTTTTAACAACTTCTTTGCCATTAAAACTGACACTAAGGTTTTTAATTTTTAAAATACTCATCAGAAAACCTCTTTAGTATCAAATACTTTGCGTACTTTATCTGCGAACAAATTTACTGATAACACTAAACCAAACATAAAAATGAAAGCAGCTAACAAAGGCCACCAAACTATGGGTTCTCTTGATAATTCAAATCTAGCAGAATTAATCATATTACCCCAGCTCATAGAGTCAGGATCAACCCCTATACCAATATATGAAAGTATAGCTTCAGCTAATACTAGTCCACTAAAATCAAGCACAATTGTAATTAAAACTAAGTGCATTAAATTTGGTAATAAATGTCTAAACATTATTTTAAAATTACTAACTCCAAATACTTTTGCAGCTTGTATAAATTCTAATTCACTTAATTTTAAAGTTTCTGAGCGAATAATACGACATAATCCAGTCCAAGATGTCATACCCAAAATAATGCAAAGCAGTAATAATCTAACATCTGATCTTTCAATGCTTGAAGCAAAATCCTTTGCATGTTCATCCATATAAATTTGTAATAATAAAACTAAAGCAGCAATTAATAATATTGATGGTATGGAGTTGATTGTAGTGTAAATATATTGGATGATATCATCTACAAAACCCTTAAAATATCCTGCTAATATTCCTAATGTTATAGCTATAGGCAACATTAAAAAAGTAGTTAATGTGCCAATTACTAAGCCAGTTCTTATACTTTTAACAGCCTTATAAAAAAC
Organism: uncultured Thiotrichales bacterium; assembly: GCA_964508055.1. Taxonomy (GTDB): domain Bacteria; phylum Pseudomonadota; class Gammaproteobacteria; order PS1; family Pseudothioglobaceae; genus CAZDRI01. Next base: position 33,818 of record CAZDRI010000002.1, read on the forward strand.
ATCCATCCCTGTTTTGTCAGTGCCAAAAATATGATAATTTTGAATTAGCATCAAAGTGAAAATTATCAAAAATATTAAGATATATAAAGTCCAAAATATTGCTTTTTTTGAATTTAAATTTAGGCTTTTTAATATGTTTGCTTTTTTTATTTTTTGAAAAAAAACAAAAAATATTACTGGAGTTAAACTATATAGCAATGATAGTAAAAATATTTTTACTATATTTAATATATTATCAACATCATTAGTTATGCCAATTGCTGCATTTTTAAGATGTGGATACCATCTACTTCCATCTGCTAAAAACTCTTTGCTAAATTGCTGGTATGAAAATGGTGTTGAGTATGTTTTTTCCTCATTTACTAAAGCAGGCTCAATTACTTTGTCTAATAAGCTGTATATTCCTATTGAATACTTATTGTTGTTGTCTTTAAAATGGATAGAATCCAAAATACCAATAGTTAAATAAAATAAAAATATTATTAAAGCTGAAGCTGCTATTGGGAAGTTAATTACTTTAAGCCATTTTTCTTTAAGGAGTGGATTTTTTAAAACAAATAATACTGCAACAATAACTAAAAAAAATAAAATAAATAACAAAATATCCGTTAATAAAAAAACCATATACTTATGACAGTATAACTCTTGGATCAACTAATGTATAAGATATATCTGTTAAAAGAAGACCAATTATGTATAAAACTGAGCCTAAAAATATCATAGTTCTAACAATTGCAAAATCTTGCGATAATATAGCATCAATTGTGTAACTTCCAAGACCAGGTATGGCAAAAAAAGACTCCATAACAAGACTACCCATAAACAAGGTAGGCAATATTACCACCACACCTGTTAATATAGGAATCATTGCATTTTTTAAGACATGTTTAAATAATACTGTATTATCACTTAAACCTTTTGCCCTAGCAGTCCTAACATAATCTTTATTAATCTCTTCTAAAAATATTGAGCTATACCATCTAACGCCACCGCCAATACCTGCTATTACACCTATTAATACTGGTAAAAATATAAAACGCCAGCTTTGTAACCCCTCTTGATAGCCTGATACAGGGAAATAATGCCAAATACCGCTAAAAATTAATTGCCCTAATATTATGTAAAAAAGCCCTGAAATAGACATTAATACTACTGCTAAAATTAAACCTATTGATTCTACTTTGGTATTACGATAAAAAACAATTAGCATTGCAAAAAAAATATTAGTAATAAGTGCAAAAATAAAAGTAGGAATTGCAATTGCAAGACTTGGCCACATTCTCTGAGATATATCATAACTTATATCTCTGCCAGAATCTGATTTGCCAAAATTGAAAGACAGTAAAGGCAATGACTTTTGAAAAAAAATAGTATCAGTTATTTTTGATATGCCTTTTCTATCATTATTTAAAAATAATGGTAAGTTATAGCCCTTATCTTCTTTCCATTGCTCTACTGCCTCTTTACTAATATGTTTATCTCCTAATTGTACCCTTGCCATATCATCTGGAGTGCTTACAACAAAAAATAACAAAAAGGTAATAAAGTTTATCCCTAATAAAATAGGGATAGCATACAAAAGCCTTCTAACAATGTATTGCCACATAAATCATGGATAGAAATTAGGCAGCATATGTGGAGCTAAATGATGTGGAGTTAAATAAGGGTCAACATAAGGATAACCACCACCATAATAATTATAAGGGCTGTATCCATAGTCATAATAAGGATAGCCACCGTAATAATTATAAGGGCTTCCATAAGGTCCATAGCCATATCCTCGGTATGGATAATAATCATAATCATCAAATATCTCTTCAGCCCAATACATAGGAGTCCACACTGGCCAATCGTTATACCAGCCTCTTCCCCATCTATCACCCCAATAAGCAAAAGAATTTAATGAAAATATTAAAAAGAAAATTACTATAAATTTTTTCATATTACCTCCATAAATTTAATGATAAAAGTAAGCTAATTATATCTTAAATAATTTTTAAATTTTTATTTAGCTGTTTAAATTATAAATTATTCTGTTAGAGCTTTTATATGAGCTTTTACAGATTCTGCTAATGCTTTGGTATTATAACCGCCTTCTAAACTTGATATTATATGGCTATCAGTATATTTTTTAGCTATAGTAACTAATTTTTTACTAACCCAGTAATAATCATCAGTTGTAAAGTTTAAATTTGCTAAAAAATCATCTTTATGAGCATCAAATCCAGCAGAGATAAAAATAAGTTGCGGTTTAAATTTGTGTAGTTTTTCAATCCAGATATTTTCAACAATATCTCTAAATTCTGAACTACCGCTACCAGCAGATAATGGATTACATATTATATGATTATTATTTTGAAATGGTTCGCCTGGATAAAAAGGATGTTGAAAACTTGAACAAAATAAAATTCTTTCATCATTATTTATAATATTTTCACTACCATTACCATGATGCACATCAAAATCAATTAAAGCTATTCTTGATAATTTATGTTCGTCCAAAGCATGCTTTATAGCAACCATAATATTATTAAAAATACAAAAACCCATTGCTTGATTATATTTCGCATGATGACCAGGAGGTCTAACTGCACAAAATACATTTTTCACTTTATTTTTTAAAACCAAATCTACTGCTTCTACTGTTGCCCCTGCTGCTTTCTTTGCAGCATTATAAGAGTAATAACTCATTTGAGTATCGGCGTCAAGATGTAATTTATCTGTTAATTTATTTGGTTTAGAATTTTCAATAAAATTTATATAATCCAAACTATGAGCTCTTAATAATTGTTCTTTTGTTGCATCTTTTGCTTCAATAAAAATTAATTTATCTTTTAAGTTAGAATTTGAGATGACATTGTTTATAGATATTAATCTATCAGCTGATTCTGGATGTGTAATTCCATTATCATGCAAAAGACAATCATTATGAGTAATATATGCTGTTTTCATAGCTCAAATTTTAAGCTCTCATCCATAAAATATGGATATGTTTTTGTAACTAGTAATTTTAAACTTTATTTTATTTAAGATAACTTTTTTCAAAAAAAATATTAATCAAACAATATAAAAAATTCAAACTGAATTAAATAAAAATATAAAGTTAAGCAATAACTTATTCAATTTAATTAACTTAGATTGCAAAAGCGATGCTTTTGGGGGTAAGTTGTAACCTGCATTAGATGACTATTTAAAAAGTATTTTAAAATTTATAAAAAAATATAATGTTTTTTAATTGTTTTTTTAACATCCCAAACACAATCTAAGCCTTTTGGAAAAGTAACTAAATCCCCTACCCCGAATTTTACTTTTTCAGTAGCTGTTGTTATTTCTACTTCGCCTTCTAATACAAGACAAACCTCTGTCTCATCATAATGCCAATCAAATTTAGACACTTCACAATTCCAAATAGGTTTATCTTGCATTGATTTTATTTCTGTAGCAGTTGGTTTTTTTATTGTTATATTCATAATTTAGCTTACCTTTTCCCCAATTTTAATTTTTTTTCTATTATTATTTATCCTAAATTTATTAGTATCACGGATACTATATATACAACCACAATATTCTTGTCTATGGAGTTTTTCTCTTTTAGCTATTGCTATAGTCCTTTGTGAGCCGCCTTGTTTGCGCCAATTAAAGTCCCAATAATTAATATTATAAGGCTTAACAGCCCTAAAACCTGCATTATTAACTTGATTTATATCTTTCCATCTAGAAATGCCTAATGTTGTTGCTATTAAGTCAAAGCCGTTTTCATAAGCATAAAGAGCTGACCTTTCTAAACGCATATCAAAACAAACTGTGCATCTTTTGCCTCTTTCTACTTCATTTTCCATACCTTTAGTTCTTTCAAACCAATTAAAATCATCATAATCTACATCAATAAAAGGTATATCTAACTTTTCAGCAAAGCTAATATTTTCTTTTTTTCTAAGTTCATATTCTTTTTTAGGATGGATATTAGGATTATAAAAAAATATACTAAAATTAATAGAGCTATGTTTAATAGCTTCCATTATTTCCCCACCACAAACTGCACAACAAGAATGTAGCAGCAGTTTTTTTTCCCCATTTGGAGTAGTAAGTTTTTTTCTTTTATAATTTTCTAATTTGTAAAAGCTATTATCTTTTTGCATCACAATAGATAAGATTTTAATTTTTTAAGCACTTCCCAAGCATGTCTTTTTAGTTTAGAATTTTCTATTAAATCACTTGGATGATAAGTAGAAAAATTGCTTGTTCCAGAAACATTAAAATCCCCCATAAATAAAATTGCTTTTGAATTATAGTTTTTTAACTTAGTTAAATCATTATTATTCAATTGTAAATATTTAACTTTACTTGTATCCAAATTTATTGAGTTTAACATTTTTATTAGCAAATCTTTACTAAGCTTATTGTTAATGAAAGAATTATGTTGCCCTACTTTTTCTACAATTATGCATAAATAATCTTTATTTGCTTGTTTATCAGTGAGAACATTAGCTTTAGGCTTTTCAATATTATATAAATATTCAGAAAAACCTAAAGTTTCTAGATATTGGCAGCGTAATTTTTCTTGCATATAGAGATTTTATCTTATATTCATTTTTACAATTCAAATTGTGGATGTGATCTTTCTGTTTTAGTTACTACTTTATTTAAAGCATCAATATATGCCTTAACTGAAGCTTTTACAATATCAGTATCATAACCTTGACCAGTATAGATATTATTATCTTTTTCTAGTCTTATGCTCACCTCACCCAAAGAGTCTGTCCCCTCGGTAACATTTGTAACCGAATACAATTGTAAAACTGTACCTAAATCTAAAATAGAGTTAATAGCACTATATGCTGCATCTACTGCACCAGGTGTTTCAGAGGATGCAGTTTTTTCTTTTCCATCAATAGATAAAGTTATTACTGCTTTGCTTTTTTCTCCAATTTCTGTATGAGATTTAAATGTTATTAATTTAATCCTATCAGATTCTTTATCTTGACCACTATAGCTAACCAAAGCTTGTAAATCTTCATCAAAAATATCATGTTTTTTATCAGCTAAATCTTTAAAGCGCCTAAAAGCTTTATTTAAGTTTTCTTCAGAATCAAAATCAACTCCTAACTCTGATAACCTTACTTTAAAAGCATTACGACCTGAATGTTTACCTAATACTAATTTATTAGAATTCCAACCAACATCCTCAGCTTTCATAATCTCATATGCTTCACGATATTTTAAAACTCCATCTTGATGAATACCTGCCTCATGAGCAAAAGCATTTGCACCTACAACAGCTTTGTTAGGTTGCACCGTAAAACCTGTAATACCAGATACTAATTTAGAAGCGGCTAAAATATGTTTAGTATTAATATTTGTATCACATTTAAATACATCCTGCCTAGTCCTAACAGCCATTACTACTTCTTCTAATGAGGTATTACCAGCCCTTTCACCTAATCCATTAATAGTGCATTCTATTTGCCTTGCACCATTTAAAACTGCTGATAAAGAGTTTGCAACAGCTAAGCCTAAATCATTATGACAATGAGCTGAGAAAATAGCCTTATCTGAATTTGGAACAATTTCTATTAAATTTTTAATAGTTGCTCCAAATTGGTGTGGAATGTTATAGCCTACTGTATCAGGGATATTAATAGTTGTTGCACCTGCTTTAATAGCAGCCTCAATAATTCTACATAAAAAATCAAAATCAGACCTTCCTGCATCCTCAGGTGAAAATTCAACATTGTCAGTAAAATTCCTAGCTCTTTTCACCGCTCTTACAGCTTGAGCTACAACTTCATCTTCACTCATTTTTAACTTATATTTCATATGAATATCAGATGTTGCAATAAAAGTATGTATTCGTGCAGAATTTGCTGATTTTAAAGCCTCTCCTGCTCTGTCAATGTCTTTGTCAATTGCCCTTGCAAGTGAGCAAATAGTAGAATCCTTAATTACCTCTGCTACTGTTTTTACAGCCTCAAAGTCTCCAGCTGATGCAATGGCAAAACCAGCTTCAATAACATCTACATTCATTTTCTCCAAAATCTTAGCAATACGCACCTTTTCATCTTTTGTCATTGATGCTCCTGGACTTTGCTCTCCATCTCTTAATGTAGTGTCAAAAATTATTAATTTATCAGACATTATGCCTCCTCATAAATGTATTAGTTAAATATTATTAAATGTATATATAGTTTAGATATTCAGCTACAGCTGAAAGTGATATTAGTTGCCCAAATCGGGCAGCAGCAAAAGAAGGCATAAGTTAAAGTTATGCTTAAAAATAATTATTAATTTAGAGTTTTTTATGTTGCTGTTCATAGGCAGGCATTATAAACATATTTATTTGTCATAATTCCTTTTTTGTTTTTTTAAAGCCATTTTTTTTCTAATTTTAATTGGAGTTAAGATTATCCCTGAAAGAAGATAAGCAATTGATAATAAAAATAGTATTTGTGACGGTTGGACTGATATAACAATAACTATCAAAATAATAAATAAAATTAATTTAAATGGGACTTGATTTTTTAAATTCGTAGATTTAAAGCTGTAATAACGGATATTACTAACCATCAATAAAGCAGTAACTAATATTAAAAAAATAGTAAACAAGCTAGAATTAAAATTATAATCTTCTGCAATCCAGACAAAACTAGCAATAACACTTGCTGCTGCTGGAGATGCTAAGCCTTGAAAGTATTTTTTATCTTCAACACCAATTTGAGTATTAAACCTTGCTAATCTCAATGCAGCACACACAATATAAACAAAAGTCACCAACCATCCCAACTTTCCTAAGCCATTAAGACTCCAAATATAAGCCAATAATGCTGGTGCTAAACCAAATGAAATCAAATCAGATAATGAATCATATTCTGCACCAAAAGCAGTTTGAGTATTAGTTAGCCTTGCAATTCTACCATCAAAACCATCCCAAACCATTGCTGCAAATATTGCTATTGAAGCATTAACAAATTGGGAATTAAGCGTTAGTATTATTGAATAAAAACCAGAAAAAAGTCCTAATGTAGTAAACAAATTAGGAAGTAGATAAATACCTTTTTTTCTTTTTTCCATGAGAAAAGCACTCTATAGTCTATAATAATTAATTAACTGATTTATCCACTAATTTAGTAATCCAAGGCATCATAGCTCGCAGTTTACTGCCTATTTTTTCAATTTTATTTGCTTTAAATTTTTCACGGCGTTCAGGCAAAGTATTTACATTTTTTATGAATTCTTTTGCAAAAGAACCATTTTGAACTTCTTTAAGGATTTTTCTCATTTCTTTTTTAGTTTCAGCAGTAATAATACGAGGTCCTCTAGTTACATCGCCGTATTCAGCTGTATTTGAAATAGAATAGCGCATATTAGCAATACCACCTTCATACATTAAATCAACAATTAATTTTAATTCATGTAAACATTCAAAATATGCCATTTCTGGAGCATATCCTGCTTCAACTAAAGTATCAAAACCTGCTTGGACTAAGGCTGTAGTTCCTCCACATAATACTGCTTGTTCTCCAAACAAATCAGTTTCAGTTTCATCTTTAAAACTTGTCTCTAAAATAGCTGTTCTACCACCACCTATTGCTGATGCGTAAGATAGAGCTTTTTCTTTAGCTTTAGAACTACTATCTTGATAAACAGCTATTAAATCTGGAATACCCCCGCCTTTTACAAATTCACTGCGAACAGTATGACCTGGAGCTTTAGGCGCAATCATTATCACATCTAAATCAGGACGAGGCTTGATTTGCTTATAATGAATATTGAATCCATGAGCAAAAGCAAGTGTTGCACCTTGTTTTAAATTAGGCTCAATACTTTCAGTATAAATTTGAGCTTGAAATTCATCAGGTGCTAAAATCATAACTAAATCAGCCCAATTTGTAGCATCCTCAATTGATTTAACAGCTAACCCAGCATTTTTTGCTTTAATCTCTGATGATGAACCACTGCGTAGGGCAACAGTAACATCAACACCTGAGTCTTTTAAATTAAGTGCATGGGCATGCCCTTGTGAACCATAGCCTATAACAGCTACTTTCATAGCTTTTATAATCTCTAAATTGGCGTCTTTATCATAATATATATTCACATCTACTCCTTTTTATTATTATTTAATCCAACCTCAATAAATACCTTTGTAAAAATGCTTTGAAAAATTACTGTTAACAGAAAATCATCATACTTATTAGCTTAGATTATATAGTCTTTCTTCCTCTTGATACCCCAGTAACACCTGTTCGCGCTACTTCTAAGATATTTTTTGTATTTAATGCATTTAAAAAAGCAGTTATTTTTTTTGTTTTGCCAGAAACTTCAATAGTATATGTATTTTCAGATACATCTACAATTTTGCAAGAAAATATATCAACTAACTGTTTTATTTCTAAATGGTTATTAGTTATTGATACTTTAACTAGCATTAATTCTCTTTCTACATGTTCTCTTTCAGTTAAATCAATGATTTTAACAATATCAATTAATTTGTTTAATTGTTTGACAATTTGCTCAATTATTTCATCTTCACCCTCTGAAACTAATGTTAATCTAGAAAGAGATTTATTTTGTGTTTGCGCTACAGTTAATGATTCTATATTAAATCCTCTTGCAGAAAATAGACCTATAACTCTAGATAAAGCGCCTGCTTCATTTTCCATTAAAATAGATATTATGTGTCTCATACCAAGTTTAACCCTTCATCGTTATTTGATTTAAGCCCATTGCCAGATAACATCATCTCATTGTGTCCTACACCTGACGGAATCATTGGAAATACATTTTCTTCTTCATTAACTTTTATATCTATAAAAGTGGTGCGATTTTTTTCTTTAAATGCTTCAGTGAGAGTAGGAATTAAATCACTCTCTTTTTCTATTCTTACTCCTAAATGCCCATAGCTTTCTGCTAACTTTACAAAATCTGGCAAAGATTCCATATACGACATATTATAACGATTTTCATAAAAAAACTCTTGCCACTGCCTAACCATACCTAAAAAGTTATTATTTAGAGAAACTATCTTAATTGGAATATTATGTTGCAACATAGTTGATAATTCTTGAAGCATCATTTGAATACTGCCTTCACTAGTTACACATACTACATCTTTTTTAGGATTTGCTAATTTGGCTCCCATTGCTGCTGGAAGCCCAAACCCCATAGTACCTAAACCTCCAGAATTAATCCATTGTCTTGGACTATCAAAATTATAGTATTGCGCAGTCCACATTTGATGTTGCCCAACATCTGAAGTTACAATGGCATTACCTTTAGTAACCTCATAAAGAGTTTCAATTACTTGTTGTGGTTTTATTATGTTTTTACTTTTTTCATACGATAGACTTTTAACACTTCGCCATTTATCAATATCTTTTAACCAATTGTCAATATTTGGTCTATCTTCATCTTTTAAGATATTAATCATATCTTGTAATACTTTTTTAACATCACCAACAATTGGCACATTTACTTTCACATTTTTTGAAATAGATGATGGATCAATATCTATATGGATAATTTTTGCATATGGACAAAATTTATCAGTATTTGCAGTAACCCTATCGTCAAACCTTGCTCCTATTGCAATAACACAATCAGAATTATGCATAGCTGTATTTGCCTCATAAGTTCCATGCATACCTAACATACCTAAAGATTGTTTATCAGTAGCAGGATATGCTCCTAAACCCATTAATGTCTGAGTAATAGGAAAGCCTAACATTTTAGTAAGCTTTCTTATTTCATCTGCTGCATTACTTAAAATAGTGCCTCCACCAGAATAAATAACAGGCTTTTTTGATTTTAGCATTAAACTTACTGCTTGCTTGATTTGTCTTATATTACCTTTAATTGAAGGTCTGTAAGAACGCAAATCTATAGACTTAGGATAGCTAAAGCTGTTTATTTTTGAAATAGTTATATCTTTTGGAACATCAATAACAACTGGACCTGGTCTTCCTGTTGATGCTATATAAAAAGCCTTTTTAATAATTGTAGCTAAGTCATTGATATTTTTAACTAAAAAGTTATGTTTTACACAAGAACGAGTAATGCCTACTGTATCAACCTCTTGAAAAGCATCATTACCAATAAGTGGTGTTGGAACTTGTCCTGAAATGACAACTAACGGTATAGAGTCCATATAAGCAGTGGCAATACCTGTTACTGCGTTTGTTAGACCTGGACCTGAAGTTACTAGTGCAGCCCCTACTTTTCCACTAGCACGAGCATAACCATCAGCAGCATGGATAGCGGCTTGTTCATGACGAACTAAAATATGCCTTACTTTGTCTTGATTACCTAAGGCATCATATATGTGTAAAACTGCACCTCCAGGATAGCCAAAAATAAGCTCTACTTTTTCTTCTATAAGGCTTTTAATTATTATTTCTGCACCATTTAACATAATTATTGTCCTAAATAATTAACCAAAGGTTTTTTGCCAATCATGAGTTATAAAAGAAATTGGGGCGTTTTCTTTTTCATATGTTTTTATTTCCCAAGATTTTTTATTTTTTAATAAAGCTTTTAGTAATTTATTATTCAAGGCGTGTCCAGTTTTATAACCTTGATATTCACCAACTAAATTTGCACCCAATAAATATAAATCACCAATTATATCTAACATTTTATGCTTTACAAACTCATTACGATAGCGCATATCATCTTCATTAAGAATATCGTCATCATCACCAAGTGCAATTGCATTATTAAAATTAGCACCTAATGCTAAATTTTGTAATTTCATAGTTTCTACATCTTTTAGATTACCAAAGGTTCTTGCTCTACTAATCTCTTTTAGATATGATTTCTCAGAAAAATCCATTGTTAATTGTTGACCACTTTCTTTTACTTTTTTATGTTTAAAGTCTATCTCTAAGTTTATTTTAAAGCCATTGTATGGAATAAGTCTTGCCCAACTATCTTTATATTCACAAGTAACAGTATCTTTTAACACAAAGAATTTTTTGTAAGCCTCTTGTTCTAAAATTCCTGCCGATTGAATTAAAAACACAAAAGGTGCTGCACTACCATCCATAATTGGCACCTCACCTGAATCAAGTTCTATTATTAAATTATCAATACCTAATGCTGATAAAGCTGAAAGTAAATGCTCTACAGTTGAAATTTTTAATTCTTTATTGCCTATGCTGGTGCATAAAGTAACATCTTTAACATATTTAGATAATGCTCTAATTTTCTTACCACCTAAATCAATTCTAATAAACACAACTCCTGTATTAATTTTAGCTGGTTTTAAAGTTATGGTACTTTTAACACCGCTATGAAGACCAACACCTCTAGCACTTGCTTCATTTTTAATTGTTCTTTGACACAACATAATAAAATGTCCCTAAAAATGAGAAAGCCATCTTTTAATATTACCAAAAAAGCCTCTGCCTGAAAATGAAAAAATCCTTTTTTGAAAATTATAAGAATGCATTTTTTTATCTTGACTGAATAATATTAAACCTATAGCTGTTGAAAATGTTGTATTTGACTTCATATTATCTAAGCCTTTAACTCCATCATTATTTCCTAACCTTACAGGTTTATTAAAAATGCTCTCTGCTAAGTGGGTGCAGCCTTTTATTTTAGAGCCCCCTCCTGAAAGAACAAATCCAGAAGGTATTAAATTTTCATAACCTTCTAATTGTAAATTATTTTTTATTTGAGTAAAAATCTCTTCATATCTTGGTTCTATTACTTCAGCTAAGGTTCTATTAGATAATTTATGCATTTCAGAATCACTCATATGCTCTACTTCAATAAATTTTTCTTCTTTTATTAATTCAGCAAGAGCAAAACCATGTTTCTTTTTAAGTTTTTCTGCATTCTCTTGTGAAGCATTAAAAGCATACATAATATCATTAGTAACTGATATTCCTGCTATAGGAAAAACAGCAGTATGTTGTAATGAGCCATTAACATAAATAGCTATGTCAGTAGTGCCTCCTCCAATATCAACCACACAAACCCCTAAATCTTTTTCATCATTATTTAATACTGTATAGCTAACTGCTAAAGGCTCTAAAATAGTGCTAACTATCTCTAATCCACATTGAGCTATACTTTTTGCGATGTTTTTAATTGTGGATATTTCGCCAGTAACTATATGAACTTTAGCTTCTAATATATCTCCATGCATACCAATAGGATTATCTACTTCTGTTTTACCATCAATAACAAAACTTTGTACTAATACATGAATTACATCTCTATTAGCAGGTATAGATATAGCTTCTGCACTTTGTATAACTCGCGTAACATCATCTTTATCTATCTCACCGTTAAGTATTGAAATGCGACCACCAGAAGTTAAACTATCAACATGATCTCCTGATATACCTGCATAAACTGTATTAATCTCACAACCTGCCATGAGTTCAGCATCACGAATTGCACTTTTAATAGCTATTACAACTTTATCAATATTAACTATTATGCCTTTTTTAACACCATCAGAGTCTTTTTTGCCATAACCTAAAATATGAATACCATCAGTTGTTTTCTCTGCTACTATAGCTAAAACTTTAGTAGAGCCAATATCTAAACTGACTATAATTTCACTATTTTGGTGCTTTGCCATTGGATAATAAACTTAAATATAAAAAACATAATAATTTTACATTAACTGAGATTATTATTTTCCATCTATTTAGCAAAATAAATCCAGTTATAAATATCATTTAAAGTTAAACTGCTTGAGCTTAAAACTCTTTTAAATTTTTTAGCACCACTTTGAGCAAAATATAATCCCATAATATGTCTTGTCATTTTTCTTATAGAGACCCCAAGACTTATTTGTTTTTCTATGTAAATCAAATAATTAACCAAAATTTCTAATCTAGTAGCTATATTATAATTTTTATTAAATATATTATTATCAGCATAAGCTAAGATATAAGGATTACGATAAATAGCTCTACCTATCATCACAGAATCAAATTCTTTTAAAAACATATAAGTTTTATCTAAATTATCAACACCTCCATTTATTGCAATATTAAGGTTTGGAAAATCTTTTTTTATCTGATAAACAAATTCATAATTTAATTTTGGAACTTCTCTATTTTGTTTAGGACTTAAGCCTTGCAACCATGCTTTTCTAGCATGGATAATAAAAGTATCGCAACCATAAGAAGAAATAGTATCTATAAATTTATATAAATTTTCATAACTATCATTATTATCTATACCTATTCTTGATTTTACAGTTATTGGAATTTTTACTGCACTTAGCATTTCTTGAACACATTGCCCTACTATATCTGGCGTATTCATAAGACAAGCACCAAAATTAGCGTTTTGAATTCTATCACTAGGACAGCCTACATTAATATTTATCTCATCATAGCCCCAATCTTCAACAATCTTTGCACATTTAGCCATATCTTTTGGATTACTTCCTGCTAATTGTGCACTAACTGGGTGTTCTTCTTTATTAAAATCAAGTAGTTTTTTTTTATCACCGTTTAATATTGCATTTGTTGTTATCATCTCACTATAAAGCAGAGTATGTTTTGATAATAAACGATAAAAATAACGACAATGTTTATCAGTCCTATGCAGCATTGGAGCTACACTTAATCTATAAGGATACATAATAAAAAATTAATTATAAAAATAATATCAAATTATAGATAGTTATTATGTGCGTCTAATAATAGATTGAATAAATCATTTATTAGTTACAATTAAAAAATTGAAATTATTGTGTAAATGCAAAAAACTCATTTTCAGTAATCTTTATCAAAATCAATTATTTGGGAGGTTAAACCCTATCTTTAACTTATGGCAGTATTATATTTTTTCCCTTTTCCAAGTTGCAAATCACTAAATTAATCTAAGGGTCATGACCCTAATTTAAATATTTAAAATAATGGTAATTTACACTTGGTTTATAAGACACCAAATATAATATATTTACTAACTTAGGCAAAATAAAAATATAACCATGAAGTGCTAAGTAAAACATGAGATAATCTTTTAGTTTTACGAGTTTAGTCTGGAGCGAGTTTTATTTAAAGTGTATTTTTAAGTATATTTTAAATAAAACTTTTTAAAGATTAAGTCGTAATAATTTTTATATTATGGAGAACATTTAATGAATATTATAAAAAAATCTTTTAAGTTTTGTAATAGTGAAATAACCTTAGAAACTGGTCGTATAGCTCGCCAGGCTACAGCTGCAGTAGTTGCCTCTCAAGATGACACTCAAGTCTTAGTAACTGTAGTAGCTAGCAAAGAAGCTAGAGAAGGTCAAGATTTTTTCCCTTTATCAGTTAATTATTTTGAAAAAATATACGCTGCAGGAAAAATACCAGGTGGTTTTTTAAAGCGTGAAGGAAGACCTAGTGAAAAAGAAATATTAACTTCAAGATTAATTGACCGCCCTATCAGACCCCTTTTCCCTAAAGGTTTTATGAATGAAGTGCAGATTATAATTACTGTACTATCAGCTAATAAAGAAGTTGATCCAGACATTATTTCAATGTTAGGTGTATCAGCAGCACTAGCAATATCAGGCATCCCTTTTAATGGTCCGGTTGGAGCAGCAAGGGTTGGATATAGAGGTGGCGAATATATACTTAATCCTAGTTATTTAGATATTAAATCATCTGCATTAGATATGGTTGTTGCAGGAACTAAAGATGCTGTATTAATGGTTGAATCAGAAGCAAAAGAGCTAACTGAAGAAATAATGTTAGGTGCTGTGATGTTTGGACATGATAATCTTCAAACAGCTATAAAAGCAATTGAAGAATTTGCCAATGAAGTAAACACTCCAAAATGGGACTGGCAAGCAGCTCCAATAAATGATGAACTCTTAAATGCTATCAAAACAGAATTCGGTTCAGAAATATCTAATGCTTATCAGGTAACTGAAAAGATGGAAAGATATAAAAAAATTGATAAAATTAAAGAAAAAATTATTACCAAATTTGTTGCAACCGAAGCAGACAGTAATTATGAAGCTGAAGAAGTAATAAGTTTATTTGATAAAGTCAAAAAAACTATTGTAAGACAAAGAATATTAGATGGTGAGCCTAGAATTGATGGTAGAGATACAAAAACTGTTCGCAATTTATCAGTTGAGACAGGAGTTTTAGCAAATACTCATGGCTCTGCATTATTTACTAGAGGGGAAACCCAAGCTTTAGTCACTTCTACTTTAGGCTCTAAAAGAGAAGCACAATTAATTGAAACTTTAGAAGGGCATGAAAGAATGGAGGATTACTTTATCTTGCATTATAACTTTCCTCCTTTTTGCGTTGGAGAAACAGGTCCTGTTGGCACACCTAAGAGAAGAGAAGTTGGGCATGGTCGTTTAGCAAGAAGAGGTATTGCTGCATGCTTGCCAAGTATAGAAGAATTTCCATATACAATAAGAGTTGTATCGGAAATAACTGAATCAAATGGTTCTAGCTCTATGGCAAGTGTTTGTGGCTCAAGCCTTGCTCTTTTAGATGCTGGAGTTCCGCTAAAAGCACCAGTTGCAGGTATTGCTATGGGTCTAGTAAAAGAAGGTGATAAATTTCAAGTATTAACAGATATTTTAGGTGATGAAGACCATCTTGGTGATATGGACTTTAAAGTTGCAGGTACAAGCAAAGGAGTAAACGCTCTGCAAATGGACATAAAAATTGAAGGTATTACTAAAGAGATTATGGATATTTCTTTAAAACAGGCAAAAGATGCAAGATTACAGATTTTAGGAGAAATGAATAAAGTAATTTGTGAACCAAATGCTGAATCTAAAAATGCTCCTAAAACTTCATCAATAAAAATTAGTAAGAATAAAATCCGTGATTTAATTGGTAAAGGTGGTGAAACTATAAAAAGCATTATCTCTAATTCTGGTGCTAGTGTTGATGTCAATGATGATGGTGAAGTCAATATTTTTGCTAATTCTCAAAAGGCTTTTGATAAAGCAAAAGAGCTTGTTGAAAATGTAACTGCAGAGGCAGAAGTTAATAAAACTTATACTGGTAAAGTATCAAAAATAGTTGATTTTGGTGCTTTTGTTACAATATTACCTAATCAAGATGGCCTGTTACATATCTCTGAAATTGCAAATGAAAGAGTAGAAAAAATTGAAGACTATCTAAAAGAAGGTGATGAAATAGAGGTGAAAGTATTAGCTGTTGATAGAGGTCGTATTAAACTATCAAGAAAAGTTTTACTAAATAAATAATCAAAATATGGCTAAAAAACCTAAAATAGCTTTTATTGGTTTAGGAGTTATGGGTTACCACATGGCTGGTTTTTTAGCCAAAAATAATCATCATATAACCGTTTGGAACAGAAATATCCAAAGGTCTATAAAATGGCATGATGAGTTTTCAAAACCATATGCTAAATCGTTAAAAGAAGCAGTAACCAATGCCGATGTAGTAATTATCTGTGTTGGTAAAGATGAAGATGTGTTAGAAGTTGTTTTATCTGATAAAGGCATTATTCATCATATGAAACAAAATTCAGTATTAATTGACCATACCACCACTTCTTTTAACTTAACAAAAACTCTTCATAAAGAACTATCAAACAAGAACATTAATTTTATTGATGCTCCGCTAACAGGCGGTGAAGCTGGTGCTAAAGGTGGTATTTTAAGTATTATGTGCGGTGGTGATAAAGATATATTAGAAAAGGTAAAACCAATTATTTATTGCTATTCAAAAATTATTACTTATATTGGTGCTAGTGGCTCTGGGCAATTAGCAAAAATGACAAATCAAATTTGTATATGTGGAGTAATTCAAAGTCTATCTGAAGCTATTAAGTTTGCTGAAGCAGAAAACATAAATATTGATAATTTGTTAAATGCAATATCTGGTGGTGCAGCACAATCTTGGCAAATGGATAATCGTGCTAATACCATGCACAAACGCAATTTTGACTTTGGATTTGCTGTTAAATGGATGGTAAAAGATTTAGGTTATTGCATAGATAGAGCAAAAAAAAATGGCACAGATTTAGAATTCACTAAACAAATTTATGATAAATATTTATCTCTTATGAAAACAGGCTATGAAAATAAAGATACTTCATCTTTAATCTTAGCTGAAAGTCAAAGAAACAAAACCTGAATTTATTTTATAAAATCCTATAACCGTTGATTTATTACTAGTAATTGTTAATTTTATTATGCAAGTTATTTTAAAATATTTGCTAGTCTTTGTAATGCCAACTCATAGCCTTGAGCCCCAAATCCAGCAATTACGCCATCAGCACGCTTAGATATATAAGAATGATGCCTAAAGCTTTCACGCTTATGAATATTAGATATATGCACTTCTAATACTACTCCATCATAATTATTTAAAGCATCTAAAATTGCTATTGAAGTGTGAGTAAATGCTCCAGGATTAATAATTATTGCTTGATATTTATTACGAGCATTATGTATTTTATCAATAATTTCACCTTCATGATTTGATTGAAAAAAATCAAGATTTAATCCTAATTTACTAGCAAATACATTACAAATTTTAACGACATCATCAAGTGTTTTATAGCCATATATTTCTGGCTGTCTTTTACCAAGTAAATTTAAGTTAGGTCCATTTAGAACTAATATTAATTTATCCACAATTTTTATCCTTAGTTAATTGAGATGCAATAGTTAATAAATATTACAGCTAAATTATAAATCAAACATCAAAAAAACATCACATTATATGACATAAGATTACTGTATTAGCTAATAAATGAATAAAAAAGTTAAAATTAATATTTTATATGTTGCAAAATTTAACAGCATCTACAACCAAGCATTACTTATATTTTGTGCCTTGAAAATATTAGTTTTTCCAATTTCTTACTTATTTTCTATCCAGCCAGTGGTCTTGACATAATGTAAAGCTATTCAAAATTAGTGTTAAAAAATAAACAAACTAGTTTTTAATTTTAAAATTTTCAGCTAAACTTACTTCTAATTTACCTTTCTTGGAGGAATAATGAAAAAACTTTATCTATGTCGTCATGCTAAATCAAGCTGGAAGAATGTGAAATTATCTGATTTTGATAGACCATTAAACAATAGAGGTGAGAAAAGTGTCATCAAAATGGGAAAGTACTTAAGAAATAATAACACCAAACCCGATTACATTGTTTCAAGTCCTGCCCTTCGTGCATATACAACTGCTAAAGGGATAGCTGAAAAATTAAATTATGATTTAAGTAATATTGAAACTAATGAAAGAATATATGGTGCATCAGTTTTTGATTTAATTGATATTATTCAAAATTTTTGTGATGACTATAAAGAAGTTATGCTTTTTGGGCATAACCCTACTATAACTTATACTGCAAATGAGTTAGCAAATACAAATATAGCTAATGTGCCTACTTGTGGAGTGGTAACTATATTATTTGACTTAGATAATTGGTCAGAAGTTAATATGCATAATGGTGATTTATTAAGCTTTGATTACCCAAAAAATATATGATAACTTTTAGATTATGTTTATTAGTATATTTGATGTTTTTAAAATAGAAATTGGTCCATCAAGCTCTCACACTATGAGACCTATGATTGCAGTATTAGGTTTTAAAGATAAGGCTTTAATATTAGAGCTACATAACTATAATATAGAAAAACCAATAAAGTAATCTAATAACAAAATAACTATTAATATCAATAATATAACTACAATATTTAACATTTGTAAAAATATCATTTTTGATTACAAGAAATACTTGCTGAACATCCTAATTAATAGCATGGTTTTTAAATTAATAGATGAAAAGACTGGTAGAACTCTTCTTGTGGAAACTTATTTTTAGTAGAAGTAAGATTCATTCATACTTGCAAAGAGAATTATTAAAGTAGCCTTAAACTAAAAGAGTAAAAAACTAATAGTTATCCTTTTTAATAATGCCTAATTTAGGAGGAAGAAATCTATCGTAGGTGGCTTAAGTAAGTATAATTACTCGTTTAAATTTATTCAGGTTGGACTATCTATAAGATGACAATCAATACTATAGGTTTTTACAATTAATTATAGGAGGAGATAAATGAAAAAATTAATAAAAATATCTTTTTTAGCATTAATGTCAATGTTAATCATTAATACTGTTAACGCAGCAGAACATAAATTAGTAATTCAAGTAAGCACCGATGATGCTAGAACACAAAAAATAGCGCTAAATAATGCCGTTAATTTACAAAAATTATATGGCATTGACAATGTTGATATTGAGATTGTAGCTTATGGTCCTGGTCTTGGGCTATTAACAAGTAATAGTAAACAAGCCGATAGAGTAACAAGTTTAGCTATGCAAAATATAACTTTTAATGCTTGTATGAATACTATGAAAAAGGTGCAGAAAAAAACTGGTAAATTACCGCAATTATTAGAAGGTGTTAATCATGTAACTGCCGGTGTTGCAAGAATTATGGAGCTACAAGAGCAAGGTTACGCATATATTAGACCCTAAGCAAAAAATAGGATAACTACATCATAATTGTAAAAAGTGCACTTTTAGCAATTTTTAGCAAAGTTGTTCATTCACGGAAGAGAAACTATATTAATAGCTTATGAATTGCCGAGAGTGTAGTTTAACGGTTTTCTGATACTTGGTTAATAGTGTATTTTGGGATTTCTAAAACCAAATCTTTATCAGCAATAATAGCTTGACAACTAAGGCGAGAATCAGGGTCTAAACCCCAAGCTTTATCTAATAAATCATCTTCTATTTCATCTGATTCTGTTATAGAGTCAAAACCTTTACGAATATATACATGGCAAGTAGTGCAAGCTTTTGACTTTTCACATGCATGCTCAATTTCAATGTGGTTATCTAAAAGAGCATCACAAATACTTGTACCGCTTTCAACTTCAAAAACAGCTCCATCTGGGCATAATTCAGCATTTGGTAGTACAATAATTTCTGGCATTTTATACTCCTTGTATATATCAAATAAAAAAGATAACAAGATACTATTTTTTAAGTGTAATAAAGTAATTATCTATAAAAAAGTATTTTGTTCCTATTTTTATCATTCAAGTTTGGATTATTTATTAAATTCATTAACACTATGTCCTTTTAGCATTTGCTTTATACTCTGGTTCATTCTTTTAGCAATAAAACTTTCAGATACTTTTTCTAAATCTTTTATTGCTTTAGCTATGCTTTTAGCATCTTTAGAATTACATTTATCAATAAGTTTATCGCGCTCTTTATTGATGGCATTAATTTCTTTTTTTGTTAATAAATCACTATCTTTGATCATTGCTGAATTAAGTGATTCTAAGACTCTTTTTGCTTTAACTTGTTGCTCAACTACTTGGCGTAATAAAATATCTTCTTTAGCATGCTCTATAGAGTCTTTTAGCATTATTTCAATATCTGCATCACTTAAGCCATAAGATGGCTTTACTTTAATATCTGCTTTTACTTTTGAGGTTTCTTCTGTAGCTGAAACAGAAAGTAAACCATCAGCATCTACCCTAAATTCTATGTTAATCTTTGCAGAGCCTGCAGCCATAGGCGGGATGTTGTGAAGCTCAAATTTTGCTAATGAACGACAATCTTTTATTAATTCTCTCTCACCTTGCACAACATGAATTATCATCTTAGTTTGACCATCTTTAAATGTGGTAAATTCTTGGGCTTTAGTAATTGGTATAGTAGTATTTCTATGGATTATTTTCTCAACTAACTCACCCATTAATTCAATGCCTAAAGAAAGGGGGATGACATCTAGTAACAACATATCATTTTCTTTGTTGCCTATCAAAATATTGGCTTGAATAGCAGCTCCTATAGCTACAACTTCGTCAGGATTAATATTATCTAATACCGGCTTATTAAATAAAGTTTCAATCCTACTTTTAATTATAGGCATTTTAGTAGAGCCACCTACCATGATAATATCTTTAACTTCTCTCAAATCAACCTTAGCGTCTCTTAGTGCTTTTTTAGTTAATAATATGGTTTTATCTACTAATTTTTTTGAAAATAAATTAAATTTATCTTTACTTAATTTATAAGTTTTATTATCAAAATTAAAACTTTCTCTTTCAAAATTAGTTAAATTTTCTTTTAGTTTTTTAGCTAATTTTTTAAGTTTTTGTTTATTATGAGGAGTTAGGTTTGCAAGGTTTAATTCTTTAATACAATCATCTACAATAAGCAAATCAAAATCATCTCCACCTAACTGTGAATCACCGCCAGTTGCTAAAACTTGAAAGACTCCTTTTGAAAGTTTTAGTATTGAAATATCAAAAGTCCCTCCCCCTAAATCATAAACTACATGTATGCCCTTTCCTTTATTTTCTAATCCATAAGCTATAGCTGCAGCAGTAGGTTCATTTAATAATCTTAATACTTTAATTCCTGCTAATTTTGCAGCATCTTTTGTTGCTTGTCTTTGAGTATCATTAAAATAAGCTGGAACAGTGATAACAGCACCTTCTAATCCTCCTGCTAAGTTTGCTTCAGCAATATCTTTTAAATGCGATAAAACTTGAGCAGAAATTTCTACTGGTAAAACACCTCCAAATCTGGTATTTATCGCTAATAAACCATGTTTGTTTTCAATAAAATTATATGGAGTATGTTTTTGATTTTGAGCTTCAGCCATTGATAAACCAAATAGCCTTTTTGCAGAAACTATAGTGTTTAAAGGGTCTTCTTCTATGTTTTTATAAGCTTCATCTCCTACTTGGACTTTGCCTGATTTATGATAATAGACTGTTGATGATATTAATTTTTTACCACCTTTATTTTTTAATATAGTTGGTTTTGAACTTAAAACTGAAGCAACTAAAGAATTTGTTGTGCCTAAATCAATGCCTACAGCTAAGCGATGCTTGTGTGGGGCGTTTGATTGACCTGGTTCTGAAATTTGTAAAAGTGCCATATTTATTTAATACTATTGAATATTAACTGTGTCCAATACAGCACAGTTTTGTATTGTTTATGTTTAACCAATGATGCTTTAATAATTTTTTAGTGATTGCTATCTTAGCTGCTCCATTAGGACCTGCTATAACAACTAAAACAGGTTTATTTTTCATTTTCTAATTTTTTTAAATATTCTAAAATTTCAAGAGATGCATAATTTTTTTTCACAAGTTCTCCATTTGTAAATCCAGTATTTTTACCAATATCTTTAAACAACTCATCCAGCTCTAAAATTGATTTTTCTTTTTTATCAAATTTGTTCTTCATATTTATCCATTAATGTGTTTGTTTGTTGCTGTAATTGCTTGAAAAACTTTAGCTCTCTAATTAATTTTTTTACTTTTAATAAATCATTATTTTTAAATCCTTGACTAATTTGAGCAATACTATCTTTAATTTCTTGATTTATTTTTTCTAAAAAATTATATAATTCATCAATATTATCAATATCTTCTAATTCCTCTCTCAATTCTATTTGCTTTAACAAAAATTCAGCATCCATTTTAGTGTCAGATTCTTTAAAGGCATTAATACCATTTGATTCTAAAATATAATTTGCCCTTTTTTCTGGAGATTTTAATATCTCATATGCACTATTTAAAATGGAAGTATTTTGTAATGCTTTTTGTCTTATTTCACTATCTTGATTTACGAATTTATCAGGGTGATTTGCCATTATTTTATCTTGATATATTTTTTCTAACTCTTTGATATTTATAAAATAATCACAATCAAGATTAAATAAATTAAAATAATTTTTCATTTTTTAATAACACTTATTCAGGCTGGATTATTTATACTGTAAAACTTTCACCACAACCACACTTATCTTTTACATTTGGATTATTAAACACAAAGCCTTCATTTAAACCTTCTTTTGCATAATCTAACTCTGTGCCATCAAGATAAATAAGACTTTTATCATCAACTATAATTTTTATTCCATTATTTTCAAAAGACTTATCATTGCTATTTATACTATCAACAAATTCTAAATTGTAGCTAAGACCTGAACATCCTGTAGTTTTCACACCTACTCTAATACCTATCCCCTTACCTCTATTTTTTAGATAGTCATTTACTCTTTTTGCAGCGCTGTCAGTTATCGTAAGTGCCATTATTATGATTTGTTTTTATAGTCATTAATTGCTGCTTTAATTGCATCTTCAGCTAAAACAGAGCAATGAATTTTAACAGGTGGTAAAGCTAATTCTTCTGCAATTTCAGAGTTTTTAATTTTTGCTGCATCTTCTAAAGTCCTACCTTTAACCCACTCTGTCAATAAAGAACTTGAAGCAATAGCAGAACCACAGCCATAAGTTTTAAAAACAGCATCTTCAATTACTCCATTATCATCAACTTTTATTTGTAAACGCATTACATCTCCACAAGCTGGTGCTCCTACCATGCCTGTGCCTGTTTTTTTATCTTTAATATCCATAATTCCAACATTTCTTGGATTTTCATAGTGGTCCATAACTTTTTTACTATATGCCATGATTTTCTCCTAATGTGTTGCCCATTGAACTTGTGACATATCTATGCCATCTTTATACATATCCCAAAGAGGTGATAAATCTCTTAACTTAGCTACTTTTTCTTTAACTAATTTGCTTGCATAATTTACTTCTTCTAATGTAGTGAAACGACCAATACTAAAACGAATAGAGCTATGAGCTAGCTCGTCATTTAAACCTAAAGCCCGAAGAACATAAGAAGGCTCTAAACTTGCTGAGGTACAAGCAGAACCAGAAGAAACAGCTATATTAGATATAGCCATCATTAACGATTCACCTTCTACATAATTAAAACTAATGTTTAAAATTCCAGCTACACTAATATCAATATTGCCATTGATATAGACTTCTTCCATATTTTTAAAATTTTCATATAAGTGATTTTTTAATTTTAAAATTCTTTTATTATCTTGAGCCATTTCATTTTTAGCAATTTCAAAAGCCTCACCCATACCTACTATTTGGTGAGTTGCTAAAGTTCCAGACCTTAAACCTCTTTCATGCCCCCCACCATGCATTTGAGCTGCTAATCTTATTCTTGGTTTGCGTCTTACATATAAAGCACCAATTCCTTTTGGACCATATATTTTGTGCGCAGAAAATGACATTAAATCAACTTTTAAATCTTTAAGGTCTATATCAACTTTACCAGCACTTTGTGCTGCATCTACATGAAAAAATGTGTTATGTTTTTTACAAACTTCACCTATAGATTTTATATCCTGTATTACCCCTATCTCATTATTAACATGCATAATAGATACTAAAATTGTATTTTCTCTTATTGTATTTTCTAACTTAGCTAAATCTAAAATACCATCACTTTGTGGGGTAAGATAACTAAGCTCAAAGCCTTCTCTTTCTAATTGTCTGCAAGTATCTAACACAGCTTTATGCTCTGTTTTCATAGTAATGATGTGCTTACCTTTGTTACGATAAAAATGAGCGACACCTTTTATTGCTAAATTATCTGACTCTGTAGCACCAGATGTCCATATAATCTCTTTTGAATCAGCATTTATTAAATTTGCTACTTGCTCTCTTGCAATATCTACAGCTTTTTCTGCATCCCAGCCATATTTGTGAGAGCGTGATGCAGGGTTACCAAAATTAGTATCATAGGATAAATATTGATACATTTTTTTAGCTACTCTTTCATCTACAGGAGTGCCTGCAGCGTAATCCATAAAAATAGGTTTTTTCATAGTTAAGCCTGTTCCTTTAATATGTTTTTATTATAGTCTTGAATTACTGATTTTAAACTTGTAACAGCTAATTGTTCATACATTTTGTCACTTATATTGCTCCACAAATAATGACTAATACATGGTTTGTTTGGTAGACAGTCTTTCAAACCACCGCATCTTCTTAAATCTATATTTTCATCTACTGCATCAATTATATCTTTAACACTAATATTTTCTGCTGCTTTGTTAAGAATGTAGCCGCCACCTGGCCCTTTATAGCTGCTTACTAAATTTTCTTTTCTTAATCTAGCAAATAATTGTTCTAAATACGAAAGGGAAATTCCTTGCTTTTCAGAAATTGCAAGTAAAGATATAGGCTTTTCACTTTTTTCTTCTTTAGCTAAATATAACATTGCCATTATTGCATACCTACCTTTTGTAGTTATTTGCATGTTTTAATCTCCTTGCTAAATAGTATAATTTAGACTATATCCCCATAAAAAATAGGAATATTATTATATAACCTAGTAAATTAGTCAAGTATTTTTATTTGTCTTCTACTTTGCAGTCTTCAACTGGTGTGGTGTCAACTTTATCAATATTAAGTTTGTTAGATATCTTATTAACTTGTTCATCTAAGCCCTCAATATGAGCAATAATAGCATTGATAGCTTCTATGTTTGGGTCTTTAGCGTTTTTATCGGTAGCATAAAGATTAAAGCCAGCTTTTTGCTTTTGTTGCTGTTTAAGAACTCTAGCTGGAACACCAACAACAGTTTGATTAGATTCAATAGATTTAGTAACTACTGAATTAGAACCTACTTTAACATTATTATTTAAAGTAATAGGACCTAATACTTTTGCTCCAGCACCAATTACAACATTATCTTTTAAAGTAGGGTGACGCTTGCCTTTATCCCAACTAGTTCCACCTAAAGTTACACCTTGATATAGAGTGCAATCATCACCAATTTCTGTAGTTTCGCCAATCACGACACCCATTCCGTGATCAATAAAGAATCTTTTGCCAATTTTAGCTCCTGGATGTATTTCTATCCCTGTAAGCCACCTAGCGAAAGATGAGATGAATCTTGCTAACCAATATAATCTGATGTTCCAAAGTTTATTGGCCATACGATAAAATAACATGGCATGAAATCCTGAGTAACAAGTAATAATTTCAAAAACTCCTTTTACTGCAGGATCCCTGTCAAATATACATTTTATATCTTCTATAATTTTCATCTGTAAGATTATAACATCAATTATATTATCATTTGCTAATGTAAAATATGATTTATGAATGGAATTAACTTGACTTTAGCAGAACTTATATTTTTACAAAATTATATTTCTTCTAACATGATTAATACTAAAAAAAATGTTAGGTCTATTTTAAGTGGTCAAAAAGTTTCTAAATTAAAAGGTAAAGGCATTGATTTTGAAGAAGTCAGAGAATATGTGTTTGGAGATGATATTAAAGCAATTGATTGGAATATAACGGCTCGCACTGGAAGAGTGCATACTAAAATTTATAAAGAAGAAAGAGAAAGACCAATATTATTAGTAGTTGATTTAAGTAGTTCTATGCGCTTTGCTTCAAAAAAAGCTTTTAAATCAATAATAGCAGCACATTTTGCTACTTTGCTTGCTAAGCTTGCAACTCTACATAAAGATAAGGTAGGAGGAGTAATATACTCTGGAAAAAATCATTTAGAGCTAAGACCTAAAGCAAATAACCCAGGAGTTCAATCTCTTATTAGAAATTTATATTTTCTGCATGAAGAAATGGACTTAGAAGAGGATAAAAATGCTATGAATTTTTCTCTTAGAAGATTAAAAAATTTTGTGCATTCTGGAAGTTTAGTAATAATAATAAGTGATTTTAATAATTTTGACAATCATACTCAAACTTTATGTCAGCAAATAGGAAAACACAATGATATAGCTTTGGTTTTTATCTATGATGAAATAGAAAAAAAAGCCCCAAAGTCAGGGCATTATTTAATTAGCAATGGTATAAATAATAAAATTTTTGATACAACTAATAAGAATATTCGTAATACATATGAAAAACTATTTAATGATAAGTTTAATTTTATTAAAAAGTTTGCATATGACAATAAATACTTGTTTGTGCCATTGGCAACAAATGACGATTTAATAGCTACTTTAAATAATAATTTTCAAATTTTTAAAAAATGAATTCATCACCTCAATTAAAGCTAAGAGATATTGCTCTACCTCAAGAAATAGGCTTTGAAATAGCCTATGGTTGGATAGCATTAGTTATTCTAATATTGATATTAGTCTTTATCTTTATTATTTATTTAAGAAAAATAAAAAGAAATCCTAAGAATTTAGCTTTAAAAGAATTAGACTTAATAAAAACTAGTTTTAATGAAGATAAAGATTATCATAAGTTAGCAAGAGAATGTAATTTACTACTTAGGCGTTATGTAATGCAAAAGTATAATATTACTATAAAAGATGAAGAAAAATGGCTGGAATTTCTTTCAAAAAATTTAATTTTAACTGAGGATATTAAAATAATATTTTCAGAAAAAATTTATCAAAAAAAATTTACTTTTAATGATGACGATTTATTAAATTATTGTGATGCTTGGATAAAAAATAATAATGTTTAAATTTGATTGGATATATTCATTTTTTTTGCTACCATTGCCTTTTTTAATTTATTGGATATTACCAAAAGTTAAACAACAAAATAAAATAGCATTAAAAGTGCCTTTTTTTGACACATTATCTAATGAAACAATTAACAGTAGGCAATTTATTAATATAAATTTTATAGATTTATTAAATATACTTGCTTGGATAGCACTAATACTTACCATAGCAAAACCAGTATGGGTAAGTGACTCTATTAAATTACCTGTGAAAGGTAAAGATGTGATGTTAGCAGTTGATTTATCAGGAAGTATGCAAGAAAAAGACTTTATTTTAAATGGTCAAAAGGTAGATAGATTAACTGCTGTTAAAAAAACGGCAAATGAATTTATAGATAAAAGAAAAAAAGATAGAATTGGACTAGTAGTATTTGGAAGTCAAGCTTATTTGTATGCCCCACTTACTTTTGATACAACCTTAGTTAAACAATTCCTAAATGAATCAAGAATTAGAATGGCTGGAGAAAAAACAGCAATTGGCGATGCAATTGCTTTAGCTATAAAGCATTTTAGTGACAGCAATATTGAATCAGAAAAAAACAAGATATTAATACTTTTAACTGATGGTGCTAATTCAGCAGGAATTATAGACCCTAGAGAAGCAGTAAAATTAGCAAAATTAGAAAATCTAAAAATTTACACTATAGGAATAGGAACTGATGCTATAAAAGGCTTTTTTTTTAGAAGAGCTAGTATTGATGAAGCTTTATTAAAATTTATTGCTGCTGAAACAGGGGCAAAGTATTTTCGGGCAAAAAACACTAAAGGTTTAGAGCAAATATATAATGCCTTAGATAAATTAGAATCTATAGCTAAAGAAGATAAAATTTTTAGACCTATTAAAGATTTGTTCTTTTATCCATTGGCTCTATCATTATTTTTATATTTTTTAATAATACTTTTAAAACTAAGATGAACTTTAATGATTTTTATTTTATTCGCCCTTTATGGCTAATTAGCTTATTGCCAATAGCTTTTGTTTTATTTAGATTTTATAAGAAAAAATATTCTGATAAGATTTGGCTAAGTGTTGTTGAAAGTCATTTGTTTAATGCCTTAAAGATAGATCCAAACAAAACAGCATCAAAGACAAAGATTATATTAATTGCAATTTGTGCAATTATAATGATATTGGCACTATCTGGACCTAGTTTTTATAAATACCCCCACTCTACTTTTAAAATAAACAAAACTTATATGCTTATCCTTGATTTATCTATATCAATGAACGCAACTGATAGCAAACCTACCAGACTTAAAAGAGCAGTTTTAGCTATCAATAACTTTTTAAATAAAACTAATGAAGGTGAATTTATGCTGATGGGTTTTGCCGGTGAACCCTATTTAATAAGCCCTGCTACAGCAGATAAAAAAACAATACTTTCTTTAATTGACGGAATTACTACTAATATAATCCCTACTCAAGGCTCAAGACTTGATTTAGCGTTTACTTATGCAAAGGATTTATTGGCTGATAAAAAAAATAGTCATAACAGTATTTTGTTATTAACTGATGCAGAAAAAATATCTTCAAGTGCTTTTAATATAGCTAAAGAAATTAATAAAAATGACACTAAAATATCAGTAATAGGATTTGGAAGTAAAAGCGGCACCCCAATTCAAACAGATAATGGCTTTCTTAAAATAAATGAAAATATTATTATTTCTAAACAAGATGAGACTCTTCTTAAAAGTTTAGCAAAATCAGGGGGGGGGATTTATCTAAACTCACAGACCAAGCCAAAAGCTATAGATGATTATATAAATTTTAATAAAAACACTTTAACTAAAAAAATAGAAAAAATGAAAGATAAAAATATTGAATTATATAGAGATGATGGAATTTGGTTAGTATTACTACTATTGCCGTTAGTAGCTTTAACTTTTAGAAAAGGATTTAGTTTTATCATACTTATTCCACTTTTAATACCAACTAATAGCGAAGCTAGTTGGTGGCAAGATTTATGGCAAACTCAAAACCAACAAGCACAAAAAGCATATAACGATAAAGATTTTAAAACTGCTGCGCAAAAATTTGAAAATGAGTCTTGGAAAGCTACAAGTCTTTATAGAGCTAAGAAATTTGAAGCAGCAGTAGCAAACTATTCTGATTTAAAACAATATTATAATCAAGGCAATAGCCTTGCTAATTTAAACAAATTAAATGAGGCAATTAAAGTTTATGAAAAAGTTGATAAAGATAATGATAATTATGAAAATGCTCAATACAATATAAATGCAATTAAGGAGTTTCTTAAAAAGAAAAAGAACAAAAATCAAAAGAATAAAAATCAAAAATCAAAAACAAGCAACAGTAATCAAAATCAACAAAATAGCCAAAAACAAGATAATAAAAACCAACAAGATAATAAACAAAATAATAAAAATAGTAAAAATGGAGATAAAAAACAGCAAAAGAAAAAAAATAAATTAACAGATGAAGAGAAAAAACGATTAGCAAAAGAAGGACAGAAAAAAGCTAAAGAAAAAAAAGAAAATAAAGCTGATAATAAAAAATCAGAAGCCAAGAAAAAAAATAATAAAAATAAAGAAAATAAAAAAATAACAGAAAAAAAAGAGAATGAGTCTGGTGCTGGTAAAAAATTAGAAAAAAAAGAAAAAAAGCCTAAACGATCAGCTTTAGAGACTTTAAATAATGAAAAAAAACAGCTAGTAGAGCAATATTTAAAAAAAATAAAAACTAAGCCATATGGTTTATTACAAAGAAAATTTTTAATTGAAAGAGAATATAGAAAACAAAATAAATCAAAAATATATAATCCAACAAGTGAAATTACATGGTAAATAGGTTTGTAAATAATTAAGCCATTCCAAGCTGTGTATAATTTATTAACAATATCACCATAACCTCTGAATACTAAATTAGATAAATGCTTTTGTTTGATTTGTTGGACTAATTATTCTACTGGATTTAGCTATGGTAAATATGGTGGTAACGGCATAATGGTGATATTATCAAAACAATCAATTTTTTTAGTAGTATGCCAAGCGCCGCTCTATCATAATTAATAAGACATGCCTTTATTTTGCGGTTGCTTGTGATATGAATTTTAAATGTTATCATACCTTGAGTATTTATTAGTGGTAATACAAGCCCAAAGCCTTATCTTTTACTGGGCAGGCAGAGCATCTATCGCCTTTTAGTATTACTTGTCTAAATTCAGAAGTACATTACACTTGTAATGTAAATTAAAGTATTATGTTTTGAAAGTATAATAAAACAATTATTCTAAAAAGAGGAAACTATGAAAAATCTTACAAAATTAATTATATTTTTTATTCTATCTACTATATTACTATCAGTTCAGGCAAAAACTGTTTGGAATGTATCTTTATGGGGTAAACCAAGAGCATTTACTAAGCATGTAGAAGAGCTTGCTAAGTTAGTTGAAGCTAAAACAAACGGAGGTTTTAAACTAAATATTTCATATGGTGGACTTTCAAAAAATAAAGAAAACTTAGATGGAATTTCTATGGGTGCTTTTGAAATGGCACAGTTTTGTTCCTTTTATCATAAAGGTAAAAACCCAACAATTACAGTAACAGAGCTGCCTTTTTCTAAAGATGTATCTCTTAATAGAATAGCACAGATTTATTCAGAAGTTTACAAACATCCAATAGTAGTAAAAGATATGGCAAGATGGAATGCAACCCTTCTTATGCCATCACCATTACCTCAATATAATATTATTGGCGTTGGGGACGCCCCTAGCAAATTGGAAGATTTTGCAGGGCGTAGAGTACGTGGACCTGGTGGAATAATGGGAGTATTAGGTAAATTAAAAGCAATTAAAACTGGGGTGCCGTTTGGTGAAGTTAGACAAGCTTTAGGGTCAGGAGTCATTGATGCTGCATCATTTGCTCCACATGCACACTTAGCAACAAAAAGCACTCAAATTGGCAAATGGGCAACTACAAACTTAAATTTAGGCTCAGCTAACTGTCCTGTAGTAGTAAATACAGATGCTCTCGCAGATTTAAAAATAGAATATCGTAAAGCATTATTAGGTTCAATTGATAAAGCTATAGATATTTATGTTACTAATTACGAAAACAATACAACTAAAAAATATAATAATGAAATTAGAAAAAAAGGATTAGAATTAGTAACTTTTACTCCAGAGCAAACTGCTAGGTTAAATATATTATCTGAATCTGTAAGGCAAGATTGGATTAAGAAATACAGTAATAAGTTTGATTCAAAAGCATTATTTGATTTCACTCAAAATTTATTTCAAAAATAAATTAATATTGTATATATTTTGTGTCTGAAGCTACTCACACTGTTTTAGAGGATAATTCTAGACTAAGCAAAGTAGATAGTCATTTTTCTAAATTAGAAAGTAAACTAGCATTAATTGGAGGGGTAGTAATTTTTACTCTAGTTATACTTTCTGTTATTAACATCTTAGGAAGATGGTTATTTAACTTACCGGTTAATGGTTATATTGACTGGGTGGAACAAAGTATAGCTTTTTTTGCCTTCCTTGGCATAGCTTTTACCCAACGCTTAGGCGCTCATATTAGAATGGATATTTTATTAAGTCGTTTAAAAGGTAGAGCTTTATGGTTATTGGAATTAATTACGGTAGTGTTAGTTTTGCCATTAATTATATTTCTTATATATGGCTCTTATCTACATTTTTTTAGAGCATATTCTATCGGTGACACCTCATTTGATATAGACCTCCCTACTTGGCCAGCTAAACTTGTTGTGCCAGTAGCTTTAAGTTTTTTGGTTATTAGAATAATAATACAAATTTTAGGTTATATAAGAGCAATCAAAAAAGATACAGATAAACCTATTGCAGTACCACTTATTGAAGATGCTTCTACAGTAGCAACAAAAGAAGCAGAAAATATATTTCACGAAAAATTAAAATAAGCACCATGTTTGAGACAATATCTAACATGAATAATACTGAAATAGGATTAGTTGTTACTGGATTTATGTTAATTTTTGTTATTCTCGGTATGCGGGTAGCATACGCCGCAGCTCTTGCTGGATTTATTGGCTTACTCTGGATTTTTTCTATTAAATTAGGATTAGAAAAAGGCTTTTTATTATCCATTAAAATGGCTGGAACTATTCCACATTCCAAAGTTTCTACAATGGCTTTATCATTAATTCCGACTTTCATTTTAATTGGTTTTTTAGCTTATCATGCTGGACTAACTTCTGCTTTATTTAAAGCAGCTAAAAGATGGGTAGGATGGCTTCCGGGAGGAATGGGAGTAGCAACAGTTTTTTCCACTGCTGGTTTTGCCGCAGTATCAGGTGCTTCAGTGGCAACTGCAGCTGTTTTTTCAAGAGTTGCAATACCAGAAATGTTAAAGCTTGGATATAACAAACGCTTTGCAGCAGGAGTTGTTGCAGCAGGTGGTACATTAGCTTCTTTAATACCGCCATCAGCTATTTTAGTTATTTATGCAATTATCGTAGAACAAGATGTAGGAGCTTTATTAATGGCTGGTTTTTTGCCAGGGATAGTATCAGCTTTAATATATGTATGCTTAATTATTTTTATGGCTAAAAGAAATAAAGATCTTGGTCCTCCAATTAGCGGCTATAGCTGGAAAGAAAGATTTAGTTCACTTCCAGAGGCTATGCCGGTATTTTTAGTTGTAGCAATTATTTTTATTTGTATTTATGGAGGTGTTGGAACTCCTACCGAAGCAGGAGCTTTAGGAGTTATCATTATTCTTTCTATGGCTTTAAGAAAAGGTCTTAGGTGGAATGGTTTAAAAGATGCACTATTAGAAACAAGTAAGCTAACAGTAATGATTTTTACCATTATTTGGGGAGTATTATTATATGTCCGTTTTTTAGGATTTGCTGATTTACCAGGTTTATTTTCTGAATGGCTTACGAACTTAGAACAAAGCCCTATAATTACACTAATATTTATTTTATTAGCATATGCAATACTTGGGATGTTTATTGATGCTATTGGTATGCTTTTATTAACATTACCAATAGTGTATCCAGCAGTAATAGCTTTAAATGGTGGTGATGCTGTTACAGCTGCTGATTCAGCATTTGGCGTATCTGGTGTTGGATGTGCAATATGGTTTGGAATTATTGTAGTTAAAATGGCTGAGTTATGTTTAATTACCCCACCTATTGGTCTT
Organism: uncultured Thiotrichales bacterium; assembly: GCA_964508055.1. GTDB lineage: Bacteria > Pseudomonadota > Gammaproteobacteria > PS1 > Pseudothioglobaceae > CAZDRI01. The sequence goes on from CAZDRI010000002.1 coordinate 67,286, forward strand.
AATTGTTTTGTTGTGGCAGGCGTTAGACCTGATATATCAGTTCAAGATGTATTTCGTGGCTGTACTCCATTTTTTATAGCAGATGCCGCAACAATTATGGTTTTAATAGCATTTCCACAAATAACACTATTTTTACCATCACTACTTGGCATTCAATAAAAATAAAAATAATATTTTGCTAAACTAATACAGAATACAGCTCACATGCTTGGATAATTAGGACCTCCGCCTCATTTTGGTACAACCCAATTAATATTTTGGGTTGAACATAATAAATCAAGATAAATCTTTATGGCTACCATCACAAAAAGGTGGCATTTTTGAATGTTTGCACATACACAAATACTCTTTATCAGTACCTGCTATAAAAGCAACTGGTTTAAAAGAAGTACCTTGATGGGAGCCATCGCAAAAAGGTTGGTTTTTAGAAATACCACAACTGCAATAATAATATTCTTTGCCTTTTTTTAAATCTACTGCTATTGGTTTTTTAGATACTATTGTTGGCTTATCCATAATTATTTCTTCTTTTTAACTTAGTTTTTGTTTTAAAATATTGTTTACTTGCTGTGGGTTAGCCTTGCCAGCAGTTTGTTTCATAACTTGCCCTACAAAAAAACCAAAAATTCTTTCGTTACCATTTTTATATTGCTCAACTTGGGACTGATTTTGAGCTATAACCTTATCAACAATTTCTTCTATCTCACTAACATCAGTTATTTGTTTTAAACCTTTTTTCTCAATAATTTCATCTACATTGCCATCTTTTGCCCACATAGATGCAAATACTTCTTTAGCAATTTTTCCTGATATTGTATTATCCTTAATCCTTAAAATTAATTGAGCTAAATCTCTTGCTGTTACTGGTGATTCATCAATTGTAAGATTGTTTTTATTTAACATAGCTAATAATTCAACCATTATCCAATTAGCACATAGCTTGGCATCGGCTTTTACCATACTTACTACTGCTTCAAAATATTTAGCTAATTCTTTTTGACTTATTAAAATATCTGCATCATATTCGCTCAAATTATAATCATCAATAAATCTTTGTTTTTTAGCCTCAGGCAGTTCTGGCATACTATGTTTTATTTTTTCAAACATAACCTTGGATATTTCTACAGGCAGTAAGTCAGGGTCAGGAAAATATCTATAATCATTTGCTTCTTCTTTAGTGCGCATAGCTCTAGTTTCATCTCTTTCAGCATTATAAAGGCGGGTTTCTTGGACTACTTTTTCACCTGATAGTAGAATATCAGCTTGTCTATCAACCTCATAATCAATAGCTTTCTCTAAAAACTTAAAAGAATTGATATTTTTAATTTCAGCTCTTGTGCCTAATTCTTGCTGTCCTTTAGGTTTTAAAGATACATTAGCATCACAACGAAAAGAGCCTTCTTGCATATTACCATCACAAATTTCTAGGTATTGCACTAAAGAATGTATTTTTCTAGCATATTGAACTGCTTCTTTAGCACTTGACATATCAGGTTCTGACACAATCTCTAATAAAGGAACTCCTGCACGATTTAAATCTATTGCTGAATATTCTTCATAAATATCATGAATAGATTTGCCTGCATCTTCTTCTAAATGAGCACGCGTGATACCTATAGTTTTTTTACCATCTGCAGTAGTTATATCTATATGACCTTTTCCTACAATTGGTATTTCAAATTGTGAGATTTGATAACCCTTTGGAAGATCAGGGTAAAAATAATTTTTTCTAGCAAAAATGTTATTGTTATTAATTTCAGCATCAATTGCAATACCAAATTTAATAGCCATTTTTACCGCATTTTTATTAAGTACTGGCAAGACTCCAGGCATAGCTAAATCAACCGCACAAGCCTGACTATTAGGATTTGAGCCAAATTTAGTACTTCCAGCAGAAAACATTTTTGATTTTGTTGCAAGTTGAGCATGAATTTCTAAGCCAATTACTATATCAAATTCCATTACTCACCTCCCTTAAATTCTGATTCTAATTCTGGAGTAATCTTATGCCATTTAGTAATTTTTTGATATTTATGGGCAATATTTAACAGCTTTGATTCTGACCAATAATTACCAATTAACTGTAATCCTACTGGCAACTCGTCAGCAAAACCTACTGGAATACTCATAGCTGGTAAACCTGCTAAATTAGCAGATATAGTATAAATATCAGATAAATACATGGAAACAGGGTCACTAACTTTTTCTCCTATAGCAAATGCAGTATTTGGTGAAGTAGGACTCATAACAACATCAACATCTTTAAAAGCTTTTTCAAAATCTTGGGATATTAATTGTCGCACTTTTTGAGCTTTTAAATAATAAGCATCATAATAACCTGCTGATAAGGCATAAGTTCCAATTAAAATTCTTCTTTTTACTTCATTACCAAAACCTTCAGTTCTAGAACGAATATACAAGTCCTCCAAGTTTTTAGGATTCTCACATCTTAAGCCATATCTAACTCCATCAAATCTAGATAAATTTGATGAGCATTCACTTGGAGCAACAATATAATAAGTTGGAATTGAATATATTGAGTTTGGAAGACTTATTTCTTTTACCTTAACACCTAATTTTTCGTATTCTTTAATAGCTTCTAACACTATATTAGTAAGTTTTGAATCAACACTTTGTTTGAAAAATTCCTTAGGTAAACCAATAGTTAAACCTTCAATAGGTAATTCTAAATTTTTTGTATAATCTTCTTTTTGTTTTGCTACACTTGTAGAATCTTTTTTATCAAAACTACACATTGCATTTAAAACATAAGCTGCATCCTCAGCAGTATGAGCCATTGCTCCAGCTTGATCTAGGCTTGAAGCAAAAGCAATCATACCATAACGAGATATAGCACCATAAGTTGGTTTTATACCTGTAACAGCACATAAACTTGCAGGTTGTCTAACACTACCTCCTGTATCTGTGCCAGTTGCAAAAGCACAAAGCCTAGCAGCCAATGCAGCAGCTGAACCGCCTGAAGAGCCCCCAGGTACTTTTGTTTTATCCCAAGGATTTTTTACTGCTCCATAATAAGAATTCTCATTAGATGAGCCCATTGCAAATTCATCCATATTAGTCTTGCCTAACATAATTGCACCTGCTTTTTTTAAATTGCTAGTTACAGTTGCATCATAAGGAGATATAAAATTACTTAATATTTTTGAACCTGCTGTAGTTAACACATCTTTAGTGCAAAAAATATCTTTATGAGCATAAGGTATGCCTGTCAGTATATTTTCTTCCCTATTTGCTATTTTTTTGTCTGCTTTTTTAGCCATTTTAAGAGCTTTGTCAGAAGTTATAGTTATAAAACTATTTAGATCTGAATTTGCTATTCTATCCAAATACATCTGAGTGAGTTCTACACTAGAAATTTCTTTGTCTCTTAATGCTTTTTTTAATTCGCTAATAGTTTTATCAAACATCATTCAATCACTTTTGGAACTAGATACATTTTATTAGCTACCTTAGGTGCTATTTTTTGGAAAATTTTATGTTTATCTGACTTTGTTACCTTATCTTTTCTTAGCCTTTGATTCATATTTAAAGGGTGAGACATAGGTAGTATATTATCAGTATTTACTTTGTTTAAATCATTTGCTAAATCTAGGATATTAGATAGCTTTTCTGCACTATCTGCTAGATATTCATCAGCTATTTTAATCCTCGCAAGATGTGCTATTTGATTAACTTCATCATTTGTTATAGTCATATATTATTAAATGTACTAAAAAATAAAAAAATTATAACTTAAAAAAATATTTCAAAATATGTTTTAAGATAATTTAGAAAATTATTATTAATAGCCTCCTTTTTTACCAACACCAGTATAAGTAAATTCCCAAGTGTGCGAAAAAGGAGACCACCATTTACCTACACCTGTTTCTTTATCAGTATGACGATAAAAGCCATTTATAGGCGGAGGAGAGATATTAAAAGTAACAATATATTTACCAATACCATTTAACTTAATATTCTCTCCATAATGAGGTCCATCTGATGCTACCATAGGCATTAATGAGCCAAAAGTAGTCCATTTAGAGCCTTTTTTAGCAATAAAATAATCAACTTGTAATGCAGGTATCCAATCACCTTCACCAAAACCGTTATTATTACCTTTAATAGCATGAATATCAGCTTCTAAATGGATATCTGTTTGTTTTTCCATACCTGGTAACATTGGTTCCATTTTTACTGCCTGTAAATATACTGCAGCTATTTCCATACTATTTTTCTCAATAGGCTCTCCAATAGGAAACTCCCCAGCTAAACTATAATTAGTAACTAAAACAATATATGCTAATAAAATTATTTTTTTCATTCTTACCTCCTTAAATTTTATACCCCAAAAATAGCTATCCACCATAACCAGCCAATGAATACGCTTCCTAAAAAACTAGGGATATTAATCAATAATTTATATTGTTTTATACCTAGATTTTTTAAAATACTATTACCTAAATACATGCTCCAAATCATTCCTATAATAAAAAAAGATGCTTTAGTAATAAAAGGTAGTAGCTCATTAAAAGGTGCTAATAAATCAAAAAGCCCACCGCCTAATCCAATAATTAATGAAACCATTGCTACTGGAGCATATTGATAACTTAATTCTATAAAACTTTTTCTAAATCCACTATTCGCACTAAATCTTAATGCTATTTTCGTTGCAATAGCAGTTAAAGTTGATAGCACTATAGCTACAAACGCCGTTGTTAAAAGCATAAAACTTACAATTGATATGAAGTCTAACCAATTAAACACTTCTCTGCGCTCTGGATACACTGCCATTAACCATAGCGGACCACTTGCACCAATCCAATACATATCATTATTAATAAACCATTCGCCTATTGTGTTTCTGAAGTTTTGATACAGTGGTAGAACTAACCATAAAAATCCACCTAAAGCTGTGCCAGTACCAAAAAATAAAAAAATCACTTCATAAATATTAGGATTATATTTTTTTATATTAGCTATCTCCTCACCTGGTGGTCTAAGGCGTAAAAATAGCCCTCCTCTGCTTTTAGGAACTACACAACGAAAACATTCAATACAATGTCTTGATTCTTCTTTATGTTTAATATCTATCATAGTAGGGCAAACTGTTTTTTCAGTATATTTGTCACCACCTTCACGCTTATTCTTAGCACTAAACTCAACTGCCCCTAAGCGTGAAAAAACTCCCAATAACAAACCTATTGGGCACATATGTCTGCACCATGCCCGTTTTTTTCTACCAAAGAAAAAACCTAATAAAATCGCAGCTAATAAAGTAGAGCCAAAAATTATTGCCATAGCTTCTGAATGGTCTCTAACACCGGTTGTTTGACCTAAAATAGTAATAATTAAAAAACTAACAATAGGCGTCCCTTCCCAACGCACCCATTTTGGTATAGCTAACTTAAATCCTTTTTTATTAGCCCACTCTGATGCCGCTCCCATTGGACATAAAATACCACACCAACTTCTACCAGTGAATATTACTGATAAAAATACCAAAGGGAACCAAAGACCCCACATAGCATAATTAGCAAACTTAGTGAAGTTATTATAAATAGTGGCATTTTCCTTAGGCTCTGAAAGAAACAGAGGTAAAACAATTATTGCTAAGAATAATATAAAAAAAACTATATGAATAAATACAAATTTTTCTTTATGTTTTACAAAGAATAATTCTAAGCTTTTTGCAATATTAGGTAATATGCCTTTTTTATGATAATCAATTGTAGTGTTAGTAACTTTTATTGGTACTGGATTAGTCATACATTATTTTGCTTGCCTTTATTTTTAAAATGCCAAATAATGACAAATATTAACGGTAATAAAATTAATGCTTGAGCTGAAAAAGTCTCAAAAGTTGGATAAACACCAAGCCAAGTAATCATAGGTAAGTTATCTAATGGAGTAATCCCAATCCAATTTGCCTCTTGTAATTCTCTAATACCATTGCCAGTAAAACTAAATGCAAGATAATAAAGTAATATAGCTGTTACAGTAAAAAATGCCCCAATTGGTAATCTAACTGATACATTTTTCATTAAATAATAAATTATAAAAAGAGCTAATGCTGCTAGTAAAAAACCTAATAACACTGCATTATATTCTGTTGTCTGCCCCATTAAAGCTTGATAAAAAAGTATAGTTTCAGCCCCTTCACGATAAACTGCTAAAAAGGCTGCAAAACCTAAAGTTATAGAGTTTCCTTTGGTAATGGCATTTGAAATTTTACCTTTGATGTATTTTTGCCATCGCTCAGCTTCAGCCTTTGATATTAGCCAAAAACTTACATAAAGCAACACAACAGCAGCTATTAACATAGTTATACCTTCTAATGCCTCTTTAGATTCACCAGATATGCTGAATAGTTTAGTAATAGCTAAAGCTGTTAACACACTTGCAATTAAAGCTGTGCCTACTCCTATATAAATTGTTGACAAATATTCGTTTGCATCTTGTCTTCTCAAATAGGTAATAAGTGCCGTAATTACTAAAATAGCTTCAAATCCTTCGCGCAATAAAATAAAAAATGATTGTAATAATAAAGCTGAAAAACTAAGTTTTTCGCCCATTGAACTTGAGGTTTTTATTAACTCTGCTTTTAAATCATTCCAAGCATTTAAAACTTTGGTTTTTTTTGAGTTTTTTCCACTTAAAGCAATAATTTTATAAAATTTAGATTCTAATTTAATCTTTAAAGCATTATCTTTAGCTCCAATTTGAGCTTCCAACCCACTTTTTTCAAAAACATCAAAATAAATATCTGAAAACTTGTCAGTAGTTGCAAAACCATTTTTTTCATCATAATCCCTAATGGCAGTATCGCCTATGGTAATAATTTCATTTACCACCTCTTTTACATCTACTGCAGCATTAGCAGAAAGTGGATAAGATATTAATAAAATAAAAAATAATATAAGTTTTTTCATTGGTTTACATTAAATACTTCAGGAGATATTTTTGCCGCATCAAGTTTTTTAGCATACTCTGTTACTTTTTTAGTTATTTCTGCAGATATTTTTTTAACTTTTATATTTTTATCTTTTTTAAGCTCTTTTCTTAAAGCTGAAAACAACCTTTCTAACTTCCAAGTAGGTTTACTGCCAATCTCCATACGCATAGCTGCTTCCATCTTTTTATCTTCAAATTTAGAAAAATATGCAGCTATCAGCTCTTTTTTAGCCTTAGTAACATCACCTTTAGCATAGTGTTTATAAACATTATTAATATGATTATTCACCTCAAGTGCAACACCATGCCAATAGTTTGTATTGACATTTTCTTTAAGAGGGTTGTTACTATCAGCATTAGCAAAATTAAACACTAATAAAAAAATTAATAAAAATTTAGCAATTTTATTCATATATCTATATGCAAATAAGAATTATTCGCAATTATACTTAAACCTAAAATTAATTTCAATAATTTTAAACAATTGTAAAACAGTATTGATTATATATCTTAATAAAAACATATATATCAATAAGTTATAAATAATATTGTTTTTTTATTTTTCAAGTTAGACCATAAGTTAGCCTGATGTAAGAGTCTTATAATAACTTTGGAAAAGATATTGTAAAATGTATTTTTAGACATTTTGCAACAGTTTTAATTTATTTATAATTTCAATAATGCACACAGATACCAATAAATACACTAAAGAAACTCAAAAAATAACATTTGTAACAGCTATTGTTAATTTATTTTTAACCATTATAAAAATTGTATTTGGTGTTATTGGTAACTCACAATCTTTAGTAGCTGATGGCATTCATTCCTTTTCAGATTTATTGACTGATTTTTTAGTATGGGTCTCCCTAAAACACTCTTCTAAAGAGCCTGATGATGAGCATCCTTATGGACACAAAAGATTTGAAACTGCTGCAACTTTTGGCTTAGGTATTTTATTAGGGCTAACTGGCATTGCTATTATTTATGATGCTGTTTTGAGCATGTTAAATCCAAAAGATATTATCACACCTGATAAGATTGTATTAGTTATAGCATTTATATCAATTATGGCAAAAGAACTTAGTTACTGGTGGACTATAGCTATTGCTAAAAGATTAAATTCTAATATTTTGCGCGCTAATGCTTGGCATCATAGAACTGATGCTATTTCTTCAGTAGTAGTGTTAATTGGAGTTTTAGGTTCAATATTAGGCTATATCTACCTTGATGCTATAGCAGCTATTTTAGTTGGAATAATGATTTTATATGTTAGTTGGAAAATTGGTATAAATTCATTGAAGGAATTAGTAGATACTGGTATTGAAACTGAAAAAATTGAAGAACTAAAACAAAAAATCTCAAATATTAAAGGGGTGCATAGCTTACATATGTTGCGCACTAGAAAACATGCCAATCAAATTATGATTGATATGCACATTCAAGTTAATCCTTTTTTAACAGTAAGTGAAGGACATATAATTTCAGTAATTGTAGAAAATATGACTAAAAAAACAATTAAAAATGTTCATAGTGTTACCGTGCATATTGACCCAGAAGATGATGAAATAAAAAAGCCATATAATGACTTACCTGATAGGCATAAAGCTCTTAAAATTATTGATAAAGCATTAAAAGATAATAATTTTTGTAAAAATAATTTAAATAAAAAAATAAGCTTACATTATCTGCAAGGTAAGATACATATTGACTTTTATCTTCCAATAGAATGTATTGAGGATGAAAATTCTCATATTAAATTATTACATGAATTAAATGCAATTTTTAAACCAATAGATTATTTTACGAAGATTAAGGTTTATTATGGCTCTAATTTGGATTAAGTTTTAGATTTATTATTCTATTCTTTTTTAAGTTAACAAAATTAACTATAAATAGTATAAAGTAATATAATCTAACTATTAATTATTAATAACTTGGGAATGTTTGATATTATAAACTTATCAGTATTGGCTATATTTGTGCCAACTTTCTTTTTTGTATCTATAACGCCAGGTATGTGTATGACATTATCTATGGCAATGGGGATAAGTATTGGTGTAAAGCGAACGCTTTGGATGATGTGGGGAGAACTTATAGGAGTGGCAATAATTGTAGTTGCCTCTCTTTTAGGTGTAGCAGCTATTATGCTTAAATATCCGCAATTTTTTACTGCATTTAAATATATTGGAGGATGTTATTTATTGTTTTTAGGAATACAACTTTTTAGATCTCAAGGCAAGATGGCAATATCTGCATCTCAATCTAAATTTGATGTACCAAGGTTTTCACTAGCATTAAATGGCTTTATAACTGCTATTGCCAATCCAAAAGGCTGGGCTTTTTTTATTGCCCTACTCCCTCCTTTTATTAATAATGCTAAACCTCTTATTCCACAGACATTAATAATGCTAACAATAATTCTATTAATTGAATTCTTGTGTTTAATTGCTTATGCCTCTGGTGGTAAAACTCTCAGAATATTCTTGCAAAAAAGCAATAATGTTAATTTTTTAAATTATATTGCTGGAACTTTAATGGTTTTAGTAGCTATATGGCTTGCTTTTGGTTAAAACTTGAATTATCACTTAATAGCCATTAGGGTTTTTAGATTGCCAATTCCAAGTATCTATGCACATATCTCTCAAATCATATTCTGCCTGCCAGTTCAGAATTTCTTTTGCAAAACTCACATCAGCATAGCATTTAGCAATATCTCCTAAACGACGGTCTACTATTTTATAAGGTATGCTTTTTTGAGATACCTTACTAAAAGTATTGACCATTTCTAATACTGAATAGCCTCTGCCTGTACCAATATTGATTGTTAATAATTCATCAACATTTTTATTTTGCAATTTTTCTAAAGCTTTTAAGTGAGCACGAGCTAAATCAACCACATGAATATAATCTCTAACTCCAGTGCCATCATCAGTAACATAATCATCGCCAAAAACCAACAGCTCATTTAATTTACCAGCTGCAACTTGGGAAATATAAGGCATAAGATTATTAGGAATACCTTTAGGGTTTTCACCAATCAAACCACTTGAATGTGCTCCAACTGGATTAAAATAACGCAAAATTATAATTTGCCAACTATTATCGGCTTTATATAAATCCCGCAATATACTCTCAATAATCAGCTTAGACTGACCATAAGGATTAGTTGTTGCTAATGGAAAATCCTCCGTTATTGGCAGAGTTTTAGGATTACCATAAACCGTTGCAGATGAGCTAAAAATAAATTTTCTAATATTATATTTTGCTAACAATTTAAGTAAAGCTATGGTACCACTTACATTGTTATCATAATATTCTAAAGGTTTAGTAACTGATTCTCCAACAGCTTTAAATCCAGCAAAATGAGCAACTGCAGAAATTTTATGTTTAGCTATTATAGCTTCTAATATTTTTGTATCTTTAATATCAGCTTCATAAAAAACAGGTTTTTTAGCAGTTATTTTTTTTATTCTATTTAAAACTTCAATATTAGAATTAGATAAATTATCAACCATAACCACATCTTGATTAGAATTTAGCAATTCCACACAAGTATGACTACCAATATAGCCACAACCTCCAGTTATTAAGATAGGCATAAATAATTAATTTTTCCTAAATTTAAATCTAACTATTTTAAAATAAAACCACACATAAAGAACACAAAATAATAAAGCTGAAAAGATAAGAATAATAGTATTATCCCAATAAAATAAAGCCAATAAAATATTAGGCAGGGTTAATGACCAGATAATAATTGAGGTCAAAGCATTTTTATATTTAGCTTTATTTGATACTAACCTCTGATAAATAAGCATATGTAAATGAATTGCATCAGGTTTACTAGGTGATTTATTTCTTAAAACTTTTTTGCGATAAATTGAAAAGAATGTTTCAAACACTGGATAAATAAGCACAGCTAGAGGAAACCAAGGCGAGACTTGGCTATTTCTATTAACAAGTAAGAGTGATAAAGTGGCTATAAGAAAACCAACTAAATAAGCACCTGAGTCACCTGAGAAAATCTTGCCTTTTGGAAAATTAAAGACAAATAAGCCTAATACTGAACCTTGAAATATAAGAGAAAGTTTCATAAGTTCAATATCTGTTATTTGATAGGTAACTAAAGTAATAACTGACAGTACCATAAAAATATAACCAAGCAGTAAACCGTTAAAACCATCAATGATGTTAGTGGCATTAGCCACCCCACCCACCATAATAATTGTTAAAAATAACGATACCCCATAAAAAGTTAGAATATTTTGTTCAAACCAAAGCCAATCAATATATAAAAATTGAGCACCAATTGAATAATAAGCTATAGTTGCTGATAAAAAAGCTAATAGAAGTCTGTCTTTTACTGTGACATTTTTTTTAATATCCTCAATCAAACCACCTAAAAATACTGGAATAGCAGCTACAATCCACCATAAGCCTAAATCAGTAACATATTTACCTATAAGAATATTGTAATTAACAACAATGATGATACTAAAAAAAATAGCTATACCACCAATACGAGGAGTAGGCACATCATGAAACTTTTGTACCCCATACAAATCATGGTCATACGAATGCGAGCCATGCCACTCTTGAGTTTTAATAATTAAAAAACTCACAAAAGCTGAAATTAAAAATGCTGTAAAAAATAAACTCATTTATATTAGAAAACAGTTGTTATTAATGTCAATCTAAATACAGAAATTTTTGCTACTGATAGACATAAAAGCTAAATCATTTCAATTAAATCATTGCATGACTTAAACGGAGGGTTAAAATTATTAATAATAACATTCTGTCCTATTTTTGTAAATCTACCTCTAAAAATAACAAAGGACTTTTTATTATAAATAGAAAAAAGATGCATTATAAAAGAATCATAGCAAATACAATTAACAATGTTTTTTTTACTTGCCAAAATAAATAAATCTTTAATAGAAGTTTTTCCTCTTAAGTCTATATCAATAAAATCATAATAATTTTTATCATTATTTTTGTCTTCTTGCGAACCAACATGAATAACCTTGACATTATTTTTTAAAGCAAATTCTCTACAGTAGTCTTTTAGTTTGGTATTATTTTTTTTTGTTAATCTATAACTAGCGGAATCAATATAATTATTATAAATAACATATTTTTGCTTAGTATCAAGAAAATTAAAATGTTTAGCAGGTTTTTTTAGTATTTGTGGTTTTAAATTTGATGGCCTTTTTTGTATTTTAAAAATATTTGATACTTTTTCTACTAAATCATCACATATATGGTTAGCTATTTTTAAAGATGCTAGATTAATATAAAGAACATTCTTTTTGTTTTTCAAATTACTATAAAATTCTTTCCTAGTAATTATTAAATCACAATCATCTAAATCTTTATCAGTAGCAATGTTATAACCTAATTCTTTAAAATAAAATTCCATGTCTTTTATAGGATATATTTTAAATATAAAATTATTATCTAAAACTCTTGCTAGAGGCTCAAAAAATAAATGGTCGCCATAATGCATAAATTCATAATCTGGGAAATACATTATTATGGTTTTATATTTTTTAATTACTAACTTATTGCCAGTAAAATACATATAATCATTTACTTTATATTTGCTAAGAAATATTTGCTGTTCAAATAGATGAAAAACTTTTTTTATAAATGTTTTAAAGGTCATAATAAGTTAAATATTTAAGATTTTAAAATACTATAGCAAAATTATAAGTTGAATTTTCTATCATTTAATTTATAGCTTTTAAAACCTTTTATAAAGCCAAAAAAAAACAAAAACCTCTTTTTTTGAAATGTCAGTAATAATAATATTCTTATCAAAATATCAATAATAAATTTAAAATATAATTTGATATATTTAGAAAAAATATACTTTTTATAAACCGCTCCTAAACCCTTTGCATAATTTTCAATTTTTAATGCTGAGTGACAAGCATTTTCATGGTATACAGTATATTCTTTTAAATATTTAATTTTAATTCCTCTAAACAAGGCTCTTAAAATCAAATCACTTTCTTCAGAAGAACCAAATTTTGAACCCGCACCTAAATTTTCATCAAATAAACCAATATTTTCAAATACTTTTTTGTTAATAATAAGAGCTACACTGCAAATTCTATTATAACTCCAAATACTTAAATTATTATTTGTAGTATAAAATCGTAAATAGTGACTATTAGAATTCATTACCATTGTATTACCATAATAAAATAACTCATATTTAGATAATACTTTTTCTAATTGGTTAATAATATTATCTTTAATATGTATATCATCATCTAATAGTAAAATCCATTCCCCACTTGAATATTTAATACCAATATTTCTAGCTCTTGATATACCTACTCCATCATCAATAATAATCTTTAGTTTATTTTTATTAAAATAATGATTTTTTAATAATTCTATTTTTTTTTCTGCGGTTTTTTGTAATATTAAAATAATTTCATATTGACCATTATTATTTAAAATTGAAGTTAAGGTATTTTTTATTTTATTAATATTTGGGTCTAAAGAAGGAGTTATTATTGAAATCATATACTATCTAGTATAATAATTCGTAGCTAATTTTTGCTCAATTGGATATTTTAAATATTCATTAGCGTATTTCTTTTGTTTCTCAAATTTAAAAAAAATACTTACGCAAAAAGTAGGAAATAAAGCACTTAACAGTTTTGCAACATATGGAGAGAAAGGATAAAAATTAGAGCCTTTAAAATCATTTAAATCAAATCCATTTTTAAATATCTCTATAAAATTTACCAAGTCTTTCTTTGTGAACCCTCTTACATGGGCACTATTTACTTTAATGCAAAATGGTTGGTTTCCAGTTAAAAGTAATAATCTACTATGGAATGCAGCTAGGTTTGGAACACCAATAATTAAACTACCATTTATTTTTAGCACCCTTGTGCATTCATGAATTATCCAAAATATATTTTTAGTATGTTCTATAATTTGATTCATAATAATTACATCAATAGTCTCAGATTTAAAAGGTAACTTTTCTTTTTCTATATCTGAGCCAATAAAATATCTATGTTAGGTTTATAAGATTCAACAGCATAAGTTTTACATGATTGATTATACTTTTTATATATATCCAAATCTATTCCTTGTCCAGCTCATAAGTCTGTAACTTTTTTATATTGATTTTTCTTAGACCATAGCTCCAATATATCTCTACCATAATTTAATTTTTTATCTACTTTAAACATTTTTTTGTGCCCTATAAATTTTCTTTATAGCTAATAAATAGGCAAAAATTAACCAAAATAACTGATCACCATTAAATATGCCTGCATTATGAAAAAAAGAATGAAAGCTATAAGATATTATATATACATAAAAAAATACATATAGTCTGTAATCATAACGCTTGATGTATCTAATATTACTAAAATAGATTATGTAAAAATATATTAAAGGAATAATAGCTAATATGCCATTTTTAATTAAAAAATTTAAGTATGAGTTATGAGGTGATGTTGGAATAACAAAGTTATAGTTTTCTTCTATGTGTTGAAAAAAAACCAAATTTCCCATTCCAACAAATATGAAATCAATAAAAGATTTAAAGCCATAAGTAAACAAAGTAGTTCTAAGCGCTACAGAATGGTCAATAAATGCTTTAAAATCTTGTAATAGATATAAAGATATTAATATTGTTAATATGACCATAAAAAAAATGATTTTATTAAGATTAATTGTTTTTATGAATAGAATTAACATTGCTAAACTGAAACCCAAAGTAGCTGATTTTGAAATAGATGCAAATAAGCCAAACAAAACAATAAAAAACCATAACATTGTTTTAATATTGATATCTGTCAAATATTTTGAAAAAACCAATGAAATTAAAATCAACATTTGATAAGAATATGTTATAGAAAAAAATGCCAATCCACTTGGTATTTTAGCAAATCCATTTGAAGATATAATTTCTCGTAGCTGCCAAGCTAATTCAAATTGAAAAAATTGAAATATAGCTATTAACATAGATATAGACCCAACATAAATGATAGTTTTTTCGAAAAAAATCATGTCATTTTTATTCCTAATTATAGATATTATAAAATAAACTATAATCATTGGGATAAGAGCATATCTTGTTATATAAGCAATGTTCGGGTAAAGACCTGTTTGCATTATGTTAGATTTATATAATATCAATAGTAATAGAGTGAATAATATAATCAGCCTTTTATCTAAATGTTTATATACATATTTCAACCTGTGCAAATTTAAAAGCATTCCTACTCCTAAAAAAAATATGTGGTATGGAACTGATGCAAATATTTTTATATACGAGAAATAAAAATAAGATATTATTAAACAAACTAAATTTATTCTATTTGATAACTTTAAAAACACTTTTTTTACTTATAATTTGTAGATAAATAACACAAGCTAGCCTTAGGATTTTTTTTAGCTTACCGTTAAATTTATTTAAAAACTGAAAATACCCTCCGCTCCCAAAATACTCAATTATTGCTAATAATGTAAAACAATTTTGCTTATCTTTTTTCATATTACTAATACTTTTTTTATTGTCATTTAACAGATAAAGTGGCTTTTCTATATAGCCAATCCTTATATCTCTTTTAAAACAATCTAATATAAACTTAAAATCTTGAGCATATTTATAATTCTCATCATACATTATTTGTTTAAATATTCTAGCATTAGCAAAAAATGTACCATGGATAAAAATATTGCCAGTCTTAAATACTTCAACTCTATTAAATTTTAAGATGATTTTATTAGGGATAATTTTATTGTTTTTAAAAGCTCTAGCAGTAACTAATTCTAAATTATTTTTGATTAGTATATTATATTGTTTTTCAATTCTATGTGAAATACTTTCATCGTCAGCATCTTGTCTAGCTATAAATTTGCCTTTTGCTAAATTTATGGCTTTATTTAGTGATTTTGTTAATCCTATATTATCTTGATTTATTAAAACAATTCTTTTATCTCTGCTTACATAGCGTTTAATTATTTCTAAGCTATTATCAGTTGAACCATCATTAATTATTATAAATTCTAAGTTTTGGTATGTTTGATTTAATATTGAATCAATAGATCTTTTAAGATACTCCTCAGCATTATAGACAGCCATTATTACTGACACTAGCGGCTGATTATTGATCATTTGATAATTTTCCAAATATCTTGCTTTCTAGATTTTTAACATATTTAAGAGAATAATTATTCTCAATAGTTTTAATACCATTTTTAATTATTTCTTTACTTTCTAATCCCATAGATTTAACGATAGTATTATATATATCATTACTTTTTGTGCTTTTAGATAAATAACCATTAAGTTTATCTTCTATCACCTCATTAATCCCAGCAACATCTGTACCAATGCAAACTAATCCACAAGCCATTGCTTCCAATAAAGTCTTAGGCATACCTTCATAAAAAGAAGGAAGTATATAGTATTGATAACTATTGAGTATTTTTGGTAGTTTGCTATTAGGTACTACACCCATAAAATTTACTTTTGCTTTTTTATTAATTGCATAAGATTTTAGTTCTTCTTTTAATGGACCTTGCCCATATATATCTAAAACTAAATTAGTTTCAATTATTGCATTTATAAGGTTATATATATTTTTTTCTGGTGATAATCTACCAACAAAAATTATTTTATTTGGCTCTTTTTGAACATTAAAATTAGCAAAGAATTTATTAGTATCAATATAGTTAGTTATTATATTTATTTTGCTTGGTTTTAGATTATATTTGCCAATTAAATATTTTTTGTTATGCTTACTAGTAACTACTGCAACATCACAAGATTCATAAGCAATTTTCTCCACTAATTCAAATATTTTTAATTTTATTGATGAGCATCTTTCAAGTTTATTTTCTAATTGTGAAAGTAAATATCCGCTACGAACAACAAGCGGTTTTTGGTAAAGCCATTTAGCCAATACAGCACTCCAGCTACCATCAATTTGATTGGTTTTTAAAAAACTACTATTTCTTAATGGCTTATAATTAACAAGTGGCATTAATAAACTGTAAAGATACGAACCAAGTTTAGGGATATTAAAAAATTTAGGCATTGAATATACAAATATGTTTGAATGAAGTTTACCTTGTTTTTTTAAATTCTTAGCAATTTTATAATCATCACTACCATAAGTAAGCCAATATATTTTTTTAAAATTACCAGATTCTAAATGAGTCTCGTAGATTTGCTTTTCTCTTTCAAAAAGACCTATATCTACCCAAGTTTTCAGAGAGACACCACGCGTAAAAAAAAGACTCAAAATATAATTATCCAAGTTTAAGTCCTTTATATCTTTTTAAATACAAACAAAGTCATATGAGCTGAAAATGGTTTGGTTAATATATCAATAATTTTTTTGGGTCTTGACTAGTTGAGGGGTCTTTTTTTAAGTTCATTAAGCAAAATTTTATAT
>CAZDRI010000003.1:0-81002 GCA_964508055.1 uncultured Thiotrichales bacterium
ATTGATATTTTATTTACTTAAATCAATAAGTTGTGAATTATTCAGGTTGGACTACTTAGAAGAGATAATGAAATGGCGGAGAATTTTACCACCAGCTATGATAATACTTCAGCAACTATATCTAATAACATTAAATCTAAAGACGGCTATCCTTACCCTGCTGTGCATCAGTTTGGCTCTGATAAAATTCCTGCTCGTCCATTTATGCCTTTTACTCAAAACAATGAAATTCCAAAAGACTTAAAAGATGAGATTTTAGATATTATTACCCAGCATTTTTTAAGATAGTAATATAAAACCTAAAAATAAGATTAAATTATTGTGCACTTTTACATTTTTCAGTTGCTTTTAAATCAATAACTTACATAAGCAGTTTTAATGGTCTAGCTCTCGCTCCCAAGCTCCTGCTTGGGAGCGTGTTGTTTAGCTATGCTTTTTACTTTTTTTTGTCAAATTACTGCTAAAATTGTAATTTCTTAATTTTTATAGGTTTTTACATGAACAAAAAAATTTTTATAGCTAGCTTAATATTTACAATAATTGTATTATTCTCATCTTTTGGTGATGACTTTGATATTGATTTACCTCATGCTAAGCCATATAAAATTTACGAACAAGGTGAGGTTTATGATGGTATGGAATTTAGTATTACTGCTAATGATAAAAACAATCCAGCATTGACCAGAGATGATTTTGCACAAACGGCTATTAAAGCTGTTATTGATTTAATAAAAGAGCATAAAGTAAATTTTGTTCGTGTTAGGCTATATGAGGAAGATGAAAGTGTTACAAAGAATCCATCTGAATATATATTGTCTTATGCTTCTTTTGATAAAGTTAAGGACAAATGGGATACTCAAGCTAAAGAAAGGAGATTAAGTTTAGAAGAGCGAACAATGGCTATTTCTTGGTTTACAGTAAGAAAAAGATATATTGAAGATGGCGTTGTTAATGAAAAAAAGCTAAAAACATTTTTACTGTCTGTTTTTCAAACAGACCCTGCGTTTAAAAACAATCCAGTTAGCAAATATACTAGTATTGAACAGCTCCGTTTGCCTTATGGCTATTTAAAAAAATACAATTTACCAAAATAGCATATTTTTAAAGTATGCGGACATTATTAGTCTTAGTATTATCGCTATTATCAACTCAGATACTAGCAAGAAACGAAGCAGACTGGGTAAACGCAATTTGTACAGGTCAAATAGAATATCGCCTAAGTGATAAAACTAGAGTAGATTGTTTAACTGATACCCATGCCATTGAATATGACTTTCAGCACAAATGGGCTGAGGCTATTGGTCAATCGTTGCATTATTCATTAATGACAGGCAAAAAAGCAGGAATAACATTGATTTGCAAAAATGCAATGTGCCCAAGGGGAACTATAGACACGTTGCAAAAACTTACTATTTCTATCTTCTCATCAACTGTAGGTTTATCTAAATTTTGAACTTGTGGTAAATCATTTGGATTTAGCCTTGCTTTTGGATTGGTAATCTTCCTTTTTGGCTTTCTCGCTACTCTTAATGTTTGTGCTGGTGTATAACTATATGCTTTACCTCTAGTCTCAGCACTTGAAATTAAACTAAATATATATTTCTCACCTCTTAAATTAACTGTTGTTAACCCCTCATTAATAGCTTGTTTAGTAACTAATCGCACATATTGCGGTGTTACTCTTAATGAATTACCCAGCTCTATGCTATTCATTTGTTTTTATTAAGATATAATCTAATCTTTTTATATTTATAAACCAATTAGGCTTCTTTGACATCTCTATATTCTATATATTCAGGAAAAACCTTATGTAATGGTTTGCCTATTTTGTCTTGCATTGTTTAACTCCTATATTGTGGCAACTCTGTTATATCTTTAATAAACTTATGCTCTAATAAAGCATCTACACAAGCCTTACTCTTATTTACCCCTTGCATAATTTCATACATACTTCTATAACTAATGCCCTTTATTTTGCAAAAGTGTTTCACTGTCCCATATTCATTTTTTATCTTGTTTGTTATTGTCATCTGCTATACTGATATTTAGAAAAAATACAATTTAAGAACAATTATAATGCATAATTTTGCACTATGCAATAAATTAGTGCAAATAAATACATTTTATTATGGTTAAGAATAGATTAAAAGAAACAAGAAACATTTTAGGATTATCTCAAGAAGCCTTTGCTAATAAGATAGGTATAGCAAAAAGAACACTGATAAACTATGAGCAAGGCAAAAACAGTCCCACCATAGAAACCTTAATTGACATTGCAAATAAATGCAATATTTCTAGTAATTGGTTACTTACTGGCAAACATAACCCCTTTCCTATGACTTTAAATGCAACAATAAATCCCGAAAACCCAAAGAAGTCTGAGGTAAAGTGGGGTTTAACCCATGCAGCTAATGAAGATACTGTTTATATAGATGATTATAAAGATGTAGCTTTATCTGCAGGTGGTGGCTCTTATCCTGACGAACATGCCTTAGCTATAGGTAAGAGAGCTTTTAATCTTTCTTGGCTTAAGAAAAAAGGGCTTAATCCTAAAGACTTATCATTAGTGCGAGTAATGGGCGACTCTATGGAGCCACTCTTAAAAGACAAAGATATGGCTATGATTGATACTTCTCGCACTCACCCTAACGATAAAATGCCTTTTGCCTGTATTTGGGAGGATGAACTTTATATTAAACTCATCCAACCAAAACAACCCAAAATAATCAAATTAGTCTCAGTCAACAAATCTTATGACCCTATGGAAGTGGATTTATCTTGGCAGAATTTTAAAATAATTGGAGCTGTAGTTTGGCATGCTCATTCCTGGATTTAAATCTCATTTATAGCCCATTTTAATATCATTTAAACTAACTATAAATTTTGCTTATTTATTTGGTTAGTGGTTGCTTAGTAGTTGCTTGGTCTGTTTATATTTTTCACTAAAACACCCTAAATGCCTTTATATCAATACTTTTACTTGGTTGCTTAGTTAGTTGCTTAGTTTGTTTTTTGTGCTTTTTTCGCTGATTTTTAAAAATATATTTCTTTATATATCAATATGTTACAATTTCCAATTTTTAATGGTACATTTCAAACGCCGATTTACATAACGGCATTACCTCAATATGTCAATTTTTGTTCAAATTTCTTTAAAACTCTCAAGGGTGAGACCTTTACACCTTTGCTTTATTAACTATTTTTTCATTTAATTTGCTAGATAAAAAAATTAAAGAATTATTTTTGCTTATTTTAAATATGTTTAAGTTGTAATGAGCTTAAAAAATATTACCAGCTATTAGCTTTTTTTATATCCTTTGATTTAGACTCTACCCAGCGTTCATTATTGTCAATTATCTCTTTTTTCCAAAATGGAGCTTTTGTTTTTAGATAATCCATAATAAATTCATTAGCTAAGAAGGCATCTTTTCTATGGCTGCTTGTAGTGATTACTAATACTATATTATCTTTTGGCTTTAATTTACCAAATCTATGAATTATTATAATATTACTAATATCCCATCTATTGCTTGCTTGATTTGCAATATTTTTTAAAGATTTTTTAGTCATTTTAGGATAATGTTCTAAAATCATAGCATCCAGTTTATTATCTACATCCCTTACTAAGCCTATAAAACTTACTAGCGCACCGATATTAGCATCTTTTATTAATTTTAATTCTTCATTTATATTGAAATCTTCAGCTTGGACTTTGACTTTTATCATCTACCTTAACCGCCAGTAACAGGTGGAAAAAAAGCAACCTCATCATTTGTTTTTATAATTGTTTCATCATTAGCCATTTCTTGATTAACTGCACACATAATATTTTTGCCAAGAAAAACTTTATTTTTTTTTATTTTAGACAATTCTAATTTTAAGTCTTTTATACTGATATTATTAAAAGCTAAATCATCATAAGAAGTTTTTAAAGTTTCTTTTAAAGATGCAAAATATAAAACTTTCATCTAATTAACCCCCAATTGCAACCATTTTTCTAATTTTAATTTTTTGCTCATTTGTATTAAATTCATGTTTTTCAGGTTTTTTTAATATGGCTTTGAGAATATTATATTTTATTTGTTTATCTGTTTTTCCTAATAATATATCATCACGGATGGAATAACTGTCTTCCTGCCCAAGACATAACACCAACTCACCTTTTGCGGTAAGACGAACTCTATTACAAGTTTTGCAAAAATGCTTTGATACAGCTGAAATTATGCCAACACTTGTTTTAGTATTGGAAACATTATAAATTGTTGCTGGACCATCATATTTATTAATCTCTTGTTCAACTAATTCTTTATCAGTGAAATAATCTTTAACTCTTTGCATGATTTTTTCTTTAGGATAATATTTTGCTGTGGCACTAAGACCTGCTTCTCCTATAGGCATAGTCTCAATAAATCTTAATTGAATATTTTTACCAATTGCATAGTTAAGCATAGTTTCTATTTCATTATCATTAAAATCACGCATAACAACCATATTAATTTTAATAGGTGAAATTTTATTCTTAATCGCCTCATCAATACCTGTTAAAACTTTAGCTAAATTCCCGCCTTGAGTAATGTGTTTAAATTTTTCTTTATCTAAAGTATCAAGAGATATATTAAGCCTTTTAACTCCATTAGTTTTTAAAGTTTTAGCAAATCTTTTTAATAAATGAGCATTAGTTGATAAAGCTAAATCTTTTAAACCTGGCAGCTTATCTATCATTTTTATAAGTTTAGTAATATCCTTTCTAACCAAAGGTTCACCTCCAGTTAGGCGAACTTTCTCAACTCCAAGTTCAGTAAAAATTCTAATAATTCTTGCAATTTGTTCATAAGATAAAATTTCACAGCGCTTACTTCCAGATTCTTCTTTTGTCCTGCAATAGGTGCAATGATAGTTACAATGGTCAGTAACTGAAACTCTTAGATATGTTATCTCTCTATTAAAAGAATCTACTAATTTAGACATTTTATTTTATTAATTGATGAGTTAGAAAAATTGCAATACCAGTTGCTGTTAGTGTCAATGTTAAATTAAGAATTATATTCATAAAAGCTTTAAGATAATAACCTAAATCAAATAATTGTATAGTATCTAAGGAAAATGTAGAAAATGTAGTTAAAGAGCCACAAAACCCAATTATTAATAGTAGCCGCCATGTTTCATTTAATAAAGCTTTTTCAAAAATTAATATTACCAACACCCCGCTAATGAATGAGCCCAATATGTTAGCAATTAAAGTTCCATAGGGGAAGTCTTTGCCCAACAGAACTATTGATGCTAACCCTAAGTAATATCTACTTAAAGCACCAATCATTCCTCCAATAGCTACTGCAAAAAAATGTGTCATAATATTATTCAACTTGGATTATTTAACTTTCTTAATTTTTTTAATTTATTACTAATTTTAATTTCTAATCCTCTTTCATTAGGCTGGTAATAAACTTTTTCTCCCATTTCATTTGGAAAATAAGTTTGATTAGGTGTAAAAGCATTTGCTTCATCATGAGCATAGCGATAATTTTTATTATATCCTAATTCTTGCATAAGTTTTGTAGGCGCATTACATAAGTGTTTAGGAACTTTTAAACTATTAGTTTTTTTAGCATCTCGCATCGCCATAGAAAAAGCCTTATATACCGCATTACTTTTTGCAGCAACAGCACAATATACTGCAGCCTGAGCAATAGCTCTATTACCCTCATAGTCGCCCACTCTTTTATGTATATCCCAAGCATTTAGACATATCTCTAATGCTCTTGGGTCAGCATTGCCTATATCTTCTGATGCTATAGCTAATAATCTTCTAGCTATTACATAAGGACTACAACCAGATTCTAACATTCTCGCCATCCAATATAGTGCACCATCAGGAGAACTGCCACGAATTGATTTATGAAAAGCAGATAATTGTTGATAGTAAATATCACCATTTTTATCAAAATCAGGAATATTTTCAAAAATAATATTGTTGACTTCATCCTCATTAATCTTTTTAAGGTTTTGATTAATTATTATTTCTAATATATTTAATAATCTTCTAGCATCTCCCATTGCAGATTTGACTATTTTTGATTTTACTTTGGTATTCAATAAATCAACTTTATTAAGTTTTTTTAAGGCATTACTTAATATTGCATTTAAATCTTTTGCAGTTAATTTTTTTAGAATATAGACTTTAACTCTAGATAATAATGCTGAGTTTAATTCAAAAGAAGGATTCTCAGTAGTAGCTCCAATTAAAACAATCAAACCTGATTCTACATGGGGTAGAAAGACATCTTGTTGGGCTTTATTAAACCTATGTATTTCATCTATGAATAATATAGTATTTTGTGCTAACTTTTTCCTTTGTTCTGCCTCATCAATTATTATGCGTATGTCTTTTACTCCGCTTAACATAGCAGATAATTTAACAAAATGACTTTTAGTATTATTAGCTATTATTTTTGCTAGAGTGGTCTTTCCAGTACCAGCAGGACCCCATAAAATCATTGAATGTAAATTATCAGAGACTATAGCTTTATTGAATACAGAACTATTATCTAAAAGATGGGCTTGACCGTAGAAATCGGCTAATGATGTTGGTCTTAATTTGTCGGCAAGAGGAATATAACTACTCATATTGATATAAAATTGTTACAAAATGGTTATTTTACAACACCTTCCTCAAAGTATTTGCATGAGGAAAAATCTAGAGCAATATCTTATAAAACTCTCCAACTCTTATTTTTTAAATCTTATTCCAATACGAGACTATTGTATTAGACTAAATTAGAGTTGAGACAATATTCATAAAAAAAGCCTCTAAAACTTAGAGGCTTTTTTTACTTTATAGTAAATTTACTTATGAACTCCTAATTTATCTCTCCAACCTGGGAAGATATTATCAGCATCACTAGGGAACGACTCAAAAGCACGAGCAAATTCTTTGTGCTCTTTAGCGTATTCAATTGGGTCTGCTCCTGATTTCCAACAATCATAAGCTTGTCTTAGTGATGTTGCACCTGCAGCAGGGCTATCAATATGACCGTATGAACCACCGCCCGCAGTATTGATAACATTACCATGCCCAAGATTTTCAAAAAATCCAGGTAAACGAAGTGCGTTCATACCACCTGAGATAATTGGAGTAGTAGGCTTCATACCATACCATTCTTGATGGTAAGCAGGACCAGTATATGAATCTCTTTCAATAATATAAGCTATTGCTCTATCATCTTTAGCTCCTTCCATTTTCCCATACCCCATTGTGCCTACATGAATACCTGATGCACCTTGTAGGCGAGACATTTTAGCTAATACATAAGCAGTATAACCTCTTTTTGCTGAAGGAGATGTTACCGCACCATGACCTGCACGGTGATAATGTAAATATTGACCAGGATAGTTTCTTCTAGCAGTAGTTACCATGCCAGGACCACCAACATAGCCATCCACTAAAAGCGCCACATGATCAGCAAACTCACCAAAAGCTTCTAAAATATAATCACCTCTTGCTAACATTTCATAATGATCATCAGCAGTAATGTTAGCTGAGAATAATTTTGCTTCACCGGTTTCATCTTGAGCTTTTTTCATTGCATCTACTACTAAAGGAATTACTTTTTTAGTAGGACAAAATACTTGGTTACCTTGAGGTTCATCATTTTTAATAAAATCACCGCCTAACCAGAATTGATATGCAGCCTCTGCAAATGGCTCTGGTCTTAAACCTAATTTAGGCTTAATAATTGTCCCAGCAATATAGCCTCCACTTTCTAAAGGGCGACCTAAAATACGCCATAAATCAGATATATCAACAGAAGGACCATCAAATAACTGAATAGCACGAGGGGGCATATAAAAATCATACATTTTGGCATGCTCAACATCTCCCATTCCTTGATTATTACCAATAGTTAGAGTTAAAAATGACACTAACATCAAACGACCATCTTTTATATTTCTATCAAATAAATCTATAGGATAAGCAATACGCATCTCTTCAGTTGCTTCATCTATATGATATACAAGCGCATCTATCCCTTTAGTGAAATCATCAGTAGTTGATACTTCTACATTAGTTCCAGTTGATGATTCTGCTGCAAAATGTGCTGCAACTTCTAAATAACCATAACCCTTAGCAGGCTTCATTTTATAAGCACATAAAATATGTCCGCCGTCTTTAATTAAATCTTCTTCTTTTAAAGATAAATCACTATAACGATTTGATTGGTCCATTTACTCTCTCCTATTAAATTAAAAATACGCTAATTTTATAAGCCAACAATAATAATGTAAAATAATATTTTTTTATAAAATAATAAATATTTTTTATGATTAATTACACTGTAAAACAACTATATAGTTATGAGGCTTTAATTCGGTTAGCAAGTTTTACTAGGGCAGCTAACGAATTAAATATAACGCAACCTGCAATATATATGCAAATACAGCAATTAGAAAATAATCTTAGCACTAAACTTTACGATATAGCTGGCAAAAGGGTAAATCCAACCTATGTAGGTGAGATTTTTTATAAAAACGCAAAAGATATTATTGACAAATTAGAAATAACCAAGCAAAGTGTAAATGAGCTTATAAACCCTAATACTGGCCATTTAAAAATTGCAGTTGCAACTACAGCAAATTTATTTGTATCAAAACTATTAGTGAAGTTTAGGAAAAAACATCCAAAAATATCATTTCATTTAGAAGTAACCAACCGCAGGTCATTACTTGATAATTTGAAAAACAATGTAGCAGATTTAGTAATAATGGGTGAACCGCCAAATGAAGATAACATAATATATACTAAATTTATGGAAAACCCTCTAATTGCAATAGTCCACCCAAAACATCACTTATTAAAATTAAAGAGCATTGATGTTAGCAAATTAGAAAATGAGATTTTAATATCTCGTGAACAAGGTTCAGGCACTAGAAATACTATAGAAAAAAGAATAGGGCTTAGTCTTAATAGTGATTTTGAGATGAACTCTAATGAAGCTATTGTCCAAGCTGTAGAGGCAGGACTTGGTATAGGCTTTGTATCTGAACATACTGTGAAATTAGAGCTTGAAGCTAATAAGATTAAAAAACTTGATATTAAAGGCTTTCCAATTATGCGCTATTGGTATATTGTCTATAATAAAAATAAATACTTATCTCCTATTGCGAAAAAATTTCAAGCATTTGTGTTATTAAAATAATAGAATAATACTATTGCAAAACAGCTTATTGGGGATGGAGTTTGAGGAATAGTATTTTTATTAGAGACTTTAAGATTAATTTTTATGATATCTAAC
The DNA here is from genome assembly GCA_964508055.1 of uncultured Thiotrichales bacterium. Taxonomy (GTDB): domain Bacteria; phylum Pseudomonadota; class Gammaproteobacteria; order PS1; family Pseudothioglobaceae; genus CAZDRI01. The sequence goes on from CAZDRI010000003.1 coordinate 9,291, forward strand.
AGCAGTTGGATATGCAATTTCTGCATTATGCTTAGTTATAATTTTGTTTATTTTTAATAATACATCTTCTTTGATTTGATTATATTCTGCCCAAACTTTAGTTTTAGCAAAAGCATAGATAAAGAAATCAACAGAGTATTCAGAAAATTTCTTTAAGTTAACCATAATAATATGTTTATTATCAATACCATCATGCTTTTCAAGCATAGTTTTTATATCCTTTAAAATATTCTCAATATTATTTATATCTTCGTATCTTATGCCAATAGTTTCGTTAATTCTTCTATTAATCATCCTTGATGGTGTTTCTATTGATACTGTGGAAAATATTGAGTTAGGCACATAAACAGGATTATTACTAAATGTTCTTATTCTTGTTACTCTCCAGCCAATATCTTCTACTGTGCCTTCAATGTTTTTTGAGTTTATTCGTATCCAATCCCCGATGCTAAAAGGTTTATCAATATGCAGCATAAATCCGCCAAAAATATTTGCCAACATATCTTTTGCTGAAAATGCAACAACCATTCCCCCTAAACCACCAAAAGTTAAAATAGCTGTTACTGAATAACCAAGAGATTGGGCGATAACTATTAAAACTACAAATATAATAAATATTTTTAAAACTTTAGCACTAATAACTACTGAGTCTTTCTTATCTTTAAATTTATTAGTTATAAATTCTTTTTCTACAGCATTAATAAACCTAAGTATTAGCCATAATAAAATAACAGATATACCTATTAAATATATCTTTGATAAAAAGTTAAGTTTTAATACAAAAAAATTATCTATAAGGTTTATAGATAATATTAAAAATGAAAACCATAATCCTAATCTAAATGGTGACTTTATGGAATATAAAACAATATCATCAAAGCTGTTTTTAGTTTTATTAAAAGTTTTAGCAATTTTGCTGCTAATAAAGATAAATAATATATCAATAATAAAAAAAACTAAAAAAGCTATTATTAACTTTGTCCATATACCACTTTGTATTATATATTCAATCATATTATTTAACCTAATGATACAAGCATTATTGTCATCTATCATAAAAAAAACAACTTTATATTTTTATTTTCTTAGTACATAATGTGATAATGCGTTTTGCTTATATTGTTAGTAAATAAGCTAACGGCTATTAATTTTATCTTCTTCTTTAGCTAAAATCCTTTTAATATTTGCTCTATGAGTTATAAATATAACTATGCAAATAATAGTTAAAACTATAGATGAATTTACATCGTAAGTATAAAAGTAAAAATAAAAAGGTGTTAAAAATGCTGTAACCAACGCTGATAGTGAAGATACTTTTATTATTTTTGCCATTATAAGCCATGTTAAGCTACTTAAAAATCCAACAACTGGCACAATACCAAAAAGTATGCCAAAAAATGTTGCAACCCCTTTTCCCCCTTTAAATTTAAAAAACACTGGATAGACATGTCCTATAAAAGCAGCCATACCTGCTACTATAGATATAAACATACTAAAACCTAAAAACTTAGCTACTAACACTGGCACAAGCCCTTTTAATATGTCTCCAATAAGGGTTATAAAAGCTGCTTTTTTTCCTGCTATTCTTAATACATTAGTAGCGCCAGGATTGTGTGAACCTTGACCTCTAGGGTCTGAAAATCTCATAATCTTAGATACAATAATTGCACTTGATATTGAGCCTAACAAATAAGATGCCAAAAATAAAATCAATTTAAGTAACATAATAGCTTTTCCAAATTAAACCGTCAAATATGCAAGATGTTATTTTTATAAAAGGATTAAAGGCTGATACTATCATTGGTATTTATGACTGGGAAAAAAAAATAAGACAAGATATTGTACTAGATTTAAAAATAGCTGTTGACATAAAAAAAGCCTCAATGCTTGATGATATTGAACATACCTTAAATTATAAATCTATTTCTAAAAAATTAGTTAAATATATAAAAGAAAGTAAAATTGAGCTAGTAGAAACTTTAGCTGAGAATATATGCAATGTTGTATTAGCTGAATGTAATGTTAAATGGGTGAAACTAAAGTTAAATAAAGGTAAAGCATTATCTGATGCTGATAATGTAGGTGTCATTATAAAAAGGTATAAAAAAACAAATATTCATGTAAATATTGGTAGTAATATCAATCGTGATACTAATATTAAAAAAGCTTTAGAATTATTAAATAAGAATTTTAAAAATATAACCACTTCGTCAATATATGAAAGTGAGGCTATAGGCTTTGAGGGCAATGCTTTTTATAATATAGGAGTGAATATCTTTACAACTAAGTCGTGTAAAAAAATATTGAAAATACTCAATGATATTGAAAAGAAAATGGGTAGGGACAAAACAAAACCTAAATTTTCCGATAGAAATATTGACTTAGATTTAGTTCTTTACGGAGATATGATAAATAAAACTCTTAATATTCCAAGAAATGATATTACTAAATATGCTTTTACTTTAGCTCCTATAGTAGAGCTTATGCCTAATAAGCTACATCCAAAATTGCAAAAAACTTTTAAAGAAATTTATTCTGCTATGCAAAGCAAAGAAAAACAAATACTAAAAACACTTGATATTAGTTTAATAAGATGAGAATACCAAGAGTTTATATAAATAAAAAGTTAAAACCTAAATCAAATGTTGCACTAGATAAAGACACAAGGAATTATTTATTTAAAGTCCTAAGATTAAAAGAAAATAACAAGCTAACCTTATTTAACTCTAATGGCTTTGATTATCCAGCAAAAATTAAAAAAACTAACAAAAATTTCATTATTGAAATATTAGCTAAAATTAAAAATAACAAGGCATCAAGCCTAAACATAACCATACTACAAGGCATAGCTAAGGGTAGCAAAATGGATTTGATAGTAAAAAAAGCAACTGAGTTAGGAGCAAATAAACTTGTCCCTTTAATCACATCAAGAACTATAGTAAAGTTAAATGAAGATAAAGCGATAAAAAGACAAAAACACTGGCAGAAAATTGCAATCAGTAGCTCAGAACAATGCGGTAGAGCAACAATACTAAAAATTTTAAAACCTATAAAATTAGATAAGTATCTAGCAGAAAACACCTTAAATGGCAGCGGCTTTATACTTCACCCTAAGGCTAGTAAAGATTTATTTTGTTATGAAAGTAATAAAAATGTAACTATACTTATAGGTCCTGAAGGCGGACTTAGTGATTTTGAAGCTGATATGGCTACTGTAAAAAACTTCAAACCGTTGTTATTAACTAACAGAATTTTAAGAACTGAAACCGCTGCAGTTGTAGCTATTTCTCAATTAGACTTATTATGGAGAACAATATGACTGAAAATATTAAAGAAAAAGCGTTAAAAATGATAGAAGATGCGCATAATGAAGACCCCAACACTAAAAACGGTGTAGCCGAAGAACAGCTTTATGCGGATAGAATGAGTAAGTGGCTACACAAAGTAGATGAAAACGCCTCAGATTTATACAAATTGGCTGCAAGATGTCAACATTTATACCGTTGGAAAATAAAAAGAACTAATTATTCAATGGATAAAAAAGGCTATTATCAATGGCGGTATAAACTTTATCAATTCCAAGCAGATGAGGCTTATAAAATATTAATCAAAGCTGGATATAGTGAGCATGATGCTAATCTTGTGAAAAATATGATAAATAAAAAAAACTTAAGAAACAATGCTACCGCACAAGTTTTAGAAGATATTGCTTGTCTTTGTTTTTTAGAGCATTACCTAGCAGATTTTATTGATAAAAATAAAGATTACAGTGAAGAAAAATGGATTGGAATAATACAAAAAACTTGGAATAAAATGAGTGAAAAAGCCCATGAACTAGCTCTTAAAATTAATTATCGTGATTCTGATTTAACACTAATAAAAAAAGCTTTAATGTAAAAAGTTGATTGTATTGTGGCTTATTATATTAAGTCTTGGTAACAGTTACTATGCTGATAACTTGTATGCCTTCACCTCTCCCAAAAGCTGTTAGCTCTTCACCTGAAGTTGCTGTTATCCCAATATCGTCAACACTTATATTCACAGTATCTGCAATATTTAGGCGCATATCTTGAATATGAGGATAAATTTTAGGTATTTTAGCTTCAATGCTAATAGCAATATTATTTATTGTGAAATTATCTAAAAATTCTAAGGCTTTTGCTAAATAAAACTTACTATCACTAATACCAGTGCTTAAAATTTCATCGGCTACAGCACCTAAGATATTTACTCCTGTTATTGAAGATATAGCGTTTGTTATACTATGGAACACTACATCAGAATCACTGTTACCCTTTAGAGGCGGCTGACTTTTAAAAACCACACCTGCTAACTTTAATTGCTTTTTATTGTCTTTAAAATCAAATTTATGAGAATCTTGTCCCAATCCTGTTTTTATAATCATTTTTTCATTAAATAAAAGTTTGCCAAATCTATATCCTCAGGGTGAGTTATTTTAATATTCCTTGTATCTGATTTTACTATTTTTGCTTTCAAACCCAAGTGTTCAACAGCTTGTGTTTCATCTGTTATTGTTAGTTTATTATTAACAACCTCTTCTAATGCTTTTTTGATAACCCAAAATCTATACATTTGTGGAGTTTGAGCCTGATATAAATTATTTCTATCAACAGTTTTTGCTACATAATCAAAATCACCTGCTTTTTTAATAGTATCAACTACTGGAGTGGCAAGTAATCCTCCTACTTCTTCATTTTTAAGGTTGTCAATTAAATTTAAAACTAACCTCTCACTTATACAAGACCTACATGCATCATGTACTAAAACCCAATCATTATCATTAGCCCATTTATCTAAAGCTCTAACAGCATTTAATACAGATATAAACCTCTTATTACCACCATAAACAGTAGTAAGTAATTTTTTATGATTTATGTATTTAGATTCACTAAAAAAATTATCTTTTTTATCTATTGCTACAATAAAACCTGCAATCTTTTTAATATTAATAAACTTTTCTAGGGTTGTATCTAAGATTGTTTTACCTGATGTAAGTTTTATATATTGTTTTGGAATATTGGATTTTATTCTAGCACCAATACCACTTGCAGGAATAATAAGCCAATATTTATTAATTTGGTAGTTGATAGTATTTTTCACCCTCTTTTATTAAGCCTAAGTTATAGCGGGCTTGACTTTCTAAAACTCTAAAATTAGGATTAACAAAACCATCTACTTCTATTTGTAATAATTTATTTTTTCTTGCTAAATCGCTATTTTCAATTTTTATTTTGGTGATTTGTTTTTCTAGAAAAAATATTGATGAATATAGGTTTTCTTTAATTAAAGACTGCCAAACAAGGTTTGATAAGATTAATAATAGTACTATAAATACCAGATACCTAAATGGAATAGTTTTTTTTTAGTATTTAAATTAGTTACTTTTTTATTAGCCATTTTCCATTGTTTTAGCGTCAGCTTTATCTTGAAAAAACATCCAAATACCTCCACCTACTACATAAACAATAGAAGCAATAACCGCAAATGCTACTACATAATTCCCAAGACCTGATATAACCCCAGCATAAGAAAGTAAAATTAATGCTAATGGAAGAACTAAGCCGACAGCTAAGATGCTAAGTAATTGTATATGTCCGTTTAATGTGTTATTTTCCATAATTCTTTTACCTTTTATAAAATAAATTGATAGATTATACTCTTTTTAAAATATTGTGTGTTTAATACATACTAGATATTGCACTTATTATTTTGAAAATTATTTGTTGCTAAGATTAGCAAATAAATAATTTTTTGCTAGCTTAGAGGATAAGATAGGCAAAAAACTAAATTATAAGACTCCACATGGGATAATAATAGGGATATTAAAAGATAGTGAAAAGTTGCAAAAGCTATAGCTAAAAAGTGATAATATTAAACAAGTTAAAATACTAATATAATCTATAAAAACTAAACTAACTTATGAAACCTTATTTTGCAGATAAAGCAGTGAAATTATTCTTAGGAGATACCTTAGATATTTTAAAAAGCATTCCAAAAAATAGTATTGATATGATTTTTGCTGACCCTCCATATAATCTATCTAATGGTGGTTTTAGTTGTTATGCTGGGAAAAGAGTTAGTGTTAATAAAGGGAAGTGGGATAAGAGTAAGGGTATAGAAGCAGACTTTAAGTTTCATTTTAAATGGATTAAAAATTGTAAACGGATATTAAAACCTAATGGCTCTTTATGGATTTCGGGCACATATCACTCTATTTATTCCTGTGGCTATGCACTACAAAAACAAGGCTGGCATATTTTAAATGATATAGCTTGGTTTAAACCTAATGCCACACCGCATTTAGCATGTCGTATGTTCGCTCATGCCCACGAAAATTTAATTTGGGCAAAAAAAAGTAAGCAAGCCAAACAAACTTTTCATTATAGCGATATGAAAAATGGCAGTTTTGCTAAAGATTTTATTAAAAAACCAAACAAACAAATGCGTAGTGTTTGGGTGATTAATACTCCAAATAACAGTGAGAAGAAACATGGCAAACATCCCACCCAGAAACCTGAATTACTACTAGAAAGAATCATATTAGCCTCCACAAATAAAGATGATTTAATTTTAGACCCATTTTGTGGTAGTGCTAGTACTGGTGTTGTAGCACTAAAACACAACCGTAGATTTGTTGGCATAGACTTAGAAAAAGAATATTTAGACGAATTAGCTATACCTAGAATTAAAGACCTAATAAATGAAAATAATAAATATGAAAAAGTAGAAAATCCTAATGAAGAAAATGTTATTAGATTATGATTAGAAAAGACAACAGGATAGAGTTAGAATTAAATATAAAACATTTTAAAGATAAAGTATCAATTAGAAACTATATATTAAAAACATGGTCTAATTCTGGCAGAAAAATGCTTTGGACTGCTATTAAAAAAATTTAAAGGATAATTAATGATAAAAGGCGGATTAGGAGGAAGTAAAACACTCACTGGATTGAATTTTGAAAACAAAATAGACTTACTTACTTTGTTAAACAAAATAAATGGATATAAAATAAAACAACAAGCAGTTGGTTATAACATATTGTTTAATAATAAGTTAGTAGCGAGATGTTTTAAAAAACATGGTTTTTATAAATTCTTAGAAGAAAATAATATTAAATGGAAAAAAATATTATCAAAAAAATTATTGCCTGATGATGCATTATTAGTTATTGTAAGAGAAACATTATTTATTATTGAGGTTAAATATCAACAAGTGGCTGGGTCAGTTGATGAAAAACTACAAACATGTGACTTTAAACGAAAGCAATACCTTAAATTAGTTTCGCCTTTAGGTATTAAAGTTGAATATGTTTATGTTCTAAATGATTGGTTTAAACATCCTAGTTATAAGGATGTATTGGATTATATTAATAGTGTAAATTGTCATTATAAATTTAATGAACTTCCTTTATCTTGGTTAGGTTTGCCAAATAATGATAAAAATATTTAAAAATATAACTGCAGTTAGTAAATCACAGTTAGCTACTTTAAATAATAAATTAGCTAAACTAAATACAGTGATTAAAGCAGTTGAATATATTCATTTTTTAGACCTAACTACTGAATTAAATAGTGCTGAAATAAAAATTATTAAAAAATTACTTAACTATAACAAAGTATTAAATATCAGTGATACTAATAATATTATTGTTATCCCTAGAATTGGCACTATCTCAGCTTGGTCATCAAAAGCAACAGATATTATTAAACTTTGTCATATTGAAAATGTGAAAAGAATAGAAAGAGGGGTTATTTATCACTTTGATAAAAATCTAAGTAAAGACAAAGTGTTAAAAGCAGCTGCAATGCTAATAGATAAAATGACTGAAACAGTTATTTTTGATGAAAATGATGTTAATAAGTTATTTCAAGAGCACAAGCCGAAACCTCTAAAATATATTGATATTCTAAATAAGGGTATTGCCGCTATTACTGCTGCAAATGAAACTTATGGCATGGCACTTAGTGCTAATGAAATAGATTATTTATTTAAAAATTTTACTAAGCTCAATAGAAACCCTACTGATATTGAGCTTATGATGTTTGCTCAAGCTAATTCTGAGCATTGTAGGCATAAAATCTTTAATGCTAATTGGACTATTGATACTATAAAAAAAGATAATTCTCTTTTTAGTATGATTAAAAATACTTATCAGCAAAACCCCAAAGATAAATTATCAGTATATGCTGATAATGCTGCTGTTATAAAAGGACATAAAGCTAAACACTTTTACCCCAACAGTAAAGGTCTTTACCAAACTAAAGAAGAAAATAAAGATATATTAATAAAAGTAGAAACCCATAACCACCCTACTGCAATATCACCTTACCCCGGTGCCGCCACTGGCTCAGGTGGTGAGATTCGTGATGAAGGGGCAACAGGTCAAGGCTCTAAGCCGAAAATAGCTTTATGCGGTTTTTCAGTATCAAATTTAAAAATACCAAATGCATTACAAAGTTGGGAGATTGATTACGGTAAGCCTGAAAATATTGCCTCAAGCTTAGATATTATGATTGAGGCACCAATAGGTGCCGCCCAATATAATAATGAATTTGGTCGTCCTAATTTGTGTGGCTATTTTCGCTCTTTTGAACAAAAAACTAATGATGGTCAAATTCGTGGTTATCATAAACCAATTATGCTTGCTGGTGGGCTAGGTAATATTAAAAGAAAGCATATTCAAAAAAGACAGATTCCCAAAGGAGCTAAAATAATTGTGTTAGGTGGTCCTGCAATGTTAATAGGCTTAGGAGGTGGTGCCGCCTCAAGTATCGGTAGTGGTGAACAGAGTGAAGACTTAGATTTTGCATCAGTGCAGCGTTCAAACCCAGAAATGCAAAGAAGATGCCAAGAAGTTATTGATAGATGTACTTATTTGGGTGATAAAAACCCTATCATATCAATACACGATATTGGCGCAGGCGGATTATCTAATGGTTTGCCAGAATTAATACATGACTCTAAAATGGGTGCTAAGTTTGAGCTAAGAAATATACCTTGTGCTGATAAGCAAATGTCCCCTATGGAAATATGGTGTAATGAATCTCAAGAACGCTATGTTTTAGCAGTTGATGATGGCAATTTAGCTGTTTTTAGCGATATTTGCAAGCGTGAACGCGCACCTTTTGCAGTTTTAGGAGAAGCTGTAACAAATGAACATTTAATATTAAATGATGAGTTATTTAAGAATTCAGCTATTAATATACCTATGAGTATTTTATTTGCTAACACCCCAAAACTTAGCAAAAATATTAAAACTATAACTCCGCAATTAACAAAATTTGACACTTCAATAATTAATTTAAAAGATGCAATTCATAAAATCTTGCAATTACCAACTGTGGCATCTAAAAACTTTTTAATAACTATCGGTGACAGAACTATAACAGGATTAGTAGCTAGAGACCAAATGATAGGTCCATGGCAGGTGCCAGTTGCAGACTGTGCTATATCTTTATCTGATTTTGAAAATTATCACGGTGAAGCTATGGCTATTGGTGAAAAAACTCCACTCGCCCTTATAAATCCTGCTGCTACTGCAAGAATGACTATTGGTGAGGCTTTAACTAATTTACTTGGAGTTTATATTGATGATATAAAAAATATAAATCTATCAGCTAATTGGATGTGTGCTGCTAACCATAAAGATGAAGAAGCTAAATTATATCAAGCAGTAAAAGCTGTTGGTTTAGAGCTATGCCCTAAATTAGGTATAACTATCCCTGTTGGTAAAGATTCAATGAGTATGAAAAGCTCTTGGCTTGAAAATAATAAAGATAAAACTGTAGTTGCACCATTATCATTAATTATTTCGGCATTTTCAAAAGTGAGTGATGTAAGACGCCAAATAACTCCACTACTTACTACTGATATTGCTACAAAATTATTATTAATAGATTTAGGATTTAATAATAATCGTATGGGTGGTTCAGCTTTGGCACAAGTTTATAACCAAGTAGGTGATGAGACTCCTGATTTAGATAATACAGAAATTTTTAAAAATTTTTTTCATATTATTAATAAGCTAAATATTGACAATAAAATCCTAAGCTATCATGACCGCTCTGATGGTGGAGTGTTAGCAACACTTTTAGAGATGGCATTTGCCTCACATTGCGGTTTAGATATTAATATAAATATTAACAAGAAAAATATTATCCCTCAATTATTTAATGAAGAATTAGGCTGTGTTATTCAAATTAAAGACGATGACTATGATGAAGTGCTAACAGCACTAAAAAATGCTGGGCTTGAAAATGCAGTTAGCGAGGTCGCAAAAATAAATTCTACAGATAGCATCAACATCAATAATTTATTTAGTGAAAAACGCTATAAATTACAGCAACTATGGGCTAAAACTTCCTATGAAATAGCAAAATTACGCGATAACCCTGATTGTGCCAAACAAGAGTTTGATAATGTTTTAAATGATGACAATGGACTTATTATCAAACCAAATTTTGATGTTAATAATCTAAATATCATTACTAGTAGTAAAAAACCAAAAATAGCTATTCTTCGTGAGCAAGGGGTTAATGGTCAAATTGAAATGGCTGCCGCATTTTCATATGCTGGATTTAAAGCAATAGATGTGCATATGAGCGATATTCTAAATTCTAAAATTAGCTTATCTCAATTTAAAGGTTTAGTTGCTTGTGGCGGCTTTTCTTATGGTGATGTCTTAGGTGCTGGTCGTGGTTGGGCTAACAGTATTTTATTTAATTCAAAAGCAAAAGATGAATTTCAAGAATTTTTTAAACGCGATGATACTTTCTCTTTAGGGGTTTGTAATGGTTGTCAAATGTTAGCTAATTTAAAAGAAATAATACCTAATGCTAGTCATTTTCCTAAATTTATTAGAAACACTTCAGAACAATTTGAAGCAAGGTTTTCATCAGTATTAATACCTAAATCTAACTCTATATTTTTTAAAGATATGGAAAATTCAATTCTACCAATAGCAATAGCACATGGCGAAGGTAGAGCAAAAATTGATAGTGAAATAATAAAAGATTTATATGCCTTACAATATGTTGATAATTTTGGAATGCCTAGCCAAAAATACCCTTTTAACCCAAATGGTTCAGATGATGCTCTAGCTGGAATTACAAGTTCAGATGGAAGGGTTACAATTATGATGCCTCATCCTGAAAGGGTTTTTAGAGCTGTGCAAAACTCATATTATCCAAAACAATGGCAGGATAATTCTCCTTGGTTACAAATGTTTATAAATGCTAGAAAATGGAGCAATTAAAATATAAACTTATCCGTTCTTCTCGTAGAACTTTGGCTTTAGAAATTGACAAAAATGCCCAGCTAATTGTTAGAAGCCCTCAGTTGTTAAGTATTAAAAAAGTTAAAGATTTTATTAATGAAAAACAAAATTGGATAGTAAAAAAACAACAGCAAATTTTAGAAAAAAAAGCAAACAGACCTAAGAAACAATATATTAATGGTGAAAAATTTTTATATTTAGGTAATGAATACCCATTAAATATAGTAGAAAAACAATATGAGCCTTTGTTTTTACTGCAAGATACATTTTATTTAGCAAAGAAATATCAAAAAAATGCTAGTGAAGTATTTAAAATTTGGTATAAAAAAACTGCTGAAAAATTAATACCTCCTAGAGTTAAACTTTATGCAAATAAACATAATTTAACCTTTAATAATATTAGAATAACTGACGCTACTACCCGCTGGGGCTCTTGCAGCACTTATAATAATTTAAATTTTAATTTAGCTTTAATTATGGCTGATATTGATGTTATTGATTATGTTATAGCCCATGAAATTGCCCACACTATCCATAAAAATCATTCGTCTGACTTTTGGCAATTAGTTGAGGTAATCAAACCTAATTATAAAAAGCATAAAGAATGGTTAAAAAATAATGCAGAGTTGTTGATTATTTAAGATAGTGATTATTTTGCAGAAATCTTACCATTTTTTAAGCCCAATTTATCAAATATAGGCTTGTTTTTTAATTGTTGCTTAAGGCTTAATCTGTTAGCTACTATTATACTTTTAAAGTCTTGGACAGCATCATCAAAAGAGTCATTTATGATAATAAAATCATACTCGTTGAAGTGGCTCATTTCAGTTGTTGCTTTTTTCATTCTTTTTATTATTACCTCGTCATCATCTTTATTCCTACTTTTTAATCTATACTCTAAATCTTTTTTTGACGGTGGCAATATAAATATGCTTATAGCCTCTGGATAATTTGCTTTTACTTGTCTCGCCCCCTGCCAATCTATATCTATAATAATGTCTAAGTTTTTATTTAAATTTTCTTTTATAAAAATCTTACTAGTACCATAACTATTATCAAATACTGTTGCATATTCTAAAAAATAATTATCTTTAATTAGATTAGCAAATTTCTTTTTGCTTACAAAAAAATAGTCTTTGCCATCTATTTCCCCATCTCTTGGCTCTCTTGTGGTATGTGATGTTGAAGTAATAATATTATCTAAATCTTTTATTAATTCTTTTATTAAACTAGTCTTGCCAGTTCCTGATGGGGCAGATACAATAAATAAATTAGCCATATATTTATTCTGGTGGTATGAAGCCTTTAATCTTGCTAGCGCCTTCTTCGCTAAAAAAGAACTTATTTAGCTCATCTTTTAAAAATTGTTGTGCACTATCATCCACTAAACTTAGCATGTTTTCGTTAATTAACATAATTTGATGTTCAAGCCATATTTTCCAAGCTTCTTCACTTACATTTTCTAATATTTTTTTACCCAAATCTCCAGGTACAGGAGCAATGTCTAATGCTTTTAATTCTTTTTTAAGTTTTACACAATAAACTGTTTTCATAAATCTTTAAATCTTATTTTAAATAAAAAAATGCAACTAAAATATATACAAATTGCAATAATTATATCCTCAAGTAATAGTAGTGAACGCTTAAATGTATCTGCAATTACAAGTGAATTAATATCATTGCCGTATAAAAATAAAAACAATATCATAAGCCCGCTAGCCATAATCACTTTAATAAAAATCATTAAAATAGATTTATCAAATCTATATATGTTTTGCTTGAACAAGTAAAAATATAGTAAAGCTGCATTTATAAAAGCAGCTATGCTTGTAGCTAAGGCAAGCCCAACGTGTTTAAAATGAAAAATAAGTATTAAATTTAATACCATATTACTCAGCATTGCTATTACACCTACTTTTACTGGTGTTTTTGTGTCTCCTCTTGCATAAAATGCTGAAGCTAAAATTTTAATAAACATAAAACCTACAAGGCCAAAAGAATAAGCAATTAGACTGGAGCTAGATTTTTTAACATCTGTGAAAGAAAAATCACCATACTGAAATAAAGTAGTCAATAAATGCTCAGATAATAATATTAATCCTATCATTGCTGGCACACCTAATATTATTGCAAGTTTTAAAGAATTACCTAAAGTTTTCTTAAAAGAAATAAAGTCCGACTTAGAGTGTTGGCTAGACAAACTCGGCAGGGCAACTGTTGCTAAAGCTATACCAAATAATCCCAAAGGAAACTCTAATAACCTATCAGAATAATAAAGCCATGAAATACTGCCAGTAACCAAAAATGACGCTAAAAATGTATCAAATAACAAATTAATTTGAGAAACACTTACTCCAAATATTGCTGGAAGCATCCTTTTTTTTAAAACACTAACTTCATTATGAGTCCCTCTAACAAATTTTGGCAGTTTTTTTATTTTCATTAAAAAAGGTATCTGGAATAAGACCTGGGCAATGCCTCCAAAAAAAACACCCCAAGCAAGAGCCATTATTGGTTTTTCAAAATAATCTGCTAAAAACACAGCAGATAAAATAATAGCAATATTAAGTAATACAGGAGTGAAAGCAGGAGCAGCAAAACGATTATAAGTATTTAAAATACCTCCCATAAATGCTGTTAAGGATATAAATAATAAATAAGGAAAAGTTATTCTTAGCATATCACTTGCCAATTCAAATTTTGGTGTTTGATAAAATCCAAAAGCAAAAACAAAAATAATTATAGGTGCAGCTAATACTGCAATAGCTGTTATTATTATTAAAATAGTTAATAACTTAGTGCCTATATGATTTATAAGAATATTTACTTCATTTTCTGATTTTGTCTCTTTAGTTTTAGCTAAGATGGGGATAAATGCTTGAGAAAAAGCTCCTTCAGCAAAAAGCCTGCGCAAAAAATTTGGTATTTTAAAAGCAACAAAAAAAGCATCTGAGTTTTGACTAGCACCAAAATAATTAGCAACAATTATGTCTCTTACTAGTCCTAATATCCTTGATATAAAGGTCATTAAGCTGACAATGATAGATGATTTTATAAAGAATTTAGTCATATTGAAGCTATGTTCAAATAAAGCAACTTATTATTCTTCATAGCCTCGCGTCATAATACCTTGTTCAGAAATTCTAATAAACTCAATAAGTCTATTGACCTCTTTACTATCTTTTTCCTGTTTTTCTAAATCCACAAGTATTGCATCTAATAACTTGCCTTGACTTCTATAAACAGCTTTAAAGGCTCTTTTTATTGCTGATATTGATTTGTCATTAAATTTTCTTCTATTTAAACCTACAGTATTTACACATCTTACTCGGGTTGGATGTCCTGAAACAACAACAAATGGAGGGACATCTTTATTAACAGTGCAATTAAAACCAAAATAAGTGCTTTCACCAATTGCACAAAATTGTTTAACTAAAGTAAAACCTCCTAAAAAAGCGTAATCATACAATTTCACATGTCCAGCAAGTGATGCGTTATTTGCCATAATAACATTATTACCTACATGACAATCGTGTGCTATATGAACATATGACATAAAAAGGTTATTAGAACCGATACTAGTTATACTGTTTTCTTTTTCTGTGCCTCTATTAATTGTGCAAAACTCGCGAAAAATATTATTGTCACTTATTGTTAGTGTGCTTTTATCTCCTTTCTTATAAGTAATATCTTGTGGATCACCTCCAATTGAGGCAAAAGAGTATATGCGGTTATTTTTGCCTATCTTAGTTGGACCATTAATCACAGCGTGCGAATCTACTATAGTGCCAGAATCAATTTCAACATTATCACCAATTACAGTGTAGGCGCCAATTGTTGCATTACTACTAATATTAGCACTTTCACTTATTATTGCTCTTTCATCTATAGTCATTTAGATGATGCTGATTTTTGAGTGCACATCAAAGTAGCACTAGTTACAATATTTCCACCAACTGAGGCTTTGCAGGCAAACTTCCAAATACCTCTTTTAACTGTTAGCACTTCTACTTTAAGCTCTAATTGATCTCCTGGAATAACTGTTTTTTTAAAACGCACATCATCTATACCTACTAACATATATATTTGTGCCTTATCTGGTTTTCCAACCATTGATTTAAAAGCTAAAATACCAGTAGCCTGAGCCAAAGCTTCTACTATTAGCACGCCGGGCATAATAGGGGTTTCAGGAAAGTGTCCAATGAACTGAGGTTCATTAAAAGTTATGTTTTTTATTGCAGTTAATGATTCGTTAAGCTTTATATTTGTTACTTTATCAATTAATAAAAAAGGATAACGATGAGGTAAATAATTAAAAACTTCATTAATATCCATTTGCATAATTAGTCCTTTAAATCTCTAAGTTTGATATTTAAAAACTTTATTATTTTATCAAGTTTTGTTAACCATAAACTAACTACTTGCCATTGTTTGTGTTTCATTATTGGTACTATTCCAGTATATACCCCTTTTTGGGTAATGCTTTTATCAACAGAACTTTTGCCATTTATAATAACATCATCAACAATATTTATATGCCCTGCAATTCCAACAACGCCTCCAACTAACACTCTTTTACCTAATGTTGTGCTTCCTGCAATACCAACACACGCTGCAATTGCAGAATCCTCTCCTATAACAACATTGTGAGCAATATGAACTAAATTATCAATCCTTACGCCATCGGATATTATTGTATCATCAATCACCCCCCTATCTATTGCACTATTGGCACCTATTTCAACATTACTGCCAATTGTAACTGAGCCAACATGATGTATTTTATGCCATTTATTATTATCATCTCTTGCATTGCCAAAACCATCAGAGCCAATAACTGTTCCCGAATGAATAATAACATTATCAGCTATTTTTACTCCTATCAATAAAGACACATTTGGGTGCAAGTAACAATTCTTTCCAAGCGTCACATTATCCTCTAAAACACAATGTGAATGAATTGTGCAATTATTTTTTATAACTACATTTTCTCCAATAACACAATAAGGTCCTATTTTGACATTATTGCCAATAATTGCAGATTTACTTATAACTGCACTATGATGAATTCCATCTGTAATAGAAGGGTATGCTTTAAATAATTTAGACAGTTTTGCAAATTCTAACTGTGGATTATCCACAATAATAGAATTTGTCGGACAATCGTTTAACATATGTTCTGTTATTAGAACAACTCCTGCCTTAGTTTTTTTTAAATCGGATAAATATTTTTTATGTTCTATATACGCTATTTGATTGTTATTTGCATCAATTAAACTTGCAATAGAATTTATTTTTACATCTTCATTGCTGATATAGTTTAATTTCCCATTTACAAAATCAGCAAGTTTTCTTATGTTATACACAACATATAACCTTTTTTAAGGTTATCTTTATTTAACATTATTTTTTATAAACATTCTCTAAATATTCTAACACTAAAGGAGTTACATTTGCTTTGTCATTATTAAAAGCTATACCTTCATATAATATTAAATCATACCCTTCTCTTGTTCCAACCTCTTGGATAGAATCATTTATGAGGTTTTGAATTCTTTGCAATTCTTCATTTTTCTTAATTTCTAATTCTTCTTGAATATCATCTCTAGTCCTTTTTATTTTCTTTTGTAGAGCTATTATTTCTTTTTCTATCTCTCTTGCTTTTTCAGCGCTAATTATTGATTTTTGCTGTGAGTATAGGTTTGATTTTTCCTTATATTCTTTCGCTAAAGCAAGCATTTCTTTCTCTTGCGGCTTAAATTGGTCGGCTATCTCTTTGTTTGACTGTTGCACTTGAGGCGCTTTATCTAATAACACTGAAACATTTACAGTTCCAATTTTAAGATTATTTGCATAAGTAGAGTTAACAGCAAAACCAATCATTAGTATTAAAAATATTTTTTTCATATTAATATTCTCCTAAATATCTTAAAAAGTTGTTCCAATTGTAAATTCAAATTTATTTGTTTCATCCCCGCTTTTTTCAGCTAAAGGTGTTGCAAAATAGAAACCAATAGGACCTATAGGCGTGAACCATGAAAAAGCTAAACCAGCCGAAGACCTTAAATCTTGGGATTCAAATTCTGAAACTTCTTCGTATACATTACCTATATCAACAAAAGCACTTATGCGCATATTTTTACTATCATCTACTAATGGTACTGGAGAAATAACTGCAGCTCCACCTGTAGTCAGCAACTCCCCTCCTTTTGAATCACCATCAGAATATTTTGGACCTAAAGAGTTAAAATCAAACCCACGAACTGATGAGCTACCACCAGCATAGTATCTTTTAAAAAATGGTAAATCCTCTCCACTATATCCATCTGCTACTGATAACGCTCCCCTTAGTTTAAAACTCACTTGTTTGTTTATGGGAAAATAACTCTCGTGTGATACTTTAGTTTTATAGAACCTATAATCTCCACCAGGTATAGCAATATCTATCCCTAAAACATTTTTTTGCCCTTTGGATGGAAAATAAAAGTTATCTAAAGTATTCTTACTCCAACTGCTAGAAAGCAATAACTCTTTATCATCAGAGCTGCTACATTGAACTTCCTCTTTAGATTTAAAATCAGTGCCACAAGTTAAATCATTTTTAGCATACTGTAATGAGGTTTTAACTCTAGTCTCATCAGATAAAGGTATACCATATCCACCATTTACACCATAACTATCTATTTGATAATCAGAAACACTTAATTTGTCTGCATCTAGTTTCTTGAAAAATACTCCATAACTTAAACTGTGATTATCTTCTGTAAAAAAAGGATCAGTAAAAAAGAAATTGTAATTTTGCACGGCATCACTATTTGCAAATTGAGCATTTAAAGTATTACCTGTACCGAGAAAATTTCTTTCAGATATTCCAAGATTAACAGATGTTCCAGTATTTGAACTGTGAGATAAGCCTATTGTAAAATTACCAGTTTTAGTTTCAGTAACATTAAAAGTTAAATCAATTTTATCATCGCTTCCTTCAACCTTTGAAGTTTCCATTGTTACATCAGAAAAATAACCTAGTTGTTTGAGTTTTTTAATTGATTTCTGAATATCTTTATATGAATACAAACCTCCTTCAGTTTGCCTTATTTCTCTTCTGATAACTTCATCTTGAGTTCTGGTATTACCTATTATTATTATTCTATTAATATATATTTTTCTATTTAAAGTGATATCAAAAGATATGTCTATAATTTTTTTATCTAATTGTTTATTTGTTAAGGTTTCAACCTGAGAAAAGGCATAGCCTTTATTAGAAAATATTGCTTTTATTTCATTTATATCTGTGATTATTTCTCTTCTATTAAATAAATCTCCAGTTGCTATGTTTAAACTATTTCTTAAAGTATCCTCACTAACAATTCCTAATTCACCAGAAAAAACCAATTCTCCAACAAAATATTGGCTACCTTCATTAATTTGTATAGATATATCTATATGTTTCCTATCTGCTGAAAGAGATGTATTTATATTTTCAATTTTAAAGTCTATAAAACCATTATCAATATAAAGAGATTTTAATTTTTCAATATCTGCATCTAATGCCAACTTTGAATAGTGATCTTTTTCAGTAAAATAATTAAAAAGTCCTGGACTTCCTATTGAAAAAACTGATAACAAATAATCCTCTGAATAAGATTTAGCACCAATGATTTCCATTGATTTTATTTTAGTAACATCTCCCTCATCAATAGTTATACTGACCTCTGCTCTATTTTGATCATCTACCTTAACTTTGCTTTTAATGTCTGTTGAATAATACCCTTGTGCAAGATATGTTTCTTCTAATTGTTTAACAAACTTTTCAAAAACAATCATACTAAAAACCCTTCCTTCTACTAAATCTATTCTAGTTAGTAGCTCTCCAATAGTATCATCATCAATAATACTATTACCTGATATATCCATAGATTTTATATGTGGATTTTCTTCCACACTGATAACAAGCTTGCTTCCTACCAATTCTAAGTCTATGTTTTTAAAAAAATTAGTTTTGTATAGAGTTTGTATTATTCTGTTAGAAATTAGCTCGTCTTGAGCATTATAATCGTCCCCTATTTCTACCGGCAAATAGTTTAAAACTGTCCCAGTAGATATAACTTTTAAGCCTCTTATTTCAATGCTAGTAATTGTTGTTGCATAAACAGAAGATACAAAAAATAAAGATAAAGTAATTAATTTTAAATATTTCATAATTTTTAATATTTTAATGAATTTAGTATGTCATTATAAACTGCAATTGACATTAAAATTAAAATTATTAACAATCCAATTTTTGAAGCAATAACTTGCACACTATCCTTTAGTGGCGAACCTTTTATTATTTCAATAACATAAAATAATAAATGCCCGCCATCTAATACAGGAATAGGCAATAAATTTAATACTGCTAAACTAACGCTTATAAGAGCTAAGAAAGAAATAAAAGTTACCAACCCTATATTAAAACTTTGCCCAGCATAATTTGCTATAGTTATTGGTCCAGAAATGTGTTTAGTTGAAACTTTCCCCTTGAATATATTTACTAACATTTTTAAAGTAAGAGTTGATATTTTGTATGTTTTTTCTATTGCTAATGTAAAAGATTCAAAAAAGCTATGCTTGTCAATAACCTTCCAATCATCAAGCCAATTTTTTGGGACAAATACAAGAGCTCCAATTTTAGCTAAATTAGAGTCTTTGTCTAACTTTGGTGTTATATTTAAACTATATGTATTTTCACCTCTTAATATGTTAAATGTTAATTTATTATTAGCATTTTTTTGAACAATACTTGCTAAGTCTGACCAAGATTTTATCTTTAACCCATTTATTTTTGTAATTAAATCTCCTTTTATCAAACCAGAATTATACGCTGGAGAATTTATTAATACCTCATCAATAACAGGTTTTAATATTGGTTTTGCAAACTTAATCCCTAAATCCTTTATTAAATTTTCATCAATATTATTAGTCCAGTTTTCTGGCAGGTTTAAAATTAATTGTTTTTTTATTTTATCTTGTGACTCAAGTTCTATAAAAACTTGTTTATTAAACGATGCCTCTAGCAGTTTTTCTACAACTGATTGTGTTGATAAAGTAGTGCTGTTATTAATACTTAAAAACTTATCCTTTTCTTTAATTCCACTGTGATAGGCTATTGAGTTAGGTTCTACTTTTCCTACTATTGCTCTTATTCCATCTATTCCAATAATATATGTCGCCGTATAAGCAAAAATAGCAAAGATGAAATTTGCCATTGGTCCAGCAGCAGCTATGGCAATTCTTTTATAAACACTTTGTTGATTGAAGGCATAGGGTAAGTCTTTTTTATCTACATCACCTTCTCTTTCATCTAACATTTTGACAAACCCGCCAAATGGAAGGGCACAGATAGTATATGTGGTGTCACCTTTTTTCCAAGATTTTAGTATTTTCCCAAATCCTATAGAAAATCTTAAAACTTTAACTCCTGATTTCTTTGCAACCCAGAAATGTCCAAATTCATGAACAGTAACTATTATTCCTATTGTTAATGCAAAAGAAAATAAAGTAACAAAAAAATCCATTTATTTAATTTGAGAGTGGTTATGGTTTGCATTTTTTAATTTTTCTAAATATTCATTCCATAATTTATCATAATTACTACAAAGGCTATATAAATAATCCCAAGAATAAATGCCAGTATCATGACTATCGCTAAAAAATAAAGTAATAGCATAATTGCCTGTAGCCCGGATGTCTTTAATAGTTACATTTTCCTTGTCTACTTGTAAAATCTCTTCCTCAGGGCTGTGGCCTCTTACCTCAGCAGATGGTGAGTAAACCCTTAAAAATTCTGCACTAAGTTGAAAATCTTTATCATTAAAAGTGATAGTTAAATTTTTTTTGCTTTTGTCTAATTTAATATTAGTTGGTGTTATCATAATATGTAACGACTTAAATCTTGATTTTGTGATAATTCTTTAAGCTTTTCATCAACATATTCTAAATTTATTTTAAATGATTTTTTCCTAGCATCAGGCACATCAAATAATATATCTTCCAAGAGTTTTTCTAATAAAGTATGTAATCTTCTAGCGCCTATATTCTCAGTTGTATCATTTACTTGGTGTGCAAGTTCAGCTATTCTTTTTAAAGAATCTTTAGTAAAAGATAATTTAAATCCCTCGGTAGCTAACATTGCTTGATATTGTTCTATTAAAGAGTAATCTGGTTCAGTTAATATTCGCACAAAATCTTCTATAGTTAAAGCCTTTAGTTCTACTCTTATTGGAAGTCTGCCTTGTAATTCAGGGATTAAGTCAGATGGCTTCGCTAAATGAAAAGCACCTGATGTTATAAATAAAATATGGTTAGTATCCACCATTCCATGTTTGGTTGACACAATACTACCTTCAATCAAAGGTAATAAATCTCTTTGCACTCCTTCACGAGATACATTTGCAGAATTTTTATCACTTCCTGTTATTTTGTCTATTTCATCAATAAACACTATGCCATTTTGCATTACATTTTCTAATGCTTTTTCTTTGACTTTTTCATTATCAACTAAACTATGAGCTTCTTCTTCTGTTAAATATTTAAGAGCTTCTTTAACTTTAAGTTTTTTTAATTTCTTTTTGTTTAAACGCATATCGTGAAGTATATTTTGCAGACTACTAGTCATCTCTTCTAAACCTTGGGGTCCCATAATTTCTATATTAGGACTACTAGTATTAACCTTAACATCAAGCTCTTTATTATCTAACTCGCCAGATATTATTTTTTTTCTGAATTTATATCTTGTATTAGCTCTTGGCTCAACTTCTTCGCTTCCAGACGCCTTAGGTAGCATTATATCTAAGACTCTTTCAATAGCATTGTTTTCTGCTTGTTTTTGCACTCTGTCCCATGCCAATTGTTGTTCTTTTTTTACTGATACATCTGCCAAATCACGAATAATTGATTCTACATCTCTACCTACATAACCTATTTCAGTAAACTTGGTTGCCTCTACTTTTATAAAAGGAGCATTAACTAATATTGCAAGTCGGCGGGATATTTCTGTTTTACCAACTCCTGTTGGACCTATCATTAAGATATTCTTAGGGGTTATTTCTTTGCTCATACCTAAGTCTGTCTGCATTCTTCTCCAACGATTTCTAAGTGCA
This sequence comes from uncultured Thiotrichales bacterium, assembly GCA_964508055.1. GTDB lineage: Bacteria > Pseudomonadota > Gammaproteobacteria > PS1 > Pseudothioglobaceae > CAZDRI01. The sequence continues at coordinate 31,728 of CAZDRI010000003.1, forward strand.
ATCGCAACAGATTTTTTGGCTTGTTGTTGACCTATGATATGCTTGTTTAATTCATTAACAATGTTTTTAGGTGTTAACTCTAGCATATAAACTTTATATTATTTGTATAATTGTAAAAACACTAATATTTTACAGTTTAAACATTTATGATATTAATACATTTTACAAAAATGCACAGCCTGGGAAATGACTTTATTATCTTAGACAATAGAGATAATAAAATAAACCTTAAAAAAGCTGAAATTAAAAAATTATCCAATCGTAATTTTGGTATTGGTTTTGACCAGCTATTAGTGGTAGAAAACCCTACGATTGATAATGTTGATTTTGACTATCGTATTTATAATGCAAATGGTACAGAGGTTGAGCAGTGTGGTAATGGTACTAGATGTTTTTATAAATATGTAACTGCAAAAGGCATTAGTAATAAAAAAACTATAACAGTAAGAACTAGTGGAGGCATTTTAAATATAACAAAAAAAGATAATATAATTCTAACTGATATGGCTAAGCCTATCTTTAATCCAAAAGATATACCGTTTATTGCAGATAGTATAAAAAATACATATAAAATTTTAGACTACGAACTTGGTGTTTTGTCTATGGGAAATCCGCATTGTGTTTTGATTGTTGATGATATTGAAAAACCAATAAAAGAAATAGCTAGAAAGATAATAGCTAGCCCTTACTTTCCAAATGGTGTTAATGTTAGCTTTTTAAAAATTGAAAATAAAGATGAAGTTTATTTAAGAGTTTATGAAAGAGGTGTTGGTGAAACCCTAGCATGTGGAAGTGGGGCTTGTGCTGCTGTTGTATATGGAATAATCTTAAATAAATTAAATAGTAAGGTAATAGTCCATCTAAAAGGCGGCGATTTATCAGTTAGTTGGACAAAAGGACAAAATGTTATAATGGGCGGCGATGCTAATTTTGTTTTTGAAGGTCATATTAATATATAGCCTAATATAATGGATATTATTTACTTACTAATTTCTAGTGTGATAATAGTTGGAATATTGTTAGTTATACTGTTAATAGTTGCAGCTAAAAATAATCAATTTGAAGACTTAGATGGTGAAGGACAAAGAATATTGTTTGATGAAGATGATATGTCTGCAAAAGAGATTAAAAAATGACTTTAGATGATATAAAAGAAAAAATAAGCTCGGGCTTTGAAAAAGCAGAAATAAACCTAACTGGTGATGGATGTAATTGCTCTGCTACAGTAATATCTGATGAATTTTTAAATATGTCTCTACTGCAAAGACAAAGAAAAGTATTGCATACTGTTAAAGAAGAAATTGCAAGTGGTGAGCTCCATGCTCTTTCTGTTAAAACATACACTTTGAAAGAAAAATCAAAATTAAAATCATAACTTTCTTACCCGCCTAAATTTAGAAACAATACTAAAATTATCAAAAAGATTAGTTTAATTTACAGATTTTAGCTTTTGTTACTCTAATACTAAAAGGACCTTAAGTTTTTTTTAGTCTTGGTTTTTTAATTGGTACTAATTTGCCGCTTATAGCTTTTTTACATTCGTTTAAAGTTAATGTTTTTGGGTCTTTATCAGCAAATATTTTTTTTATCGTGATGTTTTTTTGTCCTTTGCCTTTTTTTAATCCATTCCAAATATAAGGTCCAAATCTACCATTTAATATTTGGATATCTGAATCTTTAAAAGTTTTAATTATTCGTTCTGCATCAAACTTTTCTTTTTGGGCTATAAGTTCCAAAGCTTCTTCAAGAGTAACTGTCTCTGGTGAAATATCTTTTAGCGATACATATTTTTTACCATAATGTAAATAAGGACCAAACCTACCATAATTTGCTCTTATGGTTTCTCCATTATTAGTTTCTCCTACAACACGAGGCATTTTAAATAATTCTAATACTTCTTCTAAAGTTATTGTCTCAATATTTTGTTGCTTTTTTAAACTTGCAAATTTTGGTTTTTCTTCGTCATCCCTGCTTCCTATCTGAGCAAATGCCCCATAGCGTCCAAACCTAACTGTTATTGGTTTGCCAGACTCAGAGTCAATGCCTAATTCTCTTTCATTGTGGGTTTCTTCTCTTGGTGCTTCTAATGCTTCACCAATTTTAGGATGAAAGTCTTTATAAAATTCTTTTACTACTTCTTGCCATTTTTTATTTTCATTAGCAATTTTGTCAAAATTTTGTTCTAAGTTTGCAGTAAATTTATAATTGACAATGTTAGAAAAATACTTACTTAAAAAGTCTACTAGCAAAAAAGCAACATTAGTTGGAAACAGTTTGTTTCTTTCTGAACCTACTGTTTCAGTCCTTTTAGATGTTATTATTTTTTTATCTTTGATTTCTATAGTGTGATATTTTCTTTCACTGCCTTCTCTGCTTTCTTTTACAACATAGCCTCTATCTTGAACTGTTGATACCATAGTTGCAAAAGTTGATGGTCTCCCAATACCCATATCTTCAATCTTTTTAACTAAAGATGCTTCAATATATCTTGGTTTATGTTTTGAGAAACTTTCTCTAGCAATTAAATAATCTAGTTCTAACTCTTCACCTAACTTAACTTTTGGTAATAATTTATCATCATTATTACTACCATAAATTTTTAAGAATCCGCCAAATTTTAAAACTTCTCCACTAGCAATAAAGTTTTCATTGCGGTTTGATATGTTGATTTTAATAGTAGTCTTTTCTAATCTTGCTACACTCATTTGTGAAGCTATGGTTCTGTTATATATTAGCTTATATAACTTTAATTCATTTGCTGCAAGGCTTTTTATTATGTCACTCTTTAAATTTGTTGGTCTTATTGCTTCATGAGCTTCTTGTGCACTAGAGCTTTTAGTTTTATAACGCCTTGGGTGCGAATATTCACTACCAAATTTTGAGTTAATAACATTTTTTGCATCATTAATTGCTGTTTCTGATAAATTCAATGAATCAGTTCTCATATAAGATATATGCCCATTTCTATACAAATCTTGCGCTAAACTCATTGTTTGTTTGACAGAAAATCCTAGTTTTTGAGATGCTTCTTGTTGCAATGTTGAAGTTATAAAAGGAGGTTTTGGTGATCTATATGTGGGTGTATTCTTAACATCACTTATAGTTAAATTTGCATTTATTATATCTTTTGTGAAAGTGTGGGCTGTATCTTCATCTGCAAATTCTTTATCAAGTTTTACTTCAATTAAGTTACTATCTTTAGTCTTAGTTACTGCAGTTATTTTATAAGTAGATTTTGGTGTGAAACTTTGAATTTCTCTTTCTCTATCCACTACTAATTTAACTACTGCTGATTGCACTCTGCCTGCAGAACGAGCTCCTGATATCTTCCTCCATAAAACTGGAGATATTTCAAAACCTACTAAACGGTCTAAAATTCTTCTTGCTTGTTGAGCATCAACTAGCTTTTTATTTATTATTCTTGGGTTTTTTATAGCATCAATAACCGCTTGTTTAGTAATTTCATTAAAAACTATCCTTGGAGTATCATCTGCTAAATTTAAAACTTGGGATAAATGCCACGCAATTGCTTCTCCTTCCCTATCCTCATCAGTAGCTAGCCATACTTTATCGTGTGTTTTTGTTGATTTTCTTAAATTTGCAACAATTTTTCTTTTATCACTACTTACTTCATACTTAGGCTCAAAATTGTTATCAATATCAATGCCCATATTTTTCTTAGGCATATCACGAATATGTCCTATGCTAGATTTTACTGTATAGTCTTTACCAAGAAATTTTTCAATAGTTTTGGCTTTTGCTGGGGATTCTACGATAATTAAATTTTTCATAATTCATTCAGATAAAAATATTGTTATTGCAAAGTTTGATTGTCATCAGCAAATACAATATTTTCCGCCAAATCTGATTGAATATCATAAGCATCATTACTTAGCACCATCATTGATATCCATTTTAAGTCTTCTAATGTAAGATTAGGTTCACCTAAATTTAGAGCTTGTTCAATTATCATTTCTCTTTGATTAGTATTTAATTGTCCAATGTCTTCCATAAACATTAAAAAACCTTGACATTTTATATCTAACTTTGTTTTTTCTTCTTTAGAGTAAACTCTACAACCTCCTTTTGAAGGGGTTTGCAAATACTTATTACTTTTCGCAGTTGAAACATTATTCAACCAATCAATAGCTTTATCAATTTTACCATTATCAAAACCCGCTTTTACCAGATGGTTTTTTAATGTTATATCATCAATAACATTATTATCATTACTTGCTTTTTCAAATATGACGTCAAACATAAAAGTTAAGACATCTAAGATATTGTTTTTTATCATGTTATTCCTTTAAAATAAAACCTTGCCCATTAGTATTAATAATTTTCCCAGCTAACTCTAGCATTAGTATCTCTTGATTAACTATATTAATAGGCAGCTTTGTTAACTCTACTAAATTATCTATAGTTTTAGCTTCATAGCTAACATATTTTAATATCTTGCTTTGGATAGTGTTAGTATTTTTTTTATTATCACTTTTATCAAGTTCATTTTCATTATTTATAGACTTTACTTTATTTATCAACTCTATATTTTGTAACTCTTCTAAAATATCATCAATATTTTCTACAAGTTTTGCTCCTTGCTTTATTAAGTAATGACAACCTTTAGCTTGCGGATTTTTAATTGAGCTAGGAATTGTAAACACCTCTCTGCCTTGTTCTACCGCTAATCTTGCAGTAATTAATGAGCCGCTTCTTATATTTGCTTCTACCACTAATGTCCCTATACTTAACCCACTTATTATTCTATTTCTTCTTGGGAAATTTTTAGCAACAGGAGGTGTTCCTATGCTTAATTCAGATATTAGCGCTCCTTTCATACTTATTTGATGTGCAAGTGCCCTATTTTTAGAAGGATAAACTTTGTCCAAGCCAGTGCCGCAAACACCAATAGTTGGAGCTTTTTGATTTAAAGCGCCTTGATGAGATGCACTATCAATTCCAGATGCAAGTCCGCTAATTATAGTTAAACCATATGCTGATAGTTCTTGAGCAAAATTAACTGCATTTTCAATACCTCCTTGAGTAGGGTTTCTAGAGCCTACCATTGCTAATTGAGTATTATTTAAAACCTCTTTACTACCTATAACATATAAAATAGGCGGAGGGTCAACTATCTCTTTCAAAAGATTTGGATAATATTCATCTTCTATGGTTAATAAATGATGGTTTTCTTTTTCTAACCATTTCAAATCTGCTCCAATTATTGAAATATCTGGGGATAAAATAAAATCTAATGTTTTATTTTTAAAAATACCTGTCAATTTTAAACTTTCTTTGTCTGCTTCAAAAATAGCCTTTGGTGAGCCAAAAACATTTAATGCCTGTAAAAAGCCTTTAGTTCCTAACCCTGGCGCTTTATGTAATAATATCCAATAGTCTATACTGCTCATAAGGCTGTAATTATAAAGCACACTTTTTAAGTTTGTAATGGTAAAATTTATGTTTTTATTTTTTTGATGTGGATTATGAAAAGAACATTTCAGCCAAGTAACTTAAAACGCAAACGCAAACACGGCTTTAGGCTTAGAATGAAAACAAAGGCAGGTCGTGCAATTATTAATGCTCGTCGTAGGAAAGGGCGTAAAGTTTTATCAGCATAATTCTGCTTATGGGAGTCAGCTCTTTTCCCAAAAATTATAGAATTTTAAATCAAAAAGATTACCAAGAAATTTTTAAAAAAAATACTTATACTAAAGGGAAGTACTGGGGTTTGATTATAAAAAAAAATGAATACAATATTCCTAGATTAGGTGTTATTGTTGCTAAAAAAAACTATAATAAAGCAGTAGATAGGAATCGTTTTAAAAGAATAGCTAGAGAAGCTTTTAGAGTTAGAAAAAATAAACTTGGTAACTTTGATTTTGTGGTAATGAAAAAAAAAACAGCTAATGTTAATAATAAAATTTTAACTACGGAGCTTAATGAACTGTTTAGCAAATATAAAAAAATTTAATGAAATACATATTTTTGGTAATTATAAAACTTTATCAGCTTTTAATAAGCCCTCTTTTAGGTAATAACTGTAGGTTTATGCCTACTTGTTCTAATTATTGTTATAAATCTATTAAAGAACATGGAGTCGTGAAAGGCATTTCTTTAGCTGTAAAAAGAATTGCTAAATGTCATCCTTGGCATGAGGGGGGATACGACCCTGTCCCTAATAAAAAATAGTATGAATTTGTTGCACGATGATAAATAATAAGACAAAATTAATCAAACGCTCTGATTGAAGTAAAAAGTGCAGTTAATACTTTACTATATTGAAAATTTTTAACATAAAGCAGGGCAAGTTGATATTTTTTAGAATTTTTTTATTACTGTAAAGTAATCTCAATATAAAAGGTAAATCGTATGGATAGTCAAAGTCAAAGAATGTTTATAGCAATAGCTCTTATTTTTACTGGGTTTATGCTGTGGCAGGAATGGGATAAAAAGCAAAACCCTAATGAATATAGGGTAGAAAAAATAAGCACTAACAATAATGTTGTTAATAAAAATTTAAAAAAAAATGAAGATGAAGATATTCCAGCAATAGCAACATTAAAAAAAGATACAAATCTTAGCGATGACCTGCCAGACACACGACTAAGAAAATCAACTTCTAATTATCCTTCAATTTTAGTAGAGACAGATTTGCTAGCTGTAAGAATTAGTAAAAAAGGCGGAACTATTGAAAATGTAAGTTTAAATAAATACCCTATTTCATTAAAACAAAAAGATAAGAACATCTCTCTTTTATACAGTGATGATGATGCTATATTCAATGTCCAATCTGGACTAGTATCTAAGTATAAATTACCAAATCATCATAGCATTTATCAAAGTGAAAAAGACAAATATGTTTTAGAAGGAGACACCTTAGTGGTTCCATTAATTTGGCAAGATGATAATGGAGTTGTTATTAAGAAAAATTATTATTTCAAAAGAGACAGTTATATTATTGCATCTGATTACATAATAGAAAATCAAAGTTTTAATGATATTAACTTATCTAGCTATATCCAAATTATGCGTAATAAACCTATTGAGAGTGGTTCAAGAATGATGCCTACTTTTGTTGGAGGTGCTTTTTATGATAAGGAAAACAAATACCAAAAAATAGATTTTGATGAATTCCAAGATAATAATAAAAGAAGTGTAATAGGTGGATGGATGGCTATGGTAGAGCATTATTTTTTAACTGCAGTTCTGCCTGATACGAAAAAACAGCAAAGTTACTCTACAAAAGTTATAAATGGCGACTACTTCATAACTTTAGTTAATCAAAGCTTAAGTGTTGGCAAACAAAGTACTACTAGTTCTCAACTAAATAAAATATATGTTGGTCCAAAAGAGCAAGTTAGGTTAGAAAACATATCTGATAGTCTTGATAGGACAGTTGATTATGGTGTGCTTTATATTGTGGCAAAGCCTTTATCTTGGATATTAAATGAAATTTACAAGTTTGTTAGAAGTTGGGGCTGGTCTATTATCATATTGACTATACTTATTAAGCTGGTTTTTTATAAACTATCAGAAAAATCCTATCGTTCAATGGCAAAAATGCGGACATTATCACCGAAAATGCAAAGATTAAAAGAAACTTATGGTGACGACAAGCAAAAAATAAGCCAAAAAATGATGGAGCTGTATAAGCAAGAAAAAGTAAACCCAGCTAGCGGTTGTCTGCCAATACTAATACAAATACCTGTTTTTATTGCTCTTTATTGGGTTTTATTAGAAAGCGTGGAATTAAGACAAACAACTTTTTGGTGGCTTCCTGATTTGGCTGCAAAAGATCCTTATTTTATCTTGCCTATTGTCATGGGTGCATCAATGTTTGTGCAGCAAAAATTAAACCCACCTCCTCCTGACCCAATGCAGGCTAAATTAATGATGGCGCTGCCTTTTGTTTTTACAGTTTTCTTTTTATGGTTTCCTTCTGGTTTAGTGCTTTATTGGACTGTTAACAATATTTTGTCTATTGTTCAACAATGGGTAATAACTAAAAAAGTAGCCGATAAAGTTGCTAGTAAAAATTAAATTATGTTGAGTAATTCTTTACAATTTGATAGCTCTAATAAATTAAAGCATTTATTAGGCTTAGAGTTTATTGGTAAAGAGCAAATATTAAATATATTAGATGAAGCCCAAAGTTTATTTGATAATAATGGCAAGATTATAGAGTCTGACACCTTAAGAGATATTACTGTTGCAAATTTATTTTTTGAACCAAGTACTAGAACTAGGAATACTTTTGAAATTGCAGCAAAAAAACTAAAAGCCTATGTAATTAATGTAGATATCAAAAACTCTGCTACTAATAAAGGAGAAGATTTATTAGATACAATGCGGACTTTAAAAGCTATGCAGATTGATATGTTTATTATTCGCCATAGAAAAAATAAAACTCCACACTATGTTGCTAAAAATATTAATGGTGTAGCTATTATTAATGCTGGTGATGGCATTCATGCTCATCCCACTCAAGCTCTTCTTGATATGTACACTATTAGAAAGTATAAGAAAAACTTTGAAAACTTATCAGTTGCTATAGTAGGAGATATTATTCATTCTAGGGTGGCTCATTCTGATATATCTGTTATGCAGACCTTAGGGGTGAAAGACATTCGTCTTATAGCTCCAGATGCTTTACAGGAATATAAATATCAAAGCGATATTGTTAAATGTTATTCTAATCTAAGGCAAGGGATTAAAGATGTTGATGTTATTATTTTGCTAAGAATACAAAAAGAAAGAATGTTAAAAGCACACATACCTAATAAAGAATATTTCTTTTTAAAATATGGACTTGATAATAACAAAATAAAAGTTGCCAAAAAAGATGTAATAATTATGCATCCTGGTCCAATAAATAGAGGTGTTGAAATAAATGATAGTATTGCTGATGGGGCTAAATCTGTCATTCTTGATCAAGTAACTAATGGTATAGCTATTAGAATGGCTGTTATGTCTGTGCTAGTTAGAAATATGAAAAATGGGTAATTTGCCTGGATTTTTAGAATCAAACAAAGCCTTAAAACAATTAAAAAGTAATGACACTATAGCAAGTGCTCACGGTATTTTGTGTGCCTTAAAATGTATTGATAAAAATATAACTTTAGATAACTGGCTAAAAGAAGTTACTAACGACGATATAGATATGAATAATATAATTCATAAACAAAGCTACGCCAAATTATCAGAGGTTTTTGAGATGACGAAAAAACAACTAAAATCTAATAATTTTGAGTTCCGATTGCTAATTGCACCCGATGATGACAGTTTAAATAAAAGACTTCATTCACTTACACAATGGTGTCAAGGGTTTTTATTAGGCTTAGGGCTAGCTAAAATAAAAACTAAAGATGAAGATATTTTAGAGATAATTAAAGATATTGCTACAATTGCTAGGATAAATACCAACATATATGACAGCGAAGATAATATTGTAGATTTTACTGAAATTTTAGAATTTATAAGAGTAGGTGTTATGCTTATTTATGAAGACTTTATTCTCTCTGATAAAAGCTAATAGTAAAAACATTTAAAAAAATCGCTATGTTATAATATGAGAATTTTGTTAAGTTTAAATTAGGAAATGGGAAAACAAGAAATTGACTTAAAAAAGCGCAAGTTTTTAACTGCAGCAACCTCTGTGGTTGGCGCTGTAGGTGTTGCTACTGTAGCAATACCGTTTCTTTCATCATGGAATCCTAGCGCAAGAGCTAAATCAGCAGGAGCTGCTGTTGAAATTGATATTTCAAAATTAGAAAAAGGTCAATTAGTAAGAATTTTATGGAGAAAAAAACCCATTTGGATTTTTAAAAGAGATACTAAAGTTTTGGAGCGCTTATCTTCTTTAGATAACAAATTAGCTGATCCAAAAAGTGATATTAAATCTCAGCAACCTAAGTATGCAAAAAATCAACATCGCTCAATTAAACCTGAAATAGCTGTAATTATAGGTATCTGCACTCATTTAGGTTGTTCGCCTAGTTATAGACCAGAGTTAGCCCCTTCCGACTTAGGGGCAGAATGGCAAGGAGGCTTTTATTGCCCATGTCATGGCTCAAGATTTGATTTAGCTGGTAGGGTATATAGTGGTGTTCCAGCTCCTACAAATTTAGTAATACCTCCTCATCGTTTTGTAGATGATAATATTATTCGCATAGGCGAAGATAAAAAAACATAAAAAATTATTATGGATAACAATCAAAATTGGATAGATAAAAGATTTCCTTTAACAAAAGTTTGGAATGAACATTTGGCTGAGTATTACACTCCAAGAAATTTTAATTTTTGGTACTTTTTTGGTTCTTTAGCAATTTTAGTTTTTGTAATTCAAATACTATCAGGTATTTTTCTAGCTATGCATTTTAAACCTGATTCAAACTTAGCATTTGCATCTGTTGAATATATAATGCGGGATGTAGAATGGGGCTGGTTAATACGCTATATCCATTCAACTGGTGCCTCTGCATTTTTTGTTGTGATTTATCTTCATATGTATCGCGGTCTTATTTATGGCTCATATAAGGCACCAAGAGAACTAATTTGGATATTAGGCATTGCTTTATATGTAGCACTTATGGCGGAGGCATTTATGGGCTATGTTCTTCCTTGGGGGCAAATGTCTTATTGGGGTGCTCAAGTTATTATATCCTTATTTGGCTCTGTCCCGATAATAGGTCCTGATTTACTTATATGGATTTTAGGTGATTATGCTGTAGATGATGCTGCTTTAAATAGATTTTTTTCATTTCATATTGTTGCTATACCTTTTGTTTTAGCAATATTGGTTTTTTTACACATTGTAGCTCTACATCATGTTGGTTCTAATAATCCTGATGGAATAGAAATTAAAGAAAATAAAGATAAAAATGGCATTCCAAAAGATGGCATACCTTTTCATCCTTACTATAGCGTTAAAGATGTTGTTGGAGTGGTAGTATTTTTAATAATATTTTCAGCAGTGATATTTTTTGCTCCTGATTTATTTGGTTACTTTTTAGAAAAGGAGAATTTTATTAAAGCTAATCCTTTACAAACTCCTGAACATATTGCTCCTTTATGGTATTTAACCCCTTTTTATTCTATTTTAAGGGCAATACCGCCAATGTTTGGCTCTCAATTCCCCGGAGTTTTAGCAATGTTTGCTGCATTATTAATATTGGCAGCATTACCATGGTTAGATAGGAGCCCTGTAAAGTCAATTAAATATAGAGGATTTATTTATAAATTTGCCTTAGTTTTATTTATTGTTAGTTTTGTTATGTTAGGTTGGTTGGGTATGGAACCTGTAACTGACTTAAATCAACTATTAGCAAGAATATTTACCACAATATATTTTGCATTTTTTATACTAATGCCTTGGTTTACGAAAATTGACAAAACAAAACCTGTTCCTAAAAGGGTTGGATATTAGTTTTATGAAAAAAAACTTGGAAAAAACTTTATTAATTGTAAGCATTTTATTAACTACTAAATTATTTGCTGCTAGTAATGTTCATTTAGACAAAGCAAATAATGATATTTATAATCAAGCATCTTTGCAAAACGGTGCTAATTTATTTGTGAATTATTGTTTTGGTTGCCATTCAATAAGCTTTATGCGCTATGAAAGAATTGCTGAAGATTTAAATATCCCTAAAGATTTAATGAGAAAAAATCTTATGTTCACTGATGCTAAAATCGGAGATAAGGTTATATCTGCTATTAATACTGAAAAAGCAAAAGATTTTTTTGGAGTTGCCCCTCCAGATTTATCTCTTGTTGCTAGATATAAAGGCGTTGACTGGATTTATACTTTCTTAAGAAGTTTTTATAAAGATGATTCAAAAACTTTTGGAGTAAATAATCACATATTTAATAGCACTGCTATGCCAGATATTTTATGGGCATTAAAAAAAGATTCAACTCCAAGTGAATATAATAATCAAGTTAGAGATATTGTTAATTTTCTAGATTATGTAGGTGAACCTGTTAAGATAAAAAGAGTGTGGTTAGGAATAAAAGTTTTAATATTCTTAGTTGTGTTATTATTGTTAACCTATCTTCTTAAAAAAGAATACTGGAAAGATGTTCATTACGGAAAATGGCGCCAAAAAGATTAAATTTAAACAAAATATTATGATTCATTACAAACCAAACCCAGCTACAACTACTCTATACTCTTCTTTTGAATCTGTGGAATCACATTGTGTTCGATTTATAATTGCTGAAAAATTAATACCCTGTGATGTTTTTAATATTAAAATTGAAGACATGCCTGAAGAAATATTAGAGTTAAACCCTTACCAAATGCTTCCTACTTTGTATGATAAAGGTCTTGTGCTTTATGATTTACCTACAATATTAGAATATTTAGATGAGCGTTTTCCTTTTCCACCATTAATGCCTGTAGATTCAATATTAAGAGCAGAAAAAAGAATGCTTCTGTTTCGCTTTAATAGAGCAGAAAATAATTGGTATAGTTTAGCAGCAAGAATTTTAAAACCTAAAAGTACTCAGGACCAAAACAAGGCTCGGATTTTATTAACAAGCAATCTAATTGAATTAGTTCCGGTATTTGCTTATAAGCCTTATTTTAAAAGCAACAGCTTTGGTATTGTGGATGCGTGCTTAGCTCCAGTGCTATGGAGACTAGAAAAAATGAAAATCAAACTGCCTGCTAGTGCAAGGGTTATACTAGAATATTCTGAAAAACTTTTTGCCAGGAAAAGTTTTCATAACAGCCTAACTGATGCTGAAAAAGAATATCGTAAATGAACAACTTCAAACCGTATCTTTTGCGTGCTGCTTATGAATGGATTGAAGATTCTGAACTAACCCCATATATACTAGTAGATTGCAGAATAGAAAGCGTTGATGTTCCTAAAGATTATATTGAAAATAATAAAATAGTATTAAATATTGCTAGCGTAGCTATTGATAAATTATCTCTTGGCAATGACTTTATAAAGTTTTTTGCTCGTTTTGATAAGATTTCAGAAAAAATAGTTATACCTATAGATGCTGTGCTTTCTATTTATGCTATAGAAAATAAAGAGGGTATTTGGTTTGATGAAGAAGTAGTTAAAGAGATAAAAAAACCTAAAATTAAAAAAGAAAAGCCTACCCTAACCTTATTAGATTAGACTTTTAAGAAACCTATCAAACTCTTTAGACCCAAACTTGACAATTAAATCATTGGTGTACTTTACTAGGTATTTATAATTATCTAAATTATTTTTTTCTATTTGGTTTAAGACTACAGCCTTAATCACTAGATTATTATTTTTTACCGCCTCAATGGCTAATAATGCCTGATTAATAGCACCTAACTCATCATTAACAACTAAAATAACTGGTAAAGCTAGTTTTTTTGCCAAGTCAGAGTTGAGAGCTCCCTTAGCAATTGGGGAATAAAAACCTCCCGCACCTTCTATCACCACAAAATCTTTTTTATTAATATTATAGTTACAGGCATTGACTAAATCTGATAAGAATAAATCCTCATTTTCATTATGAGAAGCATCTTCTGCAGAAGCGGTCTTTGTGTATTGAAAAGGACATATAGTATTGATATCTTCTTTTGATGCTACAGCAAGAGCAAGAGCTTGTGCATCTTTAGCAAAATCCACACAGCCGGTCTCAACAGGTTTTCTAACCTTGACTGACTTGTATTTAACTAAATAATTAACAATTTTCACAGCTACTACAGTTTTTCCTACCCCAGTATTCGTTCCTGTTATAAATAAACCATGCATAATAAGTTAAAATATATTTATTTTGTGAATAATTACAATATTACTATGGAATCAAGCCTAAAAATAGATTTTTGTGGACTAGAGTTAAATTCTCCAATAATTTTACTTTCTGGATGTGTTGGCTTTGGTGAAGAATATACTAGAGTTAAAGGATTTTCAAATAAAGATGCTGGTGCTGTATGCCTAAAAGGAACTACTTTACAACCGAGGTTAGGGAATAAGCCGCACCGTATTTTCGAAACACCATCAGGTATGCTTAACGCTATTGGACTACAAAACCCTGGTGCTGATTATGTAATAAATAAAATATTGCCTAATTTAAATAAAACAGAGACCAAATTTATTATTAATATTTCTGGTTCTACTATTGAAGAATATGGCAAAGTTGCCAAAAAATTTGATGATAGTGATATTGATGCAATTGAGATAAATATATCTTGTCCTAATGTAAAAGAGGGTGGAGTTGCCTTTGGTAATGACCCGGATATGTCCTTTAAAGTTGTTGAAATTTGCAGGAAAAACACTTCCAAACCATTAATAACTAAACTTTCTCCTAACCAAACAGACATAGCATATAGTGCAAAAAGGTGTATTGAAGCTGGTAGTGACGGCTTAGCAGTAATTAATACTTTAATGGGTATGACAATTGATATAGACAAAAGAAAACCTATTATTAACAATAATCAAGGCGGGCTTTCAGGTCCAGCTATAAAGCCAATAGCCCTTTTAAAAGTACATCAAGTTTATCAAGTGGCTAAAAAACATAACATCCCAATAATTGGTCAAGGAGGCATTACTACAGTCAATGATGCAATAGAATTTTTAATTGCTGGAGCTTCTGCTATTGGCATTGGTACTGCTTTATTTTATGACCCACTAATTTGTAAAAAAATAAACTCTGGCATTGCATCATATTTAATAAAAAATAATATTAAAAATGTAAATGATTTAACTGGAACTTTGAAAGTAAATTAAACACATAAAATTTATAGCTAATTATGATGGTAATTTTATAAAAAAAGCAATAAAAACCCTCCTTTAGTTATTATTTATAACATTAAAATAAATAGGTAGAAAAATAATTTTAAATATAAGTGTTTATAAATACTAATTTTTTTAACAATTTTATTTTTAATTCAATCAATATTCTCAGCAACACAAACATTTACTCAAACAGATGGGGAAAAATTTATTTTAGATGTTGGAAGAGTTGGAGCTATAAATAACAAATATAAAATTACTTCTTTAAATCAAAAAGGCCTACAATCAAGCGGATACATTTACTTTTATACTTTTACAACTACTTCAGTTAAACTTAAACAAATAATTACTTATCTAAAAAACAATAAAGATTTTTAATCATGATAATTTAGTATTTACCTAGAATTATTTAGAGTCTTTCATTTTGTTAGACTGCAACACTTTTTTGTAGTCTTTAGGCATTATTTTTATAAAATTATTTACTTCAGTTTCCCAATTATCAACTATGTTTTTAGCTATTTCTGAGTTTGTGTAATAGTAATGTTTTTCTATAATTGTTTTTAACTCTAATATTGCCTCATCATCCATTGGATCAATATCAACTGTTTTAGTATTGCAATTAACATAAAAACTAGCATCAGCTTCATATATATAAGCAACCCCTCCTGACATACCTGCTGCAAAATTCTTACCTACTTCTCCTAAAATAACAGCAACCCCGCCTGTCATATATTCGCAGCCATGATCCCCTATGCCTTCAGCAACAGCTGTTGCTCCAGAATTTCTAATGCAAAATCTTTCTGCGACCCTGCCAGATAAATATACCTCCCCGCTTATAGCTCCATATAAACAAACATTGCCGGCAATAATATTTTCGTGGGCTTTAAATTTAGAGCCTTTAGGCGGATAAACAATTATTCTACCTCCACTTATTCCTTTCCCAACATAATCGTTTGCATCGCCTTCAACTTCTATATTAACTCCCTTAGCTAAAAAACCTCCTAAACTTTGCCCCGCGTTTCCAGTTAGCTTTATGTTAATAGTATTATCTGCTAAATTATTTTCACCTCTAGTTTTAACAATAAAAGAAGACAACATAGCTCCTAATGCCCTATCAATATTTGTAACTTTAGATTTGTAATTTATTTTGCTAGCATTAGTTACTGCTTCTTTAACTTTATTAATTATTCTATTATCAATATGGTTTTCAATATTATGGTCTTGTTCTATAATTTTATAAGCTTTAGTATTATTATCTGGCTTTATAACTGGTGCTAATATAGCCTCTAAATCAAACATATCTTTTTTCCAATGTTTGTTAGCTTTATCTACTTCCAATTTATCTACTCTGCCTATCATTTCATCCATTTTCTTAAAACCAAGCTTTGCCATAATTTGGCGTAACTCTTCGGCAACCATAAATAAATAATTAATTACATACTCTGGCTTTCCTGCAAACTTTTTTCTAAGCTCTTTATCTTGAGTACAAATCCCAACAGGACAAGTATTAAGATGACATTTGCGCATCATAATACAACCTAAAGTTATTAAAGGTGCAGTAGAAAAGCCAAATTCTTCCGCCCCTAAAAGGGCTGCTATGGCAACATCTCTTCCTGTTTTTAATTGCCCATCAGTTTGTAATCTAACTCTAGAACGAAGTTTATTCATAACTAATACTTGATGTGTCTCTGCTAAGCCCAATTCCCAAGGAAGCCCTGCATGTTTAATTGAAGTAATTGGAGATGCCCCAGTCCCTCCATCATGCCCAGAGATAACTATATGATCTGCTTTAGCCTTAGTAACTCCTGCTGCAACAGTGCCTACTCCTATCTCTGCTACTAATTTAACGCTAATTCTAGCGTCAGGATTGGCATGCTTTAAATCAAAAATTAATTGAGCTAAATCCTCAATAGAATATATATCATGATGTGGAGGAGGGCTTATAAGCCCTACACCAGGTGTGGAATGCCTTGTTTTTGCTATTTCTTCATCAACTTTACTACCAGGTAATTCTCCCCCTTCTCCTGGTTTTGCACCTTGTGCTATTTTTATTTGTATTTCATTGCCACTGTTTAAATATTCAATAGTTACTCCAAATCTACCACTAGCAACTTGTTTTATTGCTGAACACCTATCATTGCCTTCAGTGTCTATAATCCAGCGTTTTGGGTCTTCTCCGCCTTCACCGCTATTAGATTTTCCTTGGATTTTATTCATAGCTATTGCTAAGCTTTCGTGACTTTCTTTTGATAATGAACCAAAGCTCATAGCACCTGTAACAAAGCGTTTTACAATTTCTTTTGCATTTTCAACTTTATCAATATTAATTGCTTTTGATTCTTTAAAATTCATTAGCCCTCTAAGGGTGCAATTTTTTGAGCTTGAATTTGCATAATTTGCATATTTTAAATAAATTTCTTTACTATTATTTTTTGAGGCTAATTGGAGGTTTTGTATGGTTTCAGGATTCCACATATGTACTTCACCTTTATCCCGCCAATGGAACTCACCATTATTAGTAATAGTTTTAATCTTATAAGCATTAGTGTGTCTTTTTTTAGCTTCATTATGTAAAACATCAAATCCTACACCTTTAATTCTACTAGTTACTCCATAAAAACACTTATCTATAACTTCTAAAGATAGTCCAACTGCCTCAAATATCTGTGCACCTTTGTATGACTGCAATGTAGAAATACCCATTTTAGCCATTACCTTCAACATTCCTTTTGTTGCTGCTTTTTTATAACAATTAATTACATCATCATCTGAATTATTTGTTAATAACTTATCTTCTCTAGCTTGACATATTGCATCAAATGCAAGATATGGGTTTATAGCATCTACCCCAAAACCTACTAATAAACAAAAATGATGTACTTGGCATGCCTCGGCTGTTTCAACTATTAAACCTATTTTGGTTCTTTCGTGTCTTTGAACAAGGTATTGATGTGTTGCTGCTGCCGCTAATAAAGTGCTAACTGCCATTCTGTCTTTATTGATATTCCTATCTGATAATATAATTAGACTAACTCCATCTCTAATTGCTTTTGAGCTTTGTTCACATATATTATCTAAGTGTGATTGTAAATTTTCATCATCAATACTGTAAGTAATATCAATTATTCTAGACTTCCAAGCTTTATAATTTATTTGTTTTAACGCCTGCGTTTCTTCATTGGTTAAAATTGGCTGTTCTAATAATAGTCTTTGAGCATTTTCTGCTTTGGTTTTTAATAAATTTGCTTCAGGACCTATATAACATTTTAAAGATGTTATTATCTCCTCTCTAATTGAGTCTATAGGCGGGTTTGTTACTTGGGCAAATAATTGTTTGAAATAATCATATACTAATCTTGGTTTATCTGACAAACATGCTAATGCTGCATCATTGCCCATTGAGCCTAAGGGGTCTCTTAACTCTTTTACCATCGGTATTAATAAAAACTGCATAACTTCTGTGGTATAACCAAAAACATGCATTTTTATTTTTAAATCTTCTTTGCTTTGTTTTGGTGCTAATTTATTAATATCAAAAGTTAAATTTGATAATAAAATTCTTGCATTTTTTATCCAATCCGAATAAGGATTTTTATGAGCGAAATCACCTTTTAATTGTTCATCTTCTATTAATTTTTTCTTATCAAAATCAATCAAAAACATTTTTCCAGGTCTTAACCTGCCTTTTTCTTTTATATTATCTGTCTCAACATCAACTACTCCAACTTCTGATGCCATAATAACTCTATCATCGTAAGTTAAATAATAGCGTGAGGGTCTAAGGCCATTTCTATCTAAAACTGCTCCTATTTGTTCACCATCTGTAAATGCTATAGACGCTGGCCCATCCCAAGGCTCCATCATCGTTGAAAAATATTCATAAAAAGCTTTTTTATCTGTATTCATGTTTTTATCATTTTGCCAAGCCTCAGGTATCATCATCAAAATTGATTCTTTTAGACTTCTACCGTTCATTAACATAAATTCTAAAACATTATCAAAAGCACCTGAGTCTGAAACTTCTGTCTCAATAACTGGGAGAATTTGCTTTAACTCATCATCATTAAAATATGAGCTTTTAAAAACACCTTCTCTAGCTGTAATCCAATTGATATTTCCTTGCCGAGTATTAATTTCACCATTGTGCGACATAAATCTTGAAGGTTGTGCTCTATCCCACGAAGGAAAAGTATTGGTGCTAAACCGAGAATGCACCATTGCTAAATACGCCTTATATTCGCTATTTTGTAAATCAGGATAAAAACCTAATACTTGTGAACCTATTAGCATACCCTTATAGACAATCACCTTATTAGATAGGCTGCAAATATAGAATAATAAGGCTTGTGTTAGGTTTTTATCGTTTCTTATTTTATAGCTTATTTTCTTACGAATAATATATAACTTACGCTCAAAAGTATCAAAGTCTGTATTTTCCTCTGCTTTAATAATAAGCTGTTTTATTATTGGTTTAGATTGTATAGCACTTAAACCAATATTTGCATTTTTCTCGTCAGTAGGAACATCTCGCCAACCAATAAAAATTTGATTTTGAGCTTTTATCTCTGCCACTACATCTTCCATGCACTGCTTTTTTTGAGCATTGTCTTGCGGTAAAAATACATTGCCTACTGAAAAAAAACCTTTTTCAACTTTAGTATTAAACTCTTTTGCGATTATTTTCTTAAAAAAACTATATGGTATGTTTGTTAATATGCCTGCCCCATCACCGGTATTTTCCTCATAGCCACAGCCGCCTCTATGGTCCATTCTAGATAACATTTCTAACGCATCTTTTACAATAGCATATGAGCTTTCTGCTTTAATGTTTGCAATAAATCCAATTCCACAACTATCTTTTTCATACTGGGGGCAGTATAAATTATTAGAATTTGACATTTGTTGAGCGTGAATTTTCATCATAATCATATTTTATGTTTTTTACATAACTTGCTAATTTTAACATATAGTTGACTTCTATTATTGCAGTAGTGCCTAAGCCCAGAGCCACATTTTGAGCATACAGTAAAGGTATAGATGCAAATGTAATATGTTTTTGAATTTAAGCAAAACTTAATTTAAATTAGGTATTTTTATGAACAAAAAAGCAGTAATATTAAGGAATAATTGTGTTATAAAACAGTGTGCTCCACCTTCTTAAACTCCATTGCCAATAATCTTAAAGTATAATAAATCATTACATATTCTAGTTAAAAAAATAATGATAAATAATCATAAATTAGATTTTGCTACTTTTATAAAATCCGACAATTATAATGACAGACCTGATACAGATATTAGTTTAATAGTAATTCACAATATAAGCCTGCCTCCTGGACAATTTGGAACAAACTTTGTTGAAGATTTTTTTACTAATAAATTAGATTATAAATTTCACCCTAGTTTTAATTCTATTAAAGGTTTAAAAGTATCTTCTCATTTGTATATAAAAAGAGATGCTGCTGTTATCCAATTTGTTCCTTTTAATAAAAGAGCATGGCACGCAGGAATATCAAACTATATGGGTAAAGATAATTGTAATGATTTTTCAATAGGAATTGAATTAGAAGGTAGTAACAATATTGAGTATAGCGAAAAGCAATATAATATTTTAAATATAATTATAAAAGAGCTGACTGAGTCATACCCTATTAAGCATATAACCGGCCATAGTAATATAGCAAAAGGCAGAAAGACAGACCCAGGCAATGCTTTTAAATGGAGTAAATTAAATGAATTTAGAGAATATATTAAAAAAGTGTAAAAAAATTAAACTTCTTATCTTAGATGTTGATGGTGTATTAACTGATGGTAGTATTTTTTTTGATAATAACGGTCACGAAATTAAACGCTTTAATTCATTAGATGGTCATGGTATTAGGATGCTTATTAAAAATAATATTGAAGTGGCAATAATCACTGCAAGAAGTTCTAATGCTGTTAAGTGCAGAATGGATAATTTAGGGATAAAACATCTTTATCAAAATCAAAGCAATAAAACAGTTGCTTTTAAAAAACTAATATCTGCCTTAGATATTAAAGCTTCTGAAGTAGGATACATTGGAGATGATGTGTTAGACTTACCAGTATTACTAAAAGTTGGTCTTCCTGTAGCTGTTAAAAATAGCCACGATTTTATAAAAAAACATTGTGTATATACTACTAAAAACAAAGGTGGTCATGGTGCAGTAAGGGAAATAGTTGATATAATTTTAAAAGCACAAGATAAATTTAATATTACATATAACAAATATTTAAAATGACTGAATTTCAAGAAAAATGCTACCAAGCTTTAAAAAAAATCCCTAAGGGGAAAGTTACAACCTATAAGCAATTAGCCCAAATAATAGGACACCCTAAAGCATATCGTGCGGTTGGGACAGCTATGAATAAAAACCCTTATGCACCAAATGTGCCTTGTCATAGAGTGGTAAATAATGACGGTGGTATTGGAGGCTTTGCTAGTAGCGTTAGTAAAAAAATAGCACTATTAAATAAAGAAGGCATTTTAGTAAAAAATAATAAAATTGTAGATTTTAAAGCTAAACTTTTTAATGCGTTTATAGATGACTTGCCTATAATTTAATAGTGCCACTTTTATTCCCCACTTTAATAGTTAGTGCTAAATAAGTGTTGTTTTTTAGAAATGCTCAAAAAGAAGATGAAAATTTAGTAGATAGCGCAGGGCTGCTACTAAAATGTTTTTTAAAATAATAATATTTTTATTGGCGTGAAATAGCTACCAAATTCTTCAGCCATGTTTCTAGCAACAGAGGTATAAACTTCTCCATCACCAAAATGCCCTAATCTTAATGCTTTATACCCTGTTAGTAAAAAATATATTGATAATACAAACCATAATAAAACAGTATTTGGTGATAAAATTTTACTTTTTATATTTTTAAAATTCATATGCTGTTTTTGAAAGCTGCAATAACTATAGTTATTTTTTACCTTATTAGTCAAAATATTGAGATTGATAAAATTATACCAATAGTTACTAATGCTAATCTTAACTTACTTGTTGTTGCTTTTATCTTACAAACTTTAGCCATATTTATAGCTGGTGCTAGATGGTTTTTAGTTATGAAAAAATTAAATTTTCCGCTACCTTTAAACTTTTATATTAAACAATATTTTATTGGCATGCTATTTAGTCAAGCTTTGCCTAGTTCAATTGGTGGTGATGCTTATAGGATAGTTGCACTATCCCGTAGAAAACAATCTAAAACAAAAAGTTTTTATGGAGTATTAATAGATAGAATCTTAGGTTTGTTAGGTTTGTTATTAATTGTAGCTATAGGCTTAATACTTAACCCAGATATATTACCAAAAGAAATATATTTATCTGTATTTGTTGCATTGTTAATTGGAATCCTACTAATTTTAAGTTTACTTATATTTACCAAATTTAGTTTTTTAAAAAGATTTAAATTTTTACAATGGGTTTTTAGTTTATCAGATTATTTTAGACATAACCTGCATGGCTTAAGTGTATTAACTTCTAGAATGTTTATTTCAATATCTATTCATTTGTTTGTAATATCTTGTATTTATTGTATTGGATTGGCTATAGGTTTAAACCAACCTTTAGAAGTTTTTTTACTTTTTGTCCCTATTTCTTTACTACTCACACTTATCCCTATATCTTTTGCTGGGTGGGGTATAAGAGAAGGTGCGATGGTAGTTTTATTTACTTTAGTAGGAAGCCCAAAAGAAGTTGTGTTAGCAACCTCTATACTTTATGGAATTATTTTAATTTTAAGCAGCCTTCCTGCAACATATTTCTTTTTAAAAAAACATTAAAAAATGCGATTTATTGTAGGCATTGAATACTTTGGGGCAAATTACTGTGGCTGGCAAAACCAAAAAAGTGGCATAAAAACAGTTCAGTTTTATGTTGAAAAAGCACTATCAAAGGTGGCAAACTCGCCAATAAAAGTATATTGTGCCGGACGAACTGATAAGGGCGTTCATGCATTAGAACAAGTTATCCATTTTGAAACTAATATTAATAGAAGTTGTAGGTCTTGGCTGTTAGGCGGCAATAGTTTTTTGCCTAAAGATATAAGTTTTTTATGGGTAAAAAAAATTGATAATAATTTTCATGCTCGCCATAGTGCCTGTGCCAGGTCATATCAATATAAAATCTATAACTCTATAACTAGACCAGGTCTTTATAATGATTATTTTTATTGGGAACCTAAAAAACTAAATGTAGGAGAAATGCAAAAAGGTGCTAATTTGTTTTTAGGAAAACATGATTTTTCAGCTTTTAGAAGTAGTATTTGTCAAGCAAAGTCCCCTATTAAAACCATTGAATATTTAAATATTAATAAAAACAACAACATAGTTTTAATTGATATTAAGGCTGATTCTTTTTTACATCATATGGTTAGAAATGTAGTTGGAACACTACTTAAAGTAGGATATGGTAGAAAAAACTACAAATGGGTCAAAGAGGTTATTGATTCAAAAGATAGAAAATTAGCAGGGGTAACCATTGCGGCAAAAGGCTTATATTTTGTTAAAGCTTTTTATCCAGAAAACCTATCCTTATAAAACTTTGTTAATTTTAAGACAGTATCTGAATTTATTTCAGTATCTCATAACTCTTTTAAAGCTTGAACAACAGCATCTCCCATTGTAGAGGTTGTAACAAAATCATCATTATATGCAATGTCTTTGGTTCTATAGCCTTTATCTAAAACTAAATTTACAGAATTTTCTATTTTAGAAGCAAATCCCTGCATATTTAAAGAATATCTAAACATCATAGCTAAAGATAAAATAGTGGCTATTGGATTTGCTGTATTAGTATCAGCTATATCTGGCGCTGAACCATGAATTGGCTCATACATACCAAATCCTCTGCTGTCAAGTGATGCTGAAGGCAACATACCTATTGACCCTGTTAGCATTGCAGCACAATCAGAAAGAATATCACCAAACATATTGGTGGTAACAATCACATCAAATTGTTTCGGCTCTCTAATCAGCTGCATAGCGGCATTATCAACATACATATGCGTTAGTTCCACTTCTGGATATTCTTTTTGCACATCTATAACCACTTCTCTCCATAGTTCACTTACTTCTAAGACATTTGCTTTATCTACTGAACATAATTTTTTATTGCGTTTAGATGCTATTTTAAAGGCTGAGTGGGCTATGCGCCTAATTTCACTTTCTTTATACTCTAAAGTATTAAAGCCTATTTTTTCTTTGTTTTCTATGCGAATACCTCTAGGCTCACCGAAATAAATACCGCTAGTCAGTTCTCTTACAATCATTAAGTCCAACCCTGCAACTATATCGCTTTTTAGGGTTGAAGCACTTGCTAGCTGCGGATACAAGACTGCCGGTCTTAGATTAGAAAACAAATCTAACTTCTCTCTTAACCCTAATAATCCTCGTTCTGGTCTTAACTTTCTTGTTAAGTTATTCCATTTATATCCTCCAACAGCTCCAAGTAAAATAGCATCTGATTTTTTGGCTAAATTTAAAGTTTCACTAGGCAATGGTGAACCTTTTTTATCATAAGCATCTCCCCCTATAAGACCTATTTCATAATCAACATCTAATTTATAGTCATTTTTAAGAGTATCTATAATCTTAATAGCTTGCTCTATGATTTCTTTACCTACACCATCGCCTGGTAAAATTAAAATCTTAGCCATATTTAAAATTATAATTCTTCAGAATGCTTTGCTAAATACTGGGCAACTCCTTCAGGAGTATCTTTCATACCTTCATCACCTTTGTTCCAACCAGCTGGACATACTTCACCATATTCTTCATTAAATTGTAAAGCATCTACCATTCTTATCATTTCATCTACATTTCTTCCTAATGGTAAATCATTAACTACTTGGTGTCTTACAACAAAATCTTTATCTATCAAAAAAGATGCTCTTAGTGCGATACCTGCTGGATGCATAATTCCATAAGCCTTGCCAATCTTATGATTAACATCGGCAATTAATGGAAAATCTATTTTTCCTAAACCTCCATCTTTAGGTGCAACATTTCTCCACGCATTATGAGTAAATTGAGAGTCTATTGAAACTCCAATAATTTCTACTCCTCTATCTTTAAAAGCTGCCACCCTATGATGGTGGGCTAAAATCTCTGAAGGGCAAACAAAAGTAAAATCTAATGGGTAAAAGAAAATAACAATATGTTTGCCTTTTAGACTTGATAATTTAAAGTCATCAACTATTGTTCCATCTGCTAAAACAGCCGCCGCTGTAAAATCAGGTGCTTGCTCTGCTACTAAAACTTTCATTTTTTTGCTCATTATTTATTGTCCTTATGAAATAAAAGCATTGTATTATACAATAATGCTTTACTTGCTCGGTAAAATAAGGTTATTTTTAAAAAGTTAAAAATCTATGTTAAAAGTTTATAACACTAGCAGTAAGAAAAAAGAAAAATTTATACCTATAGATCCAAACAATATAAAAATATATGTGTGTGGTATGACAGTTTATGACTATTGTCACATTGGTCATGCTAGAGTTTTAGTGATGTTTGATGTTATTGTAAGACATTTAAAAAGATGTTATAAAAATGTAACATATGTGCGCAATATAACAGATATTGACGATAAAATCATCAATTGTGCTAATAAAAACAAAGAAGATATTTTTTCTTTAACTAAAAGATTTATTGCAGAAATGCATAAAGATGAAAAGTCTTTAGCCATTAATCCTCCTGATATTGAACCAAAAGCTACTGATTATGTTGATCAAATGTTATACCTAATAAAATCATTACAAGATAACAATTTAGCTTATAAAGCTGATAATGGAGATATTTATTTTTCAGTGCGGAATTTTAAAAAGTACGGCAAATTGGCTAACAAAACTTTAGATGAGTTAAAATCTGGAGCAAGGGTAGATATTGACAGCACTAAATTAGACCCATTAGATTTTGTGTTATGGAAGTCAGCCAAACCAAATGAACCTAGTTGGTCGTCTCCATGGGGAAAAGGACGTCCAGGTTGGCATATTGAGTGTTCAGCTATGTCTACTCACCTTCTTGGCAATAATTTTGATATTCACGGCGGAGGTGCTGATTTAATATTTCCCCATCACGAAAATGAAATAGCACAATCTGAAGGAGCCCATGGAGGCAAGTTTGTTAATTATTGGATACACGTAGGTTTTGTAAATATTAATAATGAAAAAATGTCTAAATCATTAAATAATTTTTTTACTATTAGAGACATTTTAAAAAGTTATTCTGGTGAAGTTTTGCGTTATTTTATAATTAGTTCACATTATAGAAGCCCTCTTAATTTTAATGATAGTAATTTAAAATCAGCACAATCGGCTCTTACTAAGCTTTATATTGCAATAAAAGACCTATCTGCTGATGAAGCTAGTATGAATGAAATCTCACAGCAATATGATTATGAATATAAGTTTATAAATGCATTAAATGATGACTTTAATACTCCAATTGCTATATCAATCTTATTTGAAATAGCAAAAGAAATTAATAAAAATCGTGTCAATGACATTGCAAAAGCTAGCGCATTAGCAAGGTTACTAATAATTTTAGGAGGTTATATTGGTATTTTACAGACGGATGTCAACACATTTTTAAAGCAAGGCATCCTCCTTGCTGATGCTGAAATAGAAAGAAAAATAGCTGAAAGAAATAAAGCTAGAAAAAATAAAGACTTTGCACTGTCAGACAAAATTAGGGATGAACTTAAGAGTAAAAATATTGCATTAGAAGATAACCCAACAGGCACGAGTTGGCGTAGGTTATAAAATAAAAGTTAAGACGAGTCAAATTTGTGTCGTGTTTTTGGGTATGTGAAGTACATAAAAAGAGTGTTGCAAAATGTAAAAAGCACGTTATTACAACATCTTTACCCAAGTTATTTGTATGAGGAAGGGGAGCAAAACCAATAAGTTACTGCAACAATGTTCCTCCCCTTCCTCAAACTCCATCCCCAATAAGCTGTTTTGCAATAGTCTTATAAAGTTTAGCTAATTTTTTAATAATTATAGGTATAATTGCGTTTCTTATATTTTTTTACTATTTTAAGTGTATGGACCCATCAGAATCTAAATACAAAAAAGCTATTCAAGATTTAATTAAGTTAGGTGAAGAACAAGGATATTTAACATTTGAAGAAATTAACGATATTATCCCTGAAGAACTGCTTACTGAAGAGCAATTAGAAGCAGTTGTCTCAATTTTAGAAGAACTTGATATTACAGTGTCAGAAGAACCGCCTGATGCTGACACATTAATTGTTGAGTCAGGAGCAAAAGCTCAAAGCAATAGTGCAGATGCTGCACTTGCTGCACTTGCTGCACTTGATTCTGAGTTTGGACGCACTACAGATCCAGTTAGAATGTATATGCGTGAAATGGGGGTGGTAGATTTATTAGAGCACTCTGATGAAATACGCATAGCTAAAAAAATAGAAGAAAATATCTATAAAATGATGCGAGGCATTACTCTTTTCCCTGAAACAGTTGAGCTATTCTTTAAAGCATATCTACGCTTAGAAGAAGGCAAATGTAAGATGACTGATGTTGTTATTGGCTATAAAGGTGATGAGATTGAAAGCATAGAAGATACCAATAAAGCAAATGAAGATGAATTTTTAGAGGGGCAAGAATATACTGGACCTGATGTCTATGAAATTGAAACTAGAGTAGAAATAATTAAAAAAAATTACAAAAATTATCAAGATACTATTAAAAAACATGGCTATCTTTATAGTAAAACAAAAGAAACAAGAATTAAATTAGCTGAAAGTCTAACTGAGCTTAGATTATCTCCAAAATTAGTTACTACAATGATGGGCACCATATCTCTAGTTATTAGAGATGTAAAAAATGAAGAAAAAATAATTATGAATGAGTGTCTTAATGCTGGCATGAAAAGAAAAGATTTTTTTGAATTATTTATTAATAATGAAACTAATTTAAATTGGCTTAAAAATAGTAAGATTGATAAAAAAGTATTTGATAATATTGATGATTCTAAAATTTATTATTCACAAAAAAGGCTATTAGACATAGAACAAGGAGTATTCCTTACTATAGCAGAATTAAAAGAATTAAATAAAGTTGCTTGTAGAGGAGATAGGCACGCTAAGAAATATAAAAGAGAAATGATAGAGGCTAACTTACGTCTTGTTATTTCAATTGCCAAGAAATACGCCAATAGAGGCTTACAGTTTTTAGATTTAATACAAGAAGGCAATGTTGGCCTTATGAAAGCTGTTGATAAGTTTGAATATCGTAGAGGGTATAAATTCTCTACTTATGCTACTTGGTGGATTCGGCAAGCTATCACAAGGTCTATCGCTGACCAAGCTAGGACTATTCGTATCCCTGTGCATATGATAGAAACAATTAACAAATTGAATAGAGTGCAAAGAACATTACTGCAAAAATTTGGTCGTGATGCTACCCCTGAAGAGTTAGCTGAAGAAATGGAAATATCAGAAGACAAGGTCCGTAAAATATTGAAAATAGCAAAAGAGCCATTGTCTATGGAAACCCCTATAGGTGATGATGAAGATTCTCATATAGGTGATTTTATTGAAGATACCACGCTATCGCTTCCTTTAGATAGCACTACTAAAGAAAGTTTAAAAGAAACTACTAAAAGCCTGCTAGAAAATTTATCATTAAGAGAAGCTAAAGTATTAAAAATGCGTTTTGGAATAGATATGAATAATGATCACACTTTAGAAGAAGTCGGTAAACAATTTGATGTTACTAGAGAAAGAATTCGTCAAATTGAATCAAAAGCTTTACGTAAACTAAGGCACCCTTCAAGGGCATATAAATTACAAAGTTTTTTAGAATGATATTTGGGCCTATAGCTCAGCTGGTTAGAGCAGTCGACTCATAATCGATTGGTCGTAGGTTCGAGTCCTACTAGGCCCACCAAACAATTTTATTTAATATGTTTCCAGAATTAATAACATCATTACTTAATATAGCACAATCCGGAGGCAAGGAAATATTAACAAGTTACAAAAAAGACATTACAGTAAAAATCAAAAAAGATAAAACCCCTTTAACCATCGCTGATAAAAACTCAAATACTGTTATCATTAAAAGCCTTAGCGAACTAACTCCTAATATACCAATAATTTCAGAAGAAAATGATATAGAAAATTATAATATACGCAAAAATTGGCATAGTTACTGGCTTGTTGACCCATTAGATGGAACTAGGGATTTTATAAACCAAACGGGCGACTTTACAATAAATATAGCTCTAATAGAAAACAATAGACCTATATTTGGCCTACTTTATGCTCCAGCAAAAAATGTTTATTATTATGCCTATAGTGGAGGAGGTGCTTTTAAAAAAAAGAATAACTTAATAAATAAAATAAACATTAATAAAAATCCTAATAATATAATTAAAGTATTGGTTGGAAATTATTCTTTAAAGAGTAAAAAACTACAAAACTTCTTAAATAATTCCTTAGATAAATTTGAAGTTTTTGAAATAGGTTCAGCTTTAAAATTTGCTTATTTGGCAGAAGGAAAATATGATCTTTATCCACGATTTGGCACCTGTTGTGAGTGGGATACTGCGGCTGGGGTATGTATTTTAGAACAAGCTGGAGGAAAAGTATTAGATACAAATGGAAATAAACTTTTTTATAATATGCAAGATAGCATTATAAGCCCAAACTTTTTTGCTATAGCCAATAAGAATATAAATCTAACTTTTTAATTAAGCCTATAAATTAAGCTATAAGACATAAGAGAATTATTGAAATATAAACTTCACCCCAACATAGCTATATTCTGGCTTAATAACAATATTTCATCTAACCTGAATAATTTACAACTTATTGATTTAAGTAAATAAAATAAAAAATACACTAACAAACAAAAAAAGTAGAATTGTTTTTATAAATTGGCTTTTAAAAACAACTTTTTATTGAATTTATACTTAATGCAGGAGTCTCATATTGGCTAATTTTTAAAATAATCTTTTACGCCTTTAAAAATAGCTTCTGCTATTTTTAGTTGATGCCTATTATCTCTAAGGCGCTTTTCTTCTTTTAAATTTGATATAAAAGCTGTCTCTACTAAAACAGAGGGAATAGTTGGAGCTTTAAGAACTACAAAACTTGCTTTTTGAGGTCTTTTCTTATGCAATCTCCCTATTTTTTTTAAATATTTTAATATTTTTTGGGCAAGGTTTTTACTTTGATTATCTTTGTCTACTTTTGAAAAGTCCCAAAGTATTGAATTTAAATTTTTATCACCACTTATATCAAGGCCTACTCCACCAAATATATCTGAAGCATTTTGACTCATGCGCAATTTTTTTGCAAAAGGGGTTTCATCGCCTTTTTTTGACAAAGTGTAAACAGAAGCTCCTTTAGCACTTCTCCTTTTAACAGCATCAGCATGGATTGAAATAAACAAATCAGCATTTGATTGTTGGGCTAATCTTACTCTTTTAACAAGAGGTATGTAATAATCTCCCTTTCTAGAAAGTATGGCTTTATATTCAGTTGATGAATTTATTATATTTTTTAGTTTTTTAGCAATTTTTAATACTATGTTTTTTTCTAAAGACTTATAATATCCTATAGCTCCAGGGTCTTCACCACCATGCCCTGCATCTATCATAATTATTTTTTTATCTGTATCTTTTTTTATCTTCTTTGTAATAGTGACTTTATCAGACAAATCTACGATTATCCTGTAATGAGTGTAATGTTTATTTGGAGCTAAGGTAAATGACTTTACTTTAAAATCTTTGCTACTATCAATTACTATTCTTAGTTTCTTTTCATAGTTGCCACTGCGGATTTTATTTATTCTTTTGTCTCTATATTTAAGTTTATTTAAAGCTTTTTTAGTTAAATAAGCTCTCTCAATATCTACTACTATTCTATTAGGATTTGTTAGTTTGAATATTTTATATTTTGCACCTTTTTTTACATCAAAAACTACTCTTGTATGGTCTGGGGCATTCCAAAATCTTAAATCATATACATTAATATTTCCAATAGCAAAGTTAGAATTTATTATAAGAATAAAAAATATTATTAGTTTTTTATGCACTGTAATAAATCCTTAGCATATTCACTTTTAGTTTCAATATTTAGGCTACTGCTATCATCTTTGATATTTACAACAATATCTGGTTTTAAAATAAATGCTAAGCCTAAATTGTGCCATTCTATAAGTTGGGCGTAAATATTATATTCATAATCACGAATACCTATTAGCTCTAATTCTTCTGGGTCATTAATACGATATAGGTCAAAATGATAGATATTTATATCATCTTTTGTATAACTTTCTACGATAGTATAAGTAGGGCTTTTTACCTTATCAAATCCAAAATACTTAATAAACCCCCTTGCAAAGCAGGTTTTACCAACCCCTAAATTACCGTTTAGATAAATAACTAAAGGTTTTAGATTTTTCATCCAGCATTCAGCTAGTTTTGCTCCTGTATCTAAAGTGTCTTTTTCAGAATTTAATTTTATAAGTTTATTCAAGATAATAGATATAAATAAAAAGTAAAAACAATTAATAATATTGCACCATCAACACGGCATATAGTATATTTTTTATGAATATTAAAAGAAAGCATAAATAACAATACAGTTAATAAAAACATAATTGGGTAATCTCTATCAATTATTTTTGCATTAATTGGTCCAGGACTTACAATTGCCGGTATTGATAATACCGCCAAAGTATTAAATAAATTAGAGCCAATAATGTTACCAACTATCATATCATGCTGTTTTTTAAGTGCCGCTGATATAGATACTGCTAATTCTGGCAGACTGGTTCCAAATGCAATTATTGTAAGACCTATAATTAAATCAGGTACTCCTAATAATTGAGCAAGAGTTTTGCCTCCCCACACTGTAATATTAGCACTTACCAATAAAATAACTAAACTTATTAATAATTTAATCCATATTATTAAAGGTTTTTCTTTTTTTTCTGCTATTGTTTCTTTTAAAAGGTTTTCAAATTCGTGATGTCCAGGTTTTTTTGCTTGAATAAAACTATATGTTAAAAACATTGCTAAAAAAAATAATAAGATTACCCCGTCTAAAATTCCAAGATTTAAATCTAATAATAATATCCAAGATACTGAAGAGACAAATATTAAAAAGACCCATTCCTTTTTTAAAATGTTTTGGGCTACTTTTACAGGGGCTAATATAGCTGTTATCCCTAATACTAAAGAAATATTAAAGATATTAGAGCCAATAGCGTTACCTATACTGATTCCTTTATTACCTTGGTATGCAGCAAAACCAGAAACAATTATCTCTGGAGCTGAAGTGCCAAAACCAAAAATCAATAGTCCAATAATTAAAGGAGATATATTTAATAAAGTTGCAATTTTTGCTCCATTTTTAGTAAACTCATCAGCACTATATACTAATAAAGCTATTCCAAATATTAAAGCTAAAGTGGCAAGAAACATCAAAAAACCTAAAAAATAAATAAATTATATATAAATTTAATATGAATATCCTTATTACTAGACCTGAAGAAGAAGCAAAAAAATTACAACAATTAATATTAAATAATACCAATTACAATGCCTTATTGTTTCCAGTATTAAAAATTATACCTTTAGCTAAGAAGAACATTCCTAAAGCCACAATCATAATATTTATAAGCCATAATGCAGTAAAAAATAGCAAATATTTGTTTAATAAAATTAATTTTGATAAAACTAAAATTGCGGCTATAGGTATTAAAACAAAAAAAGAATTACAAAAAAATAATATTAATGTTGATATTTCTCCAAAAAATGAATTCTCAACTGAAGGCTTATTAAAAGAAATGAATGATATTGACTTTAATCAAGAAGATATCTTAATAGTTAGAGGCAAAGGTGGAAGAGAAAAATTAAGAAATAAATTAATAAATAAAGGCGCTAAAGTAAATTATCTAGAAGTATACGAAAGAACAGCAATGGAGTTAAAAAATGAATATAAAGAAAATTTATGTTCGTTTTTAACATCTAATAGTGGAATTATTATTATTACTAGTGTTGATGTGCTAACTTTTTTTGCAAATATGATTAAAAAATTAGACATTCCAATAAACAATCTCACAAAATATAAGATTTTAACTCTAAGTAATAGAATAAAAAATAAAGCTTATAGCATTGGATTTCATAATGTGGAAGTAATAAGTAATATAAATTCTTTTTTTAAAACAAACAATTAATTGCTACAATACAGCATAATGCTTTATAATTTTAACCAAAACGCTTGATTTTAGGAGTATTATGCCCAGACTTGCAATTGCTGTCATACAACAATATAATGGTCGTTAAAATTTTAAATAATTGTTATTTAGCTATTTTTACCTTTTTAAAATGTTATTGTTGTAAAATTTGTTATTTTAAATAATATTATTTTATGGCTAAAGGTGATCACATTGAACTTGAAGGGGTGGTAAAAGAAAAGCTGCCAAATACAACTTTTTTGGTAGATTTAGAAAATGGGCATACAGTTTTAGCCCATATTTCTGGCAAGATTAGAAAACATTATATTCGTATCTTACCTGGAGATAAGGTTATAGTAGAGCTAACGCCGTATGATTTGACTAAAGGCAGAATTACATTTAGACATAGTAAATAGCCTAACTTTTATTTTGAGGGTTGAATGATAGCTATATATACTTACACACTTAAAGCCAGTGTGGTGAAATTGGTAGACACGCCGGATTCAAAATCCGGTTCCTTTATAGGAGTGACGGTTCGAGTCCGTCCACTGGTACCAATTTATAATTAAAGGATTATTTGTTATGATTATGCAAGCTTTAAATTTAACAATTTTCGGAATGGGTTTTGTTTTTTCGTTTTTAAGCTTATTAGTTTTTGTCACAGCTGCAATGTCAGCATTAGTTTTAAAATCAGAAAATAGGAAAATTTCAAATAATATAGATAAATTAGATGATGAATTGGATGAAGATACAAAACTAATTATTGAGCAAGCAATAAGACAGCATAGGGGCGCATAATGTTTAATAAGATTTTTAAAAGTTCAAAAAAACCAAAAGTAATTAAAGGTAAAAAACTAGGGGTTACAGAATTAGTTCTTAGAGACGGACATCAGTCATTATTAGCCACTAGGATGCGCATTGATGACATGTTACCTATTGCTGATAAACTAGACAAAGTAGGTTTTTGGTCTATAGAATCATGGGGTGGAGCAACTTTTGACTCATGTATTCGTTTTCTAGGTGAAGACCCATGGGATAGAATTAGAGAATTATCAAAAGCCATGCCTAATACCCCCCAACAAATGTTACTAAGAGGTCAGAACATACTAGGTTACAGACATTACTCTGATGATGTGGTGAATAAATTTGTTGAAAGATGCATAGCAAATGGAATATCAGTATTTAGAATATTTGATGCTATGAATGATATGCGTAATTTAAAAACTGCAACTAAGCAGACTGTTGCCTTAGGAGGTCACGCACAAGGAACTATATCTTATACTGTAAGTCCTGTTCATACTATAGATTTATGGGTAGATATGGCAAAAAAAATTGAAGATATGGACTCACATTCTTTATGTATTAAGGATATGGCAGGCCTATTACAGCCCTATGTTGCTTATGAACTAGTATCAAGACTTAAAAGCGAAATATCTATCCCAATACATTTACATAGCCATGCAACCACTGGTTTATCTACAGTTACACTGATAAAAGCTATTGAAGCTGGTGTTGATGTTATAGATAGTGCTATTGGTTCATTTAGCATGACATATAGCCATCCTCCAACTAATTCAATTGTATCAATGTTAGAAAATAGCAACAGACCAACTGGTTTAGATATGCATCTCTTAGAAGAAATAGATAGTTATTTTAGAAAAGTGCGTAAAAAGTATGCAAAATTTGAAGGCTCACTTCAAGGAGTTGACTCTCGTATATTATTGTCACAAGTTCCTGGAGGTATGCTTACTAATATGGAAAACCAACTAAAAGAGCAACAAGCCGGCGATAAGATGGATGAGGTGTTAAAAGAAATACCAAGAGTTAGAAAAGACTTAGGATTTATTCCTTTAGTTACTCCAACCTCACAAATCGTGGGGACTCAATCAGTATTAAATGTCCTCACTGGAGAAAGATATAAAACCATCTCAAAAGAAACCGCAGGTATTTTAAAAGGGGAGTATGGAGCAACACCAGCTCCAGTTGATAAAGGACTACAAGATAAAGTTTTAAACGGAAGTGAGCCTATTACTAGCAGACCTGCTGATAGGTTTGAGCCTGAATTAGAAACTTTAGAAAAAGAGTTTGATAAAATTGTTAGTGAAAAGAATATTAAACTTGCAGATAATAAGATTGATGATTTATTAACTTATGCATTATTTCCACAAGTTGGTATTAAATTTTTAGAAAATCGTAATAACCCTGATTTTTTTGAACCAATACCAAGAGCAGAACCTGATAAAAAAGAGGAAAAACAAGAAGGTACATATACTGTGTCAGTAAAAGGTAAAAGCTATTTTGTTCAAGTGTCAGCAGGTGGCGACATTACTTCAATGCAACCTGCAACTACTAAACCAAGAAAAGAATCAAAGCCTAAAAAAATAGCAACAGCTGCTAATGTTGATAGTAAAAATGCAGAAGATGTGCCCGCCCCACTAGCAGGTAATGTGTGGAAGATACAAGCCCAACCACAACAAAAAGTATCTGAAGGGGATGTTCTTATAATTCTTGAAGCTATGAAAATGGAAACTGAAATAAAAGCTGCAAAATCGGGTGTTGTTATTGAGATATTTATAAAAGAAGGTGACAATGTTAATGTTGGTCAAAAATTACTAAGTATTGCATAATGGAGCAATTAAATATACTTTGGACTAATACAGGCCTATCTCAAATGACTATAGGTCAAGCATTAATGATGTTTGTGGGTTTGTTACTTATTTATTTAGCTATACATAAAAAATTTGAACCATTATTATTATTACCAATAGGCTTTGGTGCTTTATTAAGTAATATACCCGGAGCAGATTTAGCAGTAGGAAATGGGATTTTACATGTTTTTTATCAAATTGGCATTGAATCTGGAGTGTTCCCATTATTAATATTTATGGGGGTAGGTGCAATGACGGATTTTGGACCATTACTTGCTAACCCAAAAACATTATTATTAGGTGCAGCAGCACAATTTGGTATTTTTGCAACTTTATTAGGTGCGGTTGGCTTAACTGCAGTAGGTGTTTTTGATTTTAGTTTAAAAGATGCAGCAGCTATAGGAATTATTGGCGGCGCTGATGGTCCTACTTCTATTTATGTCGCCTCAATATTAGCGCCTGATTTGTTAGGAGCTATTGCCGTAGCATCATATTCTTATATGGCATTAGTGCCACTTATTCAGCCTCCGATTATGAAGGCTTTAACTACTGAAAAAGAAAGAAAAATAACTATGGAGCAATTAAGGATTGTTTCAAAAACTGAAAAAGTTCTTTTCCCTATAATATTATTAATTTTAGTTGCCCTATTATTACCAGAGGCAGCGCCTTTATTAGGTATGTTTACTTTTGGTAATTTAATGAAAGAATCTGGTGTGGTTGATAGGCTAAGTGATACAGCACAAAACGCTCTTATTAATATTGTTACTATATTTTTAGGTTTGGCAGTTGGCTCAAAACTAATGGCTGAAAAATTCTTACAATTAGATACTTTGGGGATTCTATTATTGGGGATGGTCGCATTTGCTATTGGTACAGCTTGCGGCTTACTGATGGCAAAAATTATGAATAAATTTGCAACTCATAAAATTAACCCTTTAATTGGTTCGGCTGGTGTATCTGCTGTTCCTATGGCGGCAAGAGTTTCTAATAAAGTGGGCTTAGAAGCTAATTCACATAATTTTTTATTAATGCACGCTATGGGACCTAATGTTGCTGGAGTTATTGGCTCTGCAATTGCTGCTGGAATTATGATTCAATTCTTAGCTGGTTAGTTTATTAACCACAAAGTATTAAGGGTCTGTTGTTCAGCAAATCGCTCTAAAACATAGGTAAAATGAAAATATCTTCAAATTTAAGAGAAGGTGTATGTTATTTTCATCAATGTTTGTTAGCACAACCGTAAAGATAAACTTTATTCCCAAGTAAACATACTGTCTTGGCAGTGAAAGTAGCAAAAGTAATAATTAAGTACTGTGAGATTTAAAATCAGCCATTGATTATATTAAAATAAACGAAAGTATTTAATTAAGAAAAACGCAATATATATTGAAGCAGCTCTGATTATGTGATGAAATGGCTTGTTATTAAGAAATTAAAATTTTATAGCAAAAATAAAGAATAAATGCATATACATATATTAGCAATAGCTGGAACTTTTATGGGTGGATTAGCACAAATTGCTAAAACATTAGGTTATAAAGTTACTGGACAAGATTTATCTGTTTATCCCCCAATGAGTAATCAACTTAAAAAAGCACATATTAATTTTATTAATGGCTATGATGCAAAAGATTTACCCGATGCTGATTTATATGTCATAGGTAATGCATTATCAAGAGACAATGACTGTGTGGAGAAAATATTATATAAAAGATTGAAATACACCTCAGGAGCACAATTTTTAAGTGATTATGTTTTGCATAATAAATGGGTATTAGCTGTGACGGGGACTCATGGTAAGACTACTACAGCATCTATGCTGGCATGGGTATTAGAGTATGCGAAATTAGAGCCAAGTTTTTTAATTGGAGGTGTAAGTCAAAACTTTAAAATTTCTGCACGACTTAATAAAAGTCCTTTTTTTGTAATAGAGGCTGATGAATATGACACAGCTTTTTTTGATAAGAGGTCTAAGTTTGTGCATTATAAACCAAATACTTTAATTATTAATAATTTAGAATTTGACCATGCTGATATATTTGAAAATCTTAATGATATTAAAAAACAATTTCACCATCTTATTAGAATTGTCCCTAAAGATGGGTTGATAATTTATCCTAAAAACAATAAAAATATCATTGATGTCTTAAGCAAAGGCTGTTGGAGTGAATTAAAAGAAATAAAATCAAACAAACTTAAATCAAGCGTCAAAGGCTCACAATTTGAAGTAATTATTAAAGGTAAATATTTTGGTAAAGTAGATTGGAGTTTATTAGGAACTCATAATATGGAAAATGCTATGGCAGCAATTTATGCAGCTCAACATGTGGGTGTCCCTATAGCCATATCAATAGAGGCGTTAAATAAATTTAAAGGTATTAAACGCAGACTGGAGGTTAAAGGTAAAGTTAAAAATGCTATAGTTTATGATGACTTTGCTCACCACCCAACTGCTATTAAAACCACTATAAAAGGTTTACGCAAAAAAAATAGTGATGAAAAAATAATTGTTATTTTAGAGCTAAGGTCTAATACTATGAGGGCAGGGTACCATAAAGAAAGTTTAGTTAAATCACTAAAAGAAGCAGATGAAGTTCTTTTATTAAAACCCAAAGTAAAATGGGACATAAAAGGCTTAGTAAAAAATAGTAATATTAAATTATGTAAATCAATAGCTGTTATTTTGAAGAACATAAAACTAAATAATGATAAAACCCATATAGTAGTGATGAGTAATGGTAGTTTTGATAATATTCATCAAAAGATTATAGATAAATTATGAGAGCAATTACTATTGCATTAACTGGCGCATCAGGTATGCCTTATGCTATTAATTTGCTAGAGAAGCTCATAAAAGCAGATGTAACAATATATCTT
Source organism: uncultured Thiotrichales bacterium (assembly GCA_964508055.1). Classification (GTDB taxonomy): domain Bacteria; phylum Pseudomonadota; class Gammaproteobacteria; order PS1; family Pseudothioglobaceae; genus CAZDRI01. Next base: position 70,215 of record CAZDRI010000003.1, read on the forward strand.
TTAATATCTAAAGCAGCCAAAGTGGTGTTAGCTATGGAAGCTGATATTAAATTAAATGGAAGTAATGAATCAATTGCTAAAACGCTTACTGATTATTTCCAAGCTAAAGCGGGGCAAATTAAAATATTCTCCAATAATGAATGGACTGCACCAATAGCTAGCGGCTCAAATATCACTGAAGCAATGGTGATAATACCTTGTACTATGAATACCTTAGCAGCTATAGCCAATGGTTTAGCTGATAATTTAATACACAGAAGTGCTGATGTAACAATTAAAGAGCAAAAGAAGTTAATTTTAGTTCCTAGAGAAACTCCATACTCAGCTATTCATTTAAAAAATATGTTGAAACTTGCAAAAACTGGAGTTTTGATTTTAGATGCTAATCCTGGTTTTTATCACAAACCAAAAACTATTAACGACTTAGTAGGTTTTATTGTTGCTAGAATACTAGAACATTTAAATATTAAACAAAATCTAATAAAGCCTTGGGGCTAGACAAATGATTACGATGTAAGGCATTTGCAATAATCTGTAAAAGACTTATAAGATGCAAGTATGACGATAAGAGAGATACTGAAATAAATTCAGCATGACAGTAAATTAAATGAAAAATAGTTAATAACACAAAAGTCTCTATGTATTTGTTTGCTAGTTTTAAAAAATAATCACATGACGCTCCATTTTGCTGGACACTTTTTTACTATAAACATTTTTTTCAAGCTCAAAAGATATGTGCGTCCAATTGTTTGACTAGAAAAATTTAAGCTATCGTGCCTCTAAAACAAATATGTGTAGTTCATTTACTATGTTCATAATAGCAGTAAAATTTGAACTATTACTAATTTTAAGTTCGTTTAATAAATCAGTAAATATTTTAATCTTTTCTTTATTTTCTTCTTCCCACTGCTTAATTATATTTTTTGGTCCATTCTTTTGATTGTTTTCTAACATTTGAATAATTATTGTTTTTTGTGATTTACTTATAGACTTCGCCAAAAATGATACAGCTTTAACATCTGCAAGTTTAAACACATCAAAATCAGATAATTTTTGTAGAATATAACCTATATCTAACTTAATCCATAGATCAGCATAAATAGTTGTGATTTTTTTGATATTACATTTAGTTTGATTTGCTATATTTATAATATCTAATGATGACTGCATAGGACTTAGATTTATTAATCTTTGTGCCATTTTTGGTGGAATATTATTTTTAATAAACTCAGCCTTTTTTTGAAGTAATTTTTCACTTATAGTGTGTTCAAATAAATCTGAAAGATTAAGTAATTTATTTGAGCCTTGTTTATATGTTTTTATAAGCCTTGTGATATTAATATCATCAGCATTATAAAATAAAATCCACAATGTTATATGCTCTAAAAAATTATTAATAATTGAAAGTATTTGTATTTGCACTTTAGCATCAACTTTATTATCAAGTGTTTCTATTTCGTTCCACATTTGATTTAAATCAAAAATTTCAACCGCTGCTAACCAGGCTTTTATGATTTTATCTATACTGCTATGAGTAAGACTTTTAATTTTATAAACAAATCCTAAAGTCATATGATTTAAGATTTTATTTACTATCATTGAAATAATAATTTCGTTTTTAAGAGTATGATTATTTACATCACCTATAAATTTGTCTACTAATATTTTGGGAAAATAATTCAAAATCTCTGCTGCAATATAATCGTCATTTACTATATCAGTATCTAACAATATTTTTTTAAATTCTAGCTTTGCGTAGGAAAGTAAAACAGCTATTTCAGGCTTTGTTAGACCTGTTTTTGCTATTTCTCTATTTTTTAAAGTTTCATCATCTGGTAAAAATTCCAATTCTCTGTTAAGGCTACCAATTGCTTCTAATTTTTCCATTACATTAATATGAGCATACAATGATTTATAGGCATTAAATTCTGCAAGACTAATAGCCTGTGTTTGTTGATAATTGTTAATAAGAACTAGTTTTTCAACTTCATTTTCCATATTAGCAAAAACACTATTTCTTTGTCTTAATGTTATATCGCCTCTATCAAGTATTTTATCAAGTAGTATTTTTATATTTACTTCATGGTCAGATGTATCAACTCCAGCAGAATTATCAATAGCATCTGTATAACACTTCCCACCATTTAAGCTATATTCAATCCTTGCTAATTGAGTAAGACCTAAATTTCCTCCCTCAGCAACAACTTTACATCTAAGTTCTTTAGCATTCACACGTAACGCATCATTTGCTTTGTCCTGCACATCAATATGGGTTTCTTTTTTAGCCTTTACATAAGTGCCAATGCCTCCATTGAATAATAAATCAACTTCTGCTTTTAATATTTTGTTTATTAACTCATTTGGAGTTAATGACTTGTCATTAATAACTAATAATTTTGCAACTTCTTTTGAAATAGTTATTGATTTATCTTTTCTTTTAAAAACCCCGCCACCAGATGATATAAGTGATTTATCATAATCGCACCAATTAGCTTTTTGTGGATTTTCAAATAATCTTTTACGTTCTTTAAAACTTACATCTGCTTTAGGATTAGGGTCTAAAAAAATATACATATGATTAAATGCTGCTATAAGTTTTATATGCTTAGATAGTAGCATTCCATTACCAAACACATCTCCAGACATATCACCAATACCTACTACAGTAAAATCTTCAGCTTGAGTATTTATACCTAACTCCCTAAAATTGCGCTTTACAGATTCCCATGTTCCCTTAGCTGTTATACCCATTTTTTTATGGTCATAACCAATAGAGCCTCCTGATGCAAAGGCATCCCCTAACCAAAAATTATAATTTAAAGATATTTCATTGGCTATATCAGAAAATGAGGCTGTCCCTTTGTCTGCTGCTACTACTAAATATTGGTCATCACCATCATGTCTTATGACATTTTTAGGAGGGATGATTTTATTATTTTTATTATTATCGGTGACATCTAATAAACCTTTTATAAAAGTCTGATAACTTTTTATAACTTCAGCTAATTTTTTATCGTTTTCTAAGGGTAGTTTTTTAGCAACAAAACCACCTTTAGAGCCCATTGGAATAATAACAGCATTCTTAACCATCTGTGCTTTTACCAAGCCTAATACTTCTGTGCGATAGTCTTCCATCCTATCTGACCACCTAAGCCCTCCTCTTGCAACTTTACCGCTTCTTAAATGTATGCCTTCAACTCTTGGAGAATACACAAAAACCTCATATAACATTCTAGGTTCAGGCATTTTATCTATTTTATTGGAATCTATTTTAAAAGACAGATAGTCTTTATAAGCGCCTGCTATCAATTGAAAAAAGTTAGTCCTTACAATTGCTAAAACTACATTTACAATACTTCTTATAATAATATCTTGATCTAAGTTAGTGACATTATTTAAAAGCAACTCTATTTCATCTAAAACTTTATTTTCATTTTTTTGTCTATCTTCACTATAATCAACATCAAATCTAATATTAAATAACTCTATTATTTTTTGGGTAATATTTGGATATGTATATAGAGTTTGGTCAATATATTTTTGCGAATAAGAAAATTTTATTTGTTTTAAATAACGAGCTAATGCTCTTAAGACAACTACTTCACGCCAATTTAAACCACTATATAAAACTAGTTTATTAAAACCATCGTTTTCTACTTTTTTATACCATACTGCTAAAAAAGCTTGTTCAAATTTATTTTTTACTTTATGAACATCAATATTGCTATCAATAAATTCTATTAAAACAAAATGATTTAACCAAACTGACTTACCCTCCTTAGATATAGTATATGGAACCTCACTTATAACTTTAAGCCCCATATTTTCAATAATTGGAATAACAGCTGACAAGGTTATAGGTTTATCTGGTGAATATACTTTTAAATTAAAAGTTTTATCATTATAGGTTTGATAAAAATGGATGCCAATTTTATTAGTAGGAATTGTGTCTATAATATCTACATCATTTAAAGCAATACTTGGGTGGAAATCAATTTTATAATTTTCTGGAAAATCATAACTACTATAAGCCTTATTAGCGGCTTCCTCCCCTCTTTGGTTAACCAATAAATCATAAAAGTCATCGGTCCATAACCTTGCAGTTTGAACGACTATTTTTTCTAACTTTTTATGTTTGTTTTTACTTGGAATTACTTTAGGGTTATTAACTGTGTAATGAATTCTAGTTAAAATTGATTCAGAAAAATAAACATCAAAATCAACATCGTCTGCTTTATAAAACTTTAACAATATATCTTGAATTTTCATTCTTAACATAGAGTTAAAATTTTCCCTTGGAATGAATACTAAATTAGTTACAAATCTTTTGTAATCATCAATAATATAAAACATTCGCACTTGTTTGCGCTCTTGTAAATCAAGGATAGATTTTAACACTTGAAATAAACTATTTTCCTCGGTATGGAAATATAAATCTCTTGGAAAAGTATGAATTATATTTTCAAAAACTCTTAATCCATGACTTCCTCTTCTGTAATTAGACTTTTTAAGTAAATTTTTAGTTTTCTCTTTAACAAAAGGTATATCAATTGTATAGCTACTATAAGCAGCAGATGTAAATAACCCTAAAATACAATAAATTCCTGTGATTTCATTATTTTTATCTTTAATTACTACACTAATATAATCCATTGCTACAGGTCTATGAACTAAAGACTTTATATTAGCTTTATTTACCTGTAATAAATCTAATTTATTAAAATCCACCCCTAAAAACGGCAGTAGTTTTTTATAATAATCGGTGCTATTTTTAAATATTCCTAATTCAGAATTTTTTAAGACTTGGAGTTTGTTATCTTGAACTTTAAATTCTATGCATCCTAAAAATGTGAAATGATTATTTTCAATCCATTTTAAAAATTTGCAGTATTCTTCATTATAGCCATTACTTTCTACTAATTGGGCAAGCCTTAAAACTTCAGCTCGCATTTTTACCCAATCAGAACAAGCTTTTATTAGATTATTTAATACATTTCTAATGTTGACTTTTATTTTATCAAGCTCATTAAGGTCATTTATTCGTCCTATTTGATATTGCACAAAAACTTCTTTAATGCCATTATTGTCATAGTAATCATCACAAATCCCAGTTAAATAACCATTTTTATCTCTAGTAATTCTAATATTAGATTGGTTACATAAATGAACAATATAACCCATTTTGTTTATCAACATAGAAATAGAGCTTACTATAAATGGCATTAAGGGTATCACTAGCTCAATAACACTATGGGCTGACTTCCAACCATCTTGTTCATAATCAGGGTTATAAATTCTTAAATTATATTCAGCATCTTTTCTTTTACTAGCTAGAATTAAATGGCTTTGTGCAGCACCTATAAGATCGTCTTCATTATTATTTTCTAAATCTTCAATTGGTGTTGAACGGTAGTAATGACTTAAAAATATATCAAAATTAGCAATAGGTATTTTATTAATGTTTTTATTATGAAATTTTGTTTGTAATAATTTAATAATAGAATTATTTGAATAATCTCTCATTTAACTGCTCTCCAAAGTAGCACATATAAAAATTCGCTTATTATAGCCTCTTGGTATATTAAGTTTTATATCTTGTGAGCAATATATACTGGGCGCATTATTTTTTTTTAATGTATAAAATATAATGCTTGGCAAACAAAGATTTAAAAGGAAATAGTTTTTTCTTAATACCCTTAGTAAAATTTTTACAACAAAAACTTAAATATAACTTTTGAATCGGGTAAATAATTATTGCTAATGGTAAAAATATTAAATCTTCATAATAAAATGCAGTATATCTAACTGCTGTTAACTTTAAATTATTTTCAGCTAATATTTTTAATAGCTCAGCAATTGATATTTGCTTAAAAGTAGGTGAATTTGCATCTAAAAGTAGCGAAAATCTGCTAATTTTAGCGAAAAACAAAAAATACAATCTACTTTTAATTGTATGCGAATTATCATTTGTTATTATTAATAATCCATCATCAGTTAAATATTTTTTTAAATTACAAATAAAACTGTAGCTATCATAAAGTTCTGTAACACCACTTATTGAAGTTATTAGATCATATTTTTTAGCTAAATTTAAACTTTGAGTTATGTCAGCCTTTTTAAAATTAAAGTCTTTATTTCTAGGGTTGTTTATATCAACGCCTAAACAGTTAACGCTAGGTAAAAATCTTTGCAAAACTCTAATAAAATCTCCGTTACCACATGGAATATCTAAGCAGTTTTTAATGTTTTTATTTATTAATGATGTAATAATATCCCTATTGACATTTTTTTGAGTCAAGCCTTGAGGGATGTCATTAAACTTAAACTTTTTATAATATTTTGCAGATTTCACTGAATTTAAACCTTGAAGAACTAGGAAAAGATATTTGAATCTACAGCATAAATTAAAAATGATTTATTTTTACCATCACTGAAAAAATCTGTATCAAGTTTTGAATTATCAAAACTACTCATATAATGACAATCTAATCCTATAATTATTGTTGCTAACATAAAATACACTCTATTTAATTTGCTTGCTTAAGTTGTTTTTTAATCATTGCCAACAAACCAGCTTCCTATTTTTGTTAAATAAAATATCCAAACTGACTTCTGAAAGCATTAAAATATCTCTTTCTTTTTAAAATTGATTATATGTCTATTTTAGACCTTATTTTGCTAAATTATTAAACTAAATAAAATGAAAAAAATTGTAATAATAGGCTCAGGATTTGCTTCTTTAACAGCCATAAGAACCATAAGAAAACATAATAAAAAGATTAAAATCATTGCTATATCTCCAAAGGCTGAATTTATCTTTCTGCCAAGTTTAATATGGGTACCTGGTAATAAAGTTAAAGATAAAGACATAGTTATACCATTAGCTAATTTTTTTAGAAAATTTAATGTTGAACATATAGCCGCAAAAGTAACAGGTCTTAGCTCTGATAATAGAACTATTTACACTGATAAATTAGAGATTAAAAACGACTATTTAATAATCGCTTCAGGTGGTAGATTTATAAAAAAAATACCTGGTATTGAAAATACTATAACCCCTTGCCAAAGCTTAAGAAGTGTAAAAGAAATAAGAGATAAACTAAAATCTATGCAAGGTGGCACCATAGCCATAGGTTTTTCAGGAAATCCTAATGAGGGTCCTGCAATGCGTGGTGGACCTATGTTTGAATTTTTATTTGGAATTGAAAAACAATTAAGAGTTGAGAAAAGACGCAACAACTTTGAAATAATATTTTTTACCCCAGCTCCAAAACCTGGTGCAAGGCTAGGTCATAAGGCTGCAGATGGTATATTGCGTGAAATGAAAAAACGAAATATCACAACCTACTTAGGTCAAAAAATCAAAAAATTTACCAAAGATAAAATCTCAACAGAAAAAGCTAACTTTAAAGCCGATTTAATACTTTTTATGCCAGGTATGACTGGGAATAAATGGTTTGATAATACCTCTCTGCCTCGAAGTGAGGGCGGGTTTATAAAAGCTAACAAATATTGTCAAGTTGAAGAATGTACAAATGTTTTTGTTGCTGGAGATGCGGGGAGTTTTCCAGGGCCAGATTGGCTACCTAAACAAGGGCATATAGCTGATTTACAAGCAGAAGCTGCTGCTAAAAACTGTTTGGCAATTATTGATAACAAAAAACCAAGCCATACTTTTAAGGCTGAACTAATTTGTATTATTGACTCTTATAATAAGGGTATTTTAGTTAAAAGAAGTGCTAAAAGTAATTTAATATTGCCTAATAGTTTTATTTTTCATTTTGCTAAAAAGGTTTTTGCTTGGTGGTATTTAAGAAAATATCGTTAAATTTAATAAGGAGAAAATATGTCTGATTGCCTATTTTGTAAAATAATTAATAAGAAAATTCCTGCTGACATAATATATGAAGATAATAAAGTTTTAGTTTTTAATGATATTGATAAAAAAGCTCCTGAGCATTTTTTAGTAATACCTAAAAAACATGTTGCTACCTTAAATGATATTGATGATGCAAATCTATTGGGATATATGCAATTAACAGCTATTAAAATAGCAAAAGATTTAGGTTTGGCTGCAGGTGGTTATCGTTTGGTAATAAATTGTAATGCGGATGCTGGGCAGAGTGTGTTTCATATCCATCTTCACTGCCTTGGAGGTAGAAGTTTAAGTTGGCCTCCAGGATAAATAAGGTGCTTAATAGTATTGAACAAAAAATAGTATCTTTTTTGCTTTTTGCAACTTTTATATTCGCACTCAGTGTGCATCACTGGCTAAGTGGATTTTTTTTATTGATGCTATTGATGGCTGTCATAATGATATTTAGGCACCCTTTAAACTTAAATAAAGATACAAAAATACTAGTTTCAATTGGAGTATTAATATTTATAACCACCTTAATATCTAACACTTTAAACAATAGTTGGATAGATGCTAGACTTGAGAGATTTGAAGTTGACTTAAAACAATTAATAGCATTAGTATTAATTGTATATTTAGCAAATTTCAAAAAAAATTATATATGGTTTTTTAGAGCTTTACCTATTGCTGGAATAGTATTAGGTTATGAAATTTTAGACCCTCAATTTGGAAAAATTTCCAGACAAACAGGAGCTTATGGTTGGATTACTTTTGGCGCTTGGTCTGCACTTTTATTTTATTTTGTATTATTATCCAAAAAAGAGGCTAAATGGCCTAATAAATTATTAGCAACAAGCCTACAAATATTTGCTTTAATAGCTACTTTTAGTGGCGTTCTCTTAGCCAATTCAAGAAATGGTTGGCTGATTTTTTTAGCTTTAGCAATAGCTACAATTTTATTTTATTGGCAAAATGTTTCTAAAAAGATTATTGTGCTAATTTTATTAACATTAGCGTTATTTATTACAGCGTTTTATCAAACAAATGCTGGAAAATATGCATACAAAAGATTTAACATAGCTTACCAAGAGGTTATTTATTATTTTAGCAGTCCTGCTACAAATGAACATAAGAAAAAAACAATCCAAGGTGTAAGATTAGCTCAAATGCAAGCAGCATATAATGCTTCATTTAATAAGCCTTTTTTTGGCTATGGTGCTGGAGGTGTTGGTGAAGCTATCAATGATGTGATTAAAGCAGGTAAAGCGCCTAAGCATCTTAAAGTAAAAAATGCCCACAAAAGAGTTGGACATATCCATACTGATTATGGCCTTACTTTAGTGGACAAGGGTTATATTGGGTTTATATTAAAAATAACTTTTTTATTTTTTATTTTTATAACATTTTTTAAAAAATTAAAGCAGAATAAAAATGTTGCTGTAATGGGTATGCTATTAATTATTGCTTATCTGACTTTTAGCTTAACTGAAGCTCCTTTTATTCGTAATAACCATACTGCTTTTTTCTTTTTATCCTTAGCTGTAATATGGAATATTCTAATTCATAAAAAAGCAGCAAATAAAAATATATGGAGATAATATATAAAATAAAAGCTCACAAGCCTTATGCTCATATATTTAAAATTGAACTAGTTATAAAAAAACCTGAACCAAAAGTTCAAATATTAAGTCTGCCGAACTGGATAGCTGGCAGCTATTTAATTAGAGATTTCGCTAAAAATATAATTAGCATAGCAGCAAAAGCAAAAGATAAAAAAATCAATATTGATAAATTTGATAAAAACCACTGGCTTATTGGACCATGCTCTGAAGAGCTTTTAATAACTTATAAGGTATATGCTTTTGACTTGTCGGTTCGTAATGCATACTTGGATGATTCTCGCGGTTTTTTTAATGCTAATAGTGTGTTTTTAAAAGTTCACAACCAGGAGCAAAAGCCTTGCTCTGTTGAGGTTTATTTGCCAGATAATAAGCACATTGATAAAAAATGGAATATAGCAAGTAATTTAAAGTTAATTAATGCAAATAATTGTTCAAAAACCTATTATGCAAAAAATTACTATGAACTATTAGATAATCCATTTGAGATGTCTGATTTTGTTGTATTTAGCTTTAAAAAAGATGGTATTTGTCACGAAATGTTGTTATCTGGCAATCAAAATGCAAATATAAAAAAGTTAAAAAAAGATTTAAAAAAAGTCTGTAGCTATCATATAAACTTTTTTAAAGCTGTTCCTTTTAATAAGTATTTATTTTTAGTATATGTTACTCCAGATGGCTATGGTGGCTTAGAGCATAAATCATCGGCAAGTCTTATTTGTAGTAATGATAATTTGCCTAAAAAACATCAAACTAATATCAATAAAAATTATGCTAATTTTTTAGCTCTATGCTCACATGAATATTTTCATGCTTGGTGGGTAAAAACAATAAGACCTAAAAGTTTTATGAACTTAGATTTAAATAAAGAAACATATAGCAAGGAATTATGGATATTTGAGGGCTTTACTTCTTATTATGATGAACTATCTTTAGTCCGCACCAAACTCATAAGTTCTAAACACTATTTAGAATTGCTTACAGCTAATATAGATAGAGTTTATCAAAATGAAGGTAGGCTTAAACAATCATTAGCTGAATCAAGTTTTGATGCTTGGATTAAGTTTTATAAACAAGATGAAAACTCTCATAACACTATGGTTAGTTATTATACTAAGGGTGCATTATTAGCATTTGTTATTGATATTAAGATAAGAATAGCTACTAATAACTCTAAAAGCCTTGATGATGCTGTAAAAATCATATGGAAAAATTTCAAAAATAAAGGCATAGACAATGATGATATGCAAAACATCATATGTGAATTCGCATAATAAGTGCACCACTTATTTTTAATTGCAAAGATGTATT
>CAZDRI010000004.1:0-76843 GCA_964508055.1 uncultured Thiotrichales bacterium
TAAGTTGTAAAAAAATTAATAAAATTACTTGATTTTTAAGACAGTATCTGAACTTATGCATACTTTTAAAGTATAATTCTTAAAATTAAATTCAGCTGTTATTTTTTAATGGAAAAAACATATAATCCTTCACAAATAGAGCAAAAATACTATAAAAAGTGGGAAGAAAATAATTACTTTTCATCAGATAGAAACTCTAATAGCAAAAATAATTACTGTATTATGCTACCTCCCCCAAATGTTACTGGACATCTACACATGGGTCATGCTTTTCAGCACACAATTATGGATGTATTGATACGCTATCATAGAATGATTGGAGATAAAACCTTATGGCAAACTGGAACAGACCATGCAGGTATAGCTACTCAAATGGTAGTAGAAAGAATGCTAAATGCTGAAGGTAAAAGTAGACATGATTTTGGTAGAGATGGTTTTATTGATAAAGTTTGGGAATGGAAACATCAGTCAGGCGGAACAATTACTAAACAAATGCGGCGTTTAGGTAGTTCTGTTGATTGGAATAAAGAACGCTTTACTATGGATGATGAATTATCCAAAGCAGTAACTAAGGTTTTTGTGGATTTATATAATGAAGGATTAATTTATCGTGGAAAACGCTTAGTTAATTGGGATCCAGTATTGATGACTGCTGTTTCTGATTTAGAAGTTATTTCTAAAGAAGAAGATGGTTTTATGTGGTATGTTAATTACCCTTTTATTGACGGCTCAGGTTTTATGCAAATAGCCACTACTAGACCAGAGACAATTTTAGTAGATGGCGCACTTGCAGTTCACCCTGATGATGAGAAAAATAAAAAATATGTAGGTAAAGAAGTTCAAGTCCCTCTTACTGATAGAGTTATTAAAGTTATAACAGACGAATATGTAGATGCAGAATTTGGCTCAGGATGCGTAAAAATAACAGCAGCACATGATTTTAATGACTATGAAGTGTATAAAAGACATTTAGATATTCCTTTAATTAACTTATACAACCCTGATGCAACGCTAAATGAAAATGCACCAAAAAAATATCAAGGTTTAGATAGATTTGAAGCTAGAAAACAAATTGTAAAAGATTTAGCTACTGCAGGACTATTAATAAAAACCAAAAAACATAAATATAAACTACCAAGAAGTGATAGGACTAATGCAATAGTTGAACCTTATCTTACTGAACAATGGTTTGTAAGAATTAAACCTTTAGCAATGCCAGCTGTTGATGCAGTTAAAAATGGATATATAAAATTTATTCCAAAAAATTGGGAAAATACCTACTTTAACTGGATGGAAAATATTGAAGATTGGTGTATTTCAAGACAAATATGGTGGGGACATCGTGTGCCTGCTTGGTATGATGAAAATAATAATGTGTTTGTTGCAAATAGTAAAAATGAAGCACAAAAAATAGCAGGAAAAGGAGTTAAACTTACCCAAGATAATGATGTTTTAGATACTTGGTTTTCTTCTGCGCTTTGGCCCTTTTCTACCTTAGGCTGGCCCAAAAAAACTCAAGACTTAAAAGACTTTTATCCAACTAATGTTTTGGTTACTGGTTTTGATATTATATTTTTTTGGGTAGCTAGAATGATTATGTTTGGGTTAAAATTTTCTAAAGATATTCCATTTAAAGATATATACATAACTGGTCTTATCCGTGATTCTCATGGTCAAAAAATGTCTAAATCAAAAGGTAATGTATTAGACCCATTAGATGTGATTAATGGTATCTCTTTAGATGAAATAATTAAAAAAAGAACTTATGGATTAATGCAGCCACAAAAAGCTAAAGAAATAGAGAGACATACTAAAGAGGACTTTCCTCATGGTATTGATGCTTTTGGTACTGATGCCTTAAGGTTTACTTTTGTTTCCCTAGCTTCTTTTTCTAGAGATATAAATTTTGATTTAAACAAAGTAAATGGTTATCGTAATTTTTGTAATAAGCTTTGGAATGCTGCTAGGTTTGTATTATTAAATTTAGATAATGAAACAACTATAAGCGATAATATTAAACTAAGTGTAGCTGATATATGGATTTTATCTAAATTACAAAATATAAAGAATAATATTAACAAACATTTAGATAATTATCGTTTAGATTTAATGAGTCAGACTTTATATGATTTTATATGGCATGATTATTGCGACTGGTATTTAGAACTAGCTAAACCTCTCTTAAATGATGATGATACTAATAAAGCAACTAAATATACTTTGATAAAAGTATTAGATGAAATATTAAGATTAATCCATCCAATAATACCTTTTATTAGTGAACATATATACAATCAAACTAAAAGTTATGTAAAAAATAGTGCGAAAAGTTTGGTTATAAGTGATTATCCAAAAATAGATGATAATTTAATAAATGTTAAAGCAGAAGAAGAAATAAGTTGGCTACAAAAAACTATTTTAGAAATAAGAAAAATTCGTGGTGAAACTAATATAGCTCCAAACAAAAAACTTAGTGTTTTTTTACAAAATACTAATAATTTATATAAATTGTATTTAAAAAATAATTATAATTTATTAGCTAGTGTAGCTAAATTAGAAAAAATCAATTTGCTTGAAAAAGAAGTTGATTTTGAAGTTTCTGTAGGTTTAGTTGGTGATATGAAAATTTTAATTCCTCTTGCAGATTTAATTGATAAAAAAGAAGAAAGTAAAAGACTAAACAAAGAAATTATAAAGTTAAACAAACAATTAGAGTTTATCTCTAAAAAATTAAACAACCCTAAATTTGTATCTGGTGCCCCTTTAAAAATTGTCAGTAAAGAAAAAGAAAAATATAGAGAATTAAAAAAGACAAGAGATAATTTAAACCTACAATATCAAAAAATATCCCAATTATGAATAAAATTTTATTTATTTTATGCCTTTTAATCACACCATCTTTTGCAGCAAATACTGTCTATATCAATGATCAATTAGAAGTCCCTCTTAGGAGTAATAAAACTTTGCAAAGTAACATTTTAAAAATGCTACCATCAGGTGCTAAATTAGAAATATTAAGAACTGACAATGATGGATGGTCTAATGTAAAAATAAATAATATTACTGGTTGGATATTATCTAGATACCTTATGAATCAGCCTTCTGCAAGAGAGCAGTTAGTTAAAGTAGAACATGCACTTAATTCTATAAAAATCAAACATTCAAGACTTAATGAGAGGTTTAAAGAAATGCAAAGTAAAAATAAAAAATTAACTATTGATTTTAAAAAAGTAAAAATAGATAAAAACCGTGCAGTAAAAGAAATACAGCATATTCAAGATACTTACAAAACTTCGTTAAAATTAGAACATAATAACCAAAAATTAAAACAAGAAATAATACAATTAAAAAGTGAAAGTCAACTATTAAAACAAAACTTAGAAGCAGCCTCTGAGCAAAGTTCAAGAAACTGGTTTATGTTAGGAGCTTTTATATTATTTTTAGGTATATTAATAGGTTTTCTATTAATTAAATTTTCTGCTAAAAAAAGACCAAGCAATTATATTTAGGATAAAAATGAACTCATTAAAAACAGCTCTCACATTTGACGATGTATTATTAAAACCACAACATTCAACTTTTCTGCCTAATGAAGTTGATTTAAAAACTAAGTTAACTAAAAACATAGATTTAAACATCCCTCTTCTATCTGCTGCAATGGATACAGTAACAGAGTATGAACTAGCTATTGCACTAGCACAATTAGGAGGAATTGGCATTATTCATAAAAATATGTCTGTTAAAAAACAAGCCAAACAGGTGCAAAAAGTAAAAAGATTTGAATCAGGGATTATTAGCGACCCAATAACAATATCTAAAAAAACTACTATTGACGAAATTTTATCCTTACAAAAAAAATACAATATTTCAGCATTACCAGTTACTGAAAAAGATAAAGTAGTTGGAATTGTAACAAGTAGAGATATAAGATTTCAAAAAAACCTGAATGAGACTGCTGAAAAAATAATGACTGGGCAAAAAGATTTAATAACTGTTCCTAATGGCAATAATATGAAACAAGTTATAGAATTATTACAAAAGCATAGAATTGAAAGGGTTTTAATAACAGATGATAATTATAAATTAAATGGTATGATTACAGTCAAAGATGTTAATAATGCAACTGATAACCCGAATGCCTGTAAAGATAAAAATAAGCAATTGCGTGTAGGAGCTGCGGTAGGTGTTGGTAGCGGCACTAAAGAAAGAATAGAGGCTTTAGTAAAAGCAGGAGTTGATGTTATAGTTATTGATACAGCTCATGGTCATTCTAAAAAAGTCCTAGATAGAGTAAAAGACACAAGAAAACAATTCCCTAATCTACAAATAATTGCTGGAAATATAGCAACTAAGGAAGCCGCACTTGCCTTAGCAGCAGCAGGGGCGGATGCTGTTAAAGTAGGCATAGGTCCTGGTTCAATATGCACAACAAGAGTTGTTGCAGGTGTTGGAGTTCCACAAATAACTGCAATTTCAGATGTTGCTGCTGCTTTAAAAAATAAAAACATACCAGTTATCGCTGATGGAGGTATTCGTTATTCTGGTGATATTGCAAAAGCAATTGCAGCAGGTGCTTACAGTGTGATGTTAGGAAGTGTATTTGCTGGTACTAGAGAAGCTCCAGGAACAATTGAGATATATCAAGGCCGCTCTTATAAATCTTATCGCGGCATGGGCTCAATTGGAGCTATGGAACAAGCTCATGGCTCTTCTGATAGATATTTTCAAGAAGGTAACAATTCAAATAAGTTAGTTCCTGAAGGCATTGAAGGTAGAGTTCCATATAAAGGAGCATTAGAAAATATTGTGAATCAAATGATTGGTGGTTTAAGCTCATCTATGGGCTATACTGGCTGTAAAACTTTAGCTGAAATGCGAAATAATGCTAAATTTGTCAAGATTACAAATGCTGGTTTTAAAGAATCACATGTACACGATGTGATAATAACTAAAGAAGCTCCTAATTATCATAATTAAAATTTTTAAATAACCATAAAAAAAATGAAATTTATTGAATTTAAGATAAAAAATTATAAAAGAATTAAATATTCAGAAAATATATTTAATATTTTTGATACCCAGCAATAATTGTACAAATTGGGCTATTCATTTCATTACTATTGTATTTTATTAAGCCAATAATCTAAACCTTGTGAATTTAATTCAACATCAGTTTTTATTATAGCTTTTTGTTTCTTTTTAGATAATTTATAAGAAAAATTAGTGAGTTCTTGTAATAAATAATCATACATTTCATTCTCAATATATTTTGCTCTATTATCCATAATATTCTTACAGCTTAGTGCAATATCAATATATTTATAAATAGTTTTCTTAAGTATATCAACTGCTTGAGAAGTGTTTTTAATTCTACCAAAATGTGTTAAATAAAAATATTTAGGTTTTAAACTTAATAGTTTATCAATACTATTAAGCAATTTCTCCGGTTTAAATTGTACTGGAGTGCTAGTTGCAAAGATAAAATATCTATCATCATCATTTAGCTGTGGATATGAAATGCCAAAAGTATCGCCAGAAAAGATACCATTACTTAATTCATCATAAACACAAAAGTGGTGTGATGCATGTCCTGGAGTATCAATAAATAAAAGTTCTCTACCATTTATATCTATTCTAAAACCATCATCAGCTTCAATTATTCTATCCTCAGCTATAGGATAAATACTTCCATAAAGTTTGTTAAATTTATCTGCACCATAAACTATTTTAGTGCCTTCAATTAATCTTGATGGGTCAATCATATGCTTAGCACCAAAGGGATGTATTATTAGCTTAGCATTGCTACATTTTTTTAAAATAGACCCAGCACCACCAGCGTGGTCTAAATGGACATGAGTAGCTATAACATAGAGAACATCTTGAGTTCTTAAGTTTAAGTTTTTCAACTCAGCTAAAATGTATTTTAAAGATTTACTAGTGCCAGTTTCAATGATAGCGCATTTACCTTTATGCTCTAAGATATAAATCCCTGCTACCCCCTTTGCAGTGTAGTGCGCATCAACTAAAGTTATGCCATTACCTAAATAATTCATTATTTAACAGCATTTTCAATATCATTTAAAGAAGTAATATCATCAATAGTAGAAGGTATTACATATTCTTCACCGTTACAAATTTGTCTGATAGTCTTACGCAAAATTTTGCCAGAGCGAGTTTTTGGTAATTTTGACACTACATAAACTTCTTTAAAGGCTGCAACAGCACCAATTTCAGTGCGCATTAATTGAATTAACTCATTTACAATAATTGCATTATTGTCGGTAACTTTTGATTTTAATACTACAAAGCCAACTGGCATTTGGCCTTTCAGTTCATCATTTCGTCCTATTACTGCACATTCAGCAACTGATTTATGCTTGCCAACAACTTCTTCCATCTCTCCAGTTGACAGTCTATGCCCAGCTACATTTATAACATCATCTACCCTACCCATTACAAATAAATAGCCATCATCATCAAAATAACCTCCATCACCACTAACATAATAACCTGGATATGTTTCTAAATAACTCGCTTTAAATCTTTTTATATCTTGCCAAATAGTAGTTAAACAGCTTGGAGGAAGTGGCAATTTTATTGCTATATTGCCTTGAACATTTGGAGGTAATTGTTTGCCATTTTCATCTAAAATTTCTACATGATAACCTGGTGCTGGGACTGTTGAAGAACCTGCTTTAATAGGCATTTTTTCAATGCCAATTAAGTTAGCTGATATTGCCCAACCTGTTTCTGTTTGCCACCAATGGTCAATTACTGGAAGCTTAAACTTATCATTTAACCATTCATAAGTTGGAGGGTCTAATCTTTCACCAGCAGAAAATATAGTTTTAAGACAAGAAACATCATAATCTTTTAAATAATCTGCATTGGGGTCCTCTTTTTTTATAGCTCTAAAAGCAGTTGGTGCTGTAAATAATGCTTTTACTTGATATTCTTCAATAACCCTCCAAAACGCTCCTGCATCAGGGGTCATAATTGGCTTTCCCTCATACAAAATTGTGGTGCTGCCATTAATAAGTGGTGCATATACAATGTATGAATGCCCTACAACCCAGCCAACATCTGATGCTGCCCAAAATACTTCACTTGGTTTAATATCATAAATAGCTTGCATACTATATTTCATAGCAACAGCATGACCGCCATTTTCTCTAATTACACCTTTAGGCTTACCAGTAGTGCCAGATGTATAAAGAATATATAATAAATCATCACCTCTTACAGTTACACAACTATGAGGTTTTGCATCTTTAATCAACTCAGTCCAATCATAATCTCTACCACTTATCATAGTAGCAATATGCTCTTCTCTTTGGTAAATAATACAAGTTTCAACCTTATGTTGTGCAAGCATAATTGCTTTGTCTAACAATGGTTTATATTCAATAGTTTTAGTAATTTCAATGCCGCAAGATGCTGATAATATTATTTTTGGTTTGGCATCATCAATTCTTATTGCTAACTCAGGTGCAGCAAAACCGCCAAAGACAACAGAATGAATAGCGCCTAATCTTGCACATGCTAACATTGCTATTACAGCTTCAGGAATCATAGGCATATAAATAATTACTCTATCGCCCTTTTCTACCCCTTTATTTTTAAGCATACCTGCACATAATGCCACTTTGTTCAATAACTCTTGGTAGCTAAATTTTTCTTTTTTATTAGTTACTGGAGAATCATAAATTAAAGCTAATCTGTTGCCAGCACCATTTTTTACATGATAATCTAATGCCATATAGCAAGTATTTAATTGCCAATCTGCAAACCAGTGATGAATATTTTCCTTATTTTGAGTTAGAATATTATCTGTTTTTTTAAACCACTCTAAATTATTAGCTTTTTCTTGCCAAAATTTTTCTGGGTTTGCTAATTCTTGCAGATATTCTTCTTTATATGACATTAAAACCTCCTCTTAATAGTTTTTAGAAAGTTATGCTTAGCTGATTTTTTTTAATAAGCTAACTAATAATTAATCAACAAAAAAATTTGTGAATGTATTAATACTTTCTCTACTAGTGCGATAACTATTAATAAGTGCAGTTTTATCAGCATAGCCTAGAGCAATACCACAAATTAATTTTATATTTCTATCATATCCTAGTAAATCTTTTACAATCTCTGGATATTCTCCTAAAGCTGCTTGCGGACAAGTAGCTAAACCTTCTGCAACAGCTGCTAACATTATTGATTGTAAAAACATACCATAATCTAAAAATGAGCCTGTTTCTAATTTTGAATCCATAAAAAACAATAACATTACTGGTGCATCAAATGCTCTATAATTAGCAGCCCATTGATTAATTTGCTTTTCCTTATCTTCACGAGATATTCTTAAAGTTGAATACATTAAAAGTCCGCATTCTTTTCTTCTAGTTCTATATGGGTATTCCCACTC
This sequence comes from uncultured Thiotrichales bacterium, assembly GCA_964508055.1. GTDB lineage: Bacteria > Pseudomonadota > Gammaproteobacteria > PS1 > Pseudothioglobaceae > CAZDRI01. Next base: position 8,420 of record CAZDRI010000004.1, read on the forward strand.
TGATGGGTAGTATTGATAATCCATTTTGCCTTGCTTACCTTTTCTAAAACTTTTCTCCATTGCTTGTTGTAATTCTTGCTTCTTACTACCAGATAAAACAGCTACTTGCCAAGGTTGAGTGTTAACCCCAGATGGGGCATAAGATGCGGCGTTTAAGATTTTTTTAATTTTATCTAATTCTACATCTTTATCTAAAAAAGCACGAATGGATTGTCTGTTTTCTAAAGCTTCAATTACATTCATATCGTTAACTCCTCCATAAATTTGTTTACATCCAATTCATTAAACAAAGCAACATTTAAGCACATATCCATTATTTCTTCTGATTTTTGTAATGGAAATACAGTTCTTAAGTTATTAATAAATTTGTTTTCTAATACTACAAAACCCTCTTCTCTACGGCGACGGTGTCCTATTGGATATTCAACTTCAACATTTAGAGTGCTAGTCCCGTCTTTGAAAAATATTTGAATAGCATTAGCTATTGAACGTTTATCTGCCTCTAAATATTCTTTGCTGTATTTTTTACTTTCTTCAATCTCCATTTTATCTCTTAAAATATCAATCATTGGATTAGCTTTATGAAAATCATCTTCATAATTTTCAGCAACTAAATTACCAAATATAAGCGGAACTGCAATCATATATTGCAGACAATGGTCTCTATCAGCAGGATTATTAAGAGGACCTACTTTGGAGATAATTCTTATAGCAGATTCATGGGTAGTAATAACTATTTTTTCAATATCATCTAATTTATCTTTAACTTCATTATGCAATATTACTGCTGCTTCTACTGCAGTTTGAGAGTGAAATTCTGCGGGATAAGATAATTTAAATAATACATTTTCCATTACATAAGAGCCATATTCTTTATTTATCTTAAATTCATTGCCTTTAAATAAAACATCATAAAAACCCCAAATAGGAGCAGTTAATGCTGATGGATAACCCATTTCTCCATTAACAGCCATCATTGCTAAACGAACTCCTCTAGAACTAGCATCACCTGCTGCCCATGACTTTCTTGAACCTGCATTTGGAGCATGACGATATGTTCTTAAAGACTGTCCATCTACCCAAGCTAGAGATAAGGCGTTTATAATTTGTTCTTTATTAGCTCCCAGCATTTGAGCTGCAACTGCAGTTGATGCTATTTTCACAAGTACAACATGGTCAATTCCAACTCTATTAAAGCTATTTTCTAATGCTAAAACCCCTTGAATTTCATGAGCTTTAACCATTGCAATTAAAACATCCTGCATGATCATTGGCTTTTTACCTTTAGCTATTCTATTAAGGCTAATATAATCTGCTAAGGCTAAAATTGCTCCTAAATTATCAGAAGGATGTCCCCACTCTGCTGCTAACCAAGTATCATTAAAGTCTAACCAACGAATTATGCAGCCTATATCCCAAGCTGCTTTTACTGGGTCTAGTTCATAACTTGTCCCTGGCACTCTTGCCCCATTTCTAACAGTAGTTCCAGGTACAATTGGTCCTAAATGCTTAGTGCATTCTGGAAAATTAAGAGCTAATAATCCACAGCCAATTGAATCTATTAAACAATTTCTAGCAGTATTAAGTGCCTCTTCTGAAGTTACTTCATAGTTTAAAACATAATCTGCAATATCAACTAAAACCTTATCAGGTTCTGGTCTTTTATTTATATCAAAATTACTGCTCATAGTTATTTTCTATCTTCAATATCAATCCATTTTGCTGATTTTGGTCCTACATAATCAGCTGTTGGTCTTATTATTCTATTATTTTCTCTTTGCTCAAAAACATGTGCGCACCAGCCTGATGCCCTAGAGCAAACAAATATAGGGGTGAATAATTTTGTTGGTACGCCCATGAAGTGATAAGTTGATGCATGAAAAAAGTCTGCATTACAAAATAGATTCTTCTCTCTTTTCATTACAGTTTCACAATGCTCAGATACTTGGTATAAAATACTGTCACCAGCTTTTTCTGATAATTGTTTAGAGTAAGATTTTATTATTGCACTTCTAGGGTCTGCTTTTTTATACACCGCATGACCAAAGCCCATAATTTTTTCTTTTTTAGCTAACATATCCAGTATTTTAGTTTCAGCTTCATCAACCGAAGACCATTTTGATATCATATCCATTGCTGCTTCATTAGCACCACCATGAAGTGGACCACGCAATGTAGCAATAGCAGCAGTAACACAAGAATGTATATCTGATAATGTTGAAGCGCACACTCTTGCAGCAAATGTAGAGGCGTTAAATTCATGTTCGGCATATAAAATCAACGAAACATTCATTGTCTTTATATGTAAATCATCGGCTTTTTTACCATGTAATAAATTTAAAAAATGAGCCCCAATACCATCACAATCTGTTCTAGTGTCAATTTTTTTGTTGTTATGGCTATACTGATACCAATAAAGGACTATTGCGGGTAATATTGATAATAATCTATCAGCTTTATCGTTTTGATCTGCAAAGTCTTTCTCAGTTTCTAAATTACCAATCATAGAGCATCCAGTTCGCATAACATCCATAGGATGTGCTGATGCTGGTATCCTTTCTAATACTTTTCTAAGTGGTTTTGGTAGATTTCTCATAGATTTGAGTTTTGTCTTGTAATTATCAAGTTCTTTTTGATTTGGTAACTTATCATATAAAAGCATATATGCTACTTCTTCAAAACAAGCTTTTTCTACTAAATCAATTACATCATAACCTCTATAAAATAAACCACTTCCAGTTTCACCTACTGTGCATAATGATGTTATACCTGCAGACTGTCCTCTAAGTCCTGCCCCTTCTCCGTGTGTTGTCATTTATATCCTCCTTTACCAAGTAATTCATCCAATTTTTTCTCATAATTATGATAATCTAAAAAATCATATAATTCCATTCTTGTTTGCATTGTATTCAACACATTTTTTTGAGTTCCATCTTTTAAAATATGTTTGTAAACATTTAAAGCAGCTAAATTCATGGCTCTAAAAGCACTTAAAGGATATAAAGCAATTTTAATTCCTACGCTATTAAGTTCTGAGGTTGTAAATAATGGAGTTGTGCCAAATTCAGTAATATTTGCAAGTACTGGGACACCTACTGCATCAACAAATTTTTTATATTGATCTAAATCTATCATAGCTTCAGGAAAAATCATATCAGCACCTGCTTCAACGCAAAGCATAGCTCTTTCTACTGCAGCGTCTATACCTTCTACAGCTACAGCATCTGTTCTTGCCATTATTACAAAAGATTCATCATATCTTGCATCAACTGCTATTTTAATTCTATCTACCATCTCTTCTTTAGGAACAATAGCTTTATTTGGTCTATGCCCACAGCGTTTTTGCATTACTTGATCTTCAATATGAACAGCCGCTACATTAGCACGAATCATGTCTTTAATACATCTTGTGATATTAAACGCTCCCCCCCAACCTGTATCAATATCCACCAATAAAGGTACTCTACTAACTGCTGTTATACGAGATGCATCTTCTATCACATCTTTTAAAGTTGTAATGCCTAAATCAGGAACTCCAAAAGATGATGCAGCAACACCACCACCAGACAAGTATAGTGCTTTGTGCCCTGTTTTTTCAGCCATAATAGCAGAATAAGCATTTATTGCACCAACTACTTGCAAAGGATTATTTTTGTCAACTAAATTGCGAAATTTAGACCCTGGTGAAATATTTTCTTTCATAAAATCCTTAAATTAAATACATTATTAGTGTTGTTAATTTTAAATTTATATTTGATAATTTAAAAATATTAAAATGACTTTTAATAAGCCCTTTCTCTTAGTAAGATTATCAATTTTTTTAATTCAATAGTATCTGCATTTATTTTATCCAAAAAAGACAATGCCTTAGTATATAAAAGTTGATATTTTTTTTTAGCTGCAACTATCCCAATAATACTTGGATATGTTGTTTTATTGTTATAAAAGTCTGAGTCTTTAGTCTTTCCTAATGTTTTTTCATCTTGAATAATGTCTAAAATATCATCTTGTATTTGATAAGCTAAACCAATGTTTTTTGCAAATTTATCTAAATATTTTAGTTCAGAATTTCCAATGTTTTTATTAGTTAAAGCACCCAATCTAACAGCTAAACGAAGCAAAGCTGCTGTTTTATGATAATACATTTTGTTTAATTCAGATATATCATTTACTTTCCTACCAGTTAATTCTATATCAATCATTTGCCCTTCAACCATCATAAATGAGAATTTTGCTAGAGATTGAAACATTTTAACTTTTTGTTTTTCACTTAAATTTTTATCATTAGCTAGCAATTCAAAAGCCATAGAGTGTAAGCCATCTCCTGCTAAAACGGCTAAAGCTTCATTAAATTTTTTATGACAACTTGGTTTATTATGGCGAATATCATCATCATCCATACAAGGCAAGTCGTCGTGAATTAAAGAATAAGCATGAATTAATTCTACTGCTACAGCTACATTATCAGCAATATTAATATCAGAACTAAAAGCTTTAGCTGTGGCATATACTAATATAGGCCTAAAGCGCTTACCTCCGCCTAGCACAGAATAAGACATTACCTCTTTTAATTTGCTGTTAGAAGTTAGATGTTTTCTTAGTAATTTTTCACAGCGTTTCTGATAAAGCTCAATGAAATTATTATTTATCATCTATATCAAAAGAAGTTTCATTTTTGTAATCATCTTCTTTGGTTAATTTAACTACCCGCTCATTGGCTTCATTTAAAGCCTTCTGACACTTTTTGCTTAATTCTATTCCTTTTTCAAAATACTTAATAGAATCATCTAAAGTTAAATCTCCTGATTCCATTTTATTTACTATATTTTCTAACTCATTTAAGCCTTTATTAAAATCAAATACATCTTTCTTTTTCATAAAACTTTCCAATTGTATTACTAATTTTTATTTTATGGTAATATTTTAGCTAATAATATTTCAAATAAACAGGCAATATGTTTCTTAACTTAGATACAGTCTTAAATTATTAAAGATGCTAAACCTAAAAAGGCTACAAAACCTATTATATCTGTGACTGTAGTCAAAATAACTCCCCCAGCCAAAGCTGGATCTATTTTTAACCTTGTTAAAAATAAAGGCAATAATGCCCCTGATAAGGCTGCTATGATAAGGTTTACAACAATAGCAGCAGCTATAATATAACTTAATGTTAAATCATAAAACCATATATATGTTGCAAATGATATTACAATTGCCCAAATAACTCCATTTAAAGCACCAATAGCTATTTCTTTATTAAAAAGCCATTTTAAATTACTTTTATTTAGCCTTCCCAACGCTATACCTCTTGTTACTAAAATTAAAGTTTGACTACCAGCAATACCACCCATACTTGCAACTATTGGCATTAAAATAGCCAGCGCAATCATTTTTTCTAAAGTTTGAGAAAAAATATTTATAAAAAATACAGCAATAAACGCTGTAATTAAATTTACTCCTAACCAAATCGCCCTACTTTTTATACTTTGTATTACAGGTTCAAAAATATCATCTTCTTCATCTAAACCAGCCATACTCATAACAGACCTTTCTGCCTGGTCACGAATCACATCAACAACATCATCAATAGTAATCCTGCCAACTAATAGATTATTTTCATCTACCACAGGGGCAGAAATTAAATCACGATTTGTAAATAAATTAGCAACCTCATTAGCAGGTGTATCAGCAGATATCGGATTAATACTGTCAGAATTTATAAGTGGTTTAATATCATTTTGTGGTTCTTCAGTAAGAATTGAAGATATGTATATTGAGCCAATAAATTTATAATTTCTGTCAACTACAAAAATTTGGTCAGTATCTGCTGGCATTTTTTTTAAAAGCCTTAAATATCTTAACACCGTATTTACTGTAACATCGTCTCTTACAGTTATTATGTCTGTATTCATAAGACCACCAGCTGATTCTTCTGGATAAGAAAGAACCTTTTTTAGATGTTCTCTATGCTTTTTATCCATTGACAATAACAAGTGATGTAAAGCTGTATCTGGTAGGTTTGGAATAATATCTGCTAAATCATCAGTCTCTAAACTTTCAGTAGCACTAACAATTTCCTCAGTATCCATTTCTTTAATTAACTGCTCTCTCACATCTTCAGTTAATTCATTTAAAACCTCTCCTTCAGTATCAACATCTATTACTTTCCATAAATTTTTACGGTATTTATGAGGAATAGCTTCAATAAGATTCGCTATATCTCCATAATGTAAATCAGATAATTCTTTTTCTACTTCTTTACGGTTATTTGATTCTAAAAAACTTATTAAATTTTCAAGTTTTTGTTCAAAATCTATGCTGTTATTAATGTCAGACATTATATTGCTTTGATGTTTAAATATTATTAGTGTCTATGGTCTTGGATTTTTTCTTTGTGTTTTATTATTTGTTTGTCTAGTTTGTTAATAAGTCTATCTATAGATACATACATATCGCTACTTTTAACTTTAGCAAATAAATTAGCGCCACTTAAATGTATAGTAGCTTCAGCTTTTTGGACATTTTTACTGACTTCTAATATGACTTTTATATCAATAACATGATTGAAATGATGCTCAATTTTTACTAATTTGTCCTTAATATGATTTTTTATTGCATCTGTTATTTCTACATGATGTCCTGTTATATTTATTTGCATACAATCCTCCTAATAGTTAAATTAATATAATAAATTTAAATTATTTTAAATTAGCATAATTATATTCTATTTTCACTAAGCAAAAAATAGCAAAGTTATTAATATTTAGTATATAATTTTATTCTTATATTGTTTTATTAACTATAAATTGGAGACAAAATGAGTATGGATGATAAAGAAATAAACAAATTAGTAAATAAAAAAATTAAATTAGAAAATGGCTTTAAAAAATATAATGATGAAAATGGTTTTTCTTATCAAGATTGGTTAAATCCTCCAGAAGGTCATTTCTATATGAATTACAAAAAAGAATTAGAAGAAATTGATAAAAAGTTAGCTCCTCCACTAACTTATCAGCATTAATTATTAATATTAGTAACGAAAAGCTCCTTTTCGGAGCTTTTTTTTATTTTCTAAAATATAAATGAATTTTTTAACAAATAACTACACACCACTTGATGTGAGCTTTTATAAAGGAAAAGGCTTATATCTTTATGATAAAAATAATAATAAATATTTAGATGCCCTATCAGGTGTTGGTGTTAATAGTTTAGGGCACTCTCACTCTAAAATTGTAAAATCTATCAAAAAACAAGCTAGTAAATTAATTCATACATCTAATTGGTATCACATAGAACATCAAGAAAAATTAGCTAAAAAACTTTGTGATTTAGCTAATATGGATAAAGTATTTTTTGCAAACTCTGGTGCTGAAGCTAATGAGGCTGCAATAAAATTATCAAGACTCTATGCTCATAAAAAAAACATCTCTAATCCTATAATCATTACTGTTAATAAAAGCTTTCATGGCAGAACTATGGCAACTTTATCAGCAACTGGAAATCCAAAAATTCAAAATGGATTTGCACCGCTATTACCAGGGTTTATTAATGTAAATTACAATAATATTGCAGATATAAAAAACTTAGAAAACAATAAAAACATAGTAGCAATAATGTTGGAGCCTATATTAGGTGAATCAGGTGTTATTATCCCTGATGATGATTATTTAAATGAAATTAGAAAAATATGCGATAAAAATTCATGGCTGATGATATTAGACGAAATTCAAACTGGAATTGGAAGAACTGGGAAAATGTTTGCTCATCAATACAATAACATAACTCCTGATATTATGACTTTAGCCAAAGGTTTGGCTAACGGTGTGCCAATTGGTGCCTGTATAGCAAGAGGAATAGCTGCTGATTTTTTTAGCCCTGGAAGTCATGGCTCAACTTTTGGAGGAAATCCACTAGCAACTAAGACAGCATTAAAAGTTTTAAAAATAATAAAAAAAGAAAACATATTAGCTAATTGTCAAAAATATAGCGATTATTTATTAAAAGAATTTCAAGATAAACTAAAAGATATTAATTATATTAAAGAAATAAGAGTTAAAGGTTTAATGATAGGAATAGAGTTGGAAAAACCATGCACAAATTTATTGCAACAAGCCTTGAGAGATAAAATACTTATTAATATAACTAATAATACAATTAGATTATTACCTCCTCTTATAATTACTAAAGTAGAAGCTGATATTATTGTGAAAAAAATTGTTAATTTGATTAAAAAACTATGAACATTAAACATTTTGTAAACTTAGATGATTTAAGTATTGATGATTTAAATAAAATTATTGATAATGCTATGTCGCTTAAAAAATCATACCAGTCTAGGGATGTGAATAATCAACTACAAAATAAAACTTTAGCAATGATTTTTGATAAGTCCTCTACTAGGACTAGGGTATCTTTTGAAGCTGGGATGACTCAATTAGGAGGTCATGCTATATTTTTATCTTATCGTGATATTCAGCTAGGTAGAGGGGAAACAATAGAAGATTCTGCTAAAGTTATAAGTTCTATGACTGATGTAATTCTACTTAGAATATCTGACCATAATGATATTGAAAGTTTTGCAAGACACTCTTATAAGCCAGTAATTAACGCTTTGTCTGATAAATCACATCCTTGTCAAATGCTTGGGGATATTATGACTTATAATGAAATAATGGGTGATATTAAAGGTAAAACTGTAACTTGGATAGGTGATAGCAATAATATGTGTCAAACTTATATTGAGGCAAGCAAAGTATTTAACTTTAAATTAAACATATCTACTCCAAAAAATTACAAGCCAAAACAAGAATATTTTGATAAATATAAAAACACAATTGAATATTTTGCAAATCCTAAAGACGCTGCAAAAAACTCTGATTTAATTGTTACTGATGTATGGCAAAGTATGGAAAAAACTCTTGCAACTAGTATTGATAGTCAAGCTAATAAAAACAAAGAAATATCTTCAGCAATTGAAAGCGATAAAAACCCATTTAAGGGTTTTAAAGTTGATAATAAAATTATGTCTTATGCTAAACCAAAAGCCCTTTTTATGCACTGCTTACCTGCATATCGTGGCAAAGAAGTTGATAGTGAAGTAATTGATGGTAAACAAAGTGTTGTTTTTCAAGAAGCAGAAAACAGACTTCATATCCAAAAATCTATATTACTATTTTTATTAAATAAAATATAAATGGCTAATTTTTCAAATTTAGATTATATAGCTATTTTAAACTTTATTTTTATTTGGTTTTTCTACGCTGCTTATGCTAGAAAAATGTCTGAAAAAAGAAATTCTTTAATGCAAATTACTAAAAGTCTGCGCCTTCATTGGATACTTAAGTCAGTTCAAAATGATTCAACTAATCGTATTGTAGATATTCAGTTAATGAACCTTTTACAAAGAGGGGTTACTTTTTTTATTTCTACTACAATATTTATAATTGCTGGTTTTATTGCTGTATTAGGATCAGGTGATATTATAGTAATTCTTCTTAGTCAACTGCCATATAGTGCTAATAATATATCTACTACTTGGACAATTAAAATTATTATGATAATTATTATTTTTGTAGTTGCCTTTTTTCGCCTCACTTGGTCTTTAAGGCAAAATCACTATGGTGCTATAGCAATGGTGGGTGCCCCTCAATGTAAATCAGAAAAAAAAGAGGAAAAATACATCTTAGCTAATAAAGTAGGCAGTTTAATAACCTCTAGTGGCGATAATTTTAATAATGCTATTCGCATTTATTACTATAGTTTAGCATCGCTTACTTGGTTATTTCATCCTGTTGTTTTTATTTTTACTACAATGTTAGTTATGTTAATTTTATACAGAAGAGAATTTTTATCACGAGCATTAGAAAATCTAACTGATGTAAATAATACTTATAATAGTCATTCTCAATAACTTTAATAAAGCTGCTTATAAACTGTGTTTAGTCCAAAAACATATTGCATTGGTATCTTAAATATTAGTGTAAATTACAATGTAATTTTAGACTTTTAAATAAAGGTTGGCGACTAGTTGGATTTGGTTTATACAGGTTTGATTAGCTAAAATTCTCTAACCAAAATATAGTAAAGACAAATAAAAAAACAATAAATTCCAAAACTGTAACAATAATTATCATTTTTGTTATTCTCCGACTTGATGGTTTCATGGGTTGCCATACTTTAGCCATATACCATTGCCAAAGAGGAATTTTTGCATAGCGTTTCCAAGCATAACAATATTTAAATATATCATTAGCCCAAGTATTAAGACTTTTATCAACTTCATTTAGGCGTTGTTGTTTTTTACTATTTGCTAATTTTCCATAGTCATCTACAATTTTTAAAATACTATTACCTTCATCTACTGCTTTAACTTCAATGATAGTAATAAGTTTTATACCGCTCTTGTAATTTATGATTGTTTTGTTATTTTTCTTTTCAATAGTAATGCTATTACTAAAAATTTGATTGTTACTAAGGTTTTTGCCTTTTATAGTATAAGTATTTTTTGCTGTCTTTTGCCAATGTTTAAATTCCATTAGAGAATTAATTCTATATAAACGCTCTAAATCTTTTATGAATTTTTTTAGCCATTTTATATTAAAAGGAATTTTTATCTCTACCCAAGCTATATCTTGGGAATTATGATTTTTATTCATTTTTTTGGAAATGGAATTATCATTAATTTGGTTGTTAATTCTTTAGTGAGAATATTCAAATTTATATGCGAATTATAACCAGCTATGCCTTTAGGACGAGGCGAGCCAATTATTACTAGGTTATATTTATTTTTTTGAATAGCATTAATTAAGCAATGTGTTGGTTTGCCTAGTTTAATATGATAGGTGTATTCAATATTATATAATTTAACATTTTTTTTAAAGCGACTAATTTCGTCAAAAACATCATTTAGTAGTTGATTTTCAACATAATTTCCAAAACGATATTGTGTAATTGCATTATTAAGCCAATCGTCTCCCATCATACCTTTCCAAAAATCAGGTATCACAATTAAATGGTCTATGGATGAATTATTAATCTTAGCAATTTCTAAGGAAGCTTTTTCTGCAGCCCTAGCCCCGATAGTGCCGTGGCTAGCCAATAAAATTTTTTCAATCTTCATATATAAATAGACCCGATAAGTTAGGATATGAATATACTAACTTATCAGGTCTATATTTAATTTTGATTATATTAAAAAGTAAATGCCACCTGCAATTGCCAGTGAAAATAACAAAGCTATGAAATCTTCAGCTCTATCACTGTGAAAAATTGATAAAGCAGAACCACGATGGAATTCAGCACCAGCTTCTTTTTGCAAATCAATATCTTGAGAGTTGTTATCTTTACTCATAATTTTCTCCTTTAAATAGTCTCATGAACAAATAATAGAATTACTACCAATGATAATACTGCTTTAATTGTTCCTACAATTCCGCCAATTACCAAAGGTTGCCCTCCAGCTTGTTTGATTGAAGCAATTGTAATTTGCATTCCTAATCCTGTTAAACCAAAAGCAAATAAAAGAGTAATCCATTGTCTAAAAGATTTGATTTTTTTAGCAGTATGTCTAACAGCTTTATGAGCGCCTTTTAAGATTTTATTACTAGCTTTAGATAAAATATTAGCGTTAATAATACCTCGGATAACAGCATCATTTTCAATTGTTGTAATTTTCTTATTTTTTATTAAACTTGCTAATGCTGCTTTTCTATCTGCTATTTGAATTTTATTTGCTTCACTAGTTAATGTAGCTATTTGCTTAGCTTTTAACATTTTAGATGCTTTTATATTACTATCAAAGTATTTACCTTTGTAGTGATTAGCAGGAGCAAAAACTCCAGTTGAAGATAAAGCAAACATTAAAATAAAGCCTAAGACAAAAACTGGGAATTTTTCAAAAACTACTCTACCAACATTTAATTGTTGATTACTAGCAGAAGTGCCATCTCCTTCTCTCTTAATAAACCATACTGCTAACCATAATACAATAATTGGTAAAAATAATACTCTAGTAATATTAAAAATCTCAGCCACTTTAAGTGTTTCAATCCCATCTGGTTGATAAGCCAAAGCAGCACCCGCTACTTGTGCAGAATTTAAAATGCCTGTACCTGCCCAAGCACCAAATTGTACATGTCCTAAATTAAGAATATTACCAATAACTGGAAATAAGAACATACAGCCTACGCCCCACAATAAAATAGTTCCAATGGTATAAGCAATTTCTACAGATTTAGCCTTCACAACAGGGGCAGCTGCTACAGTTGCAGATACACCACAAACTCCCATTCCAGCAGATAGGACTCCAGTCATAGAGTTAGAAACTTTGCGTATTCTTCCAAATAAAAGAACTAAGCCTACTGAGCCTAATACAAATACACCAACCATAACTACTGACAACTTACCAAGTTGTTGCAATTCTGCTAAGCTATATAATGCTCCTAATAAAATAACACCTGTTTTTAGACCTAATCTTGATAACCTAACACCATTTTTTGCCCATTCTGGAATTTTAAAAACATTAACAACTAAAATCCCAGCTATAATGCCTAACACGACATAATTAAGACCTAAGACTTGATGTAAATACTTTGCACCCATAACAGGACCAATAGACTTGCTTAAAACAGCAACTAAAGGTGCTATATACCAACGAATAGACATGGCTAATAATAAAATAAACAATGCACCTGAAACAGTTGACATATAGTAATCAAAGTTTCCCTCTTCATGCTTTCCAACTAAGTGCCAAATGCCTACTAAAACACCAATGATGCCAAATGTGTACCCCATTCCTATCATTTCACCAACATATTTTTTACCGCTTACAAATTTTATCATTCCATCTAAAAAACTAAAATCAGTTAATAAACCAATCAATAGAAAAACAACACCTATTAGCAATAAAGCTGGATGTTTTTTTGTATATACCATATTTCCTCCTATTTTTGATAAATGGGCACAATTATAACATTTTTTTTTGATAAATGTGTTTAAGTTAAAATGCAAGAGATATATTGCAATTTTCTTTATAAATTGTGTATTCAAACAGATGATTTTTAATCTAATGAATAATTATAAAATTAAATGCCTAAATGTACTTATGCAAAAATAGTTTTATAAAAATAAGTAATAAAATTTGATTTAATAGCAAAATATTTTATATAAAAGAAAGATTGTTAGTTTAAAACAAATGTTGAAAAAATAACTGAATTTTTATAAATTCTCAATAATTGCATCGCCAAATTCTGAACAGCTTAATAATTTTGCTCCATCAACAAGGCGTTCCAAGTCATAAGTAACAGTTTTATTTTGGATTGTTTTTGAAATGCCTTTAATAATCACATCAGCTGCTTCAGTCCACCCCATATGTCTTAGCATCATTGCTGCAGAAAGTATTATAGAACTAGGATTTACCTTATCTTGACCTGCATATTTAGGAGCAGTTCCATGAGTTGCCTCAAATACTGCTATAGTATCAGATAAATTAGCACCAGGTGCTATGCCAATGCCACCAACTTGGGCTGCTAAAGCGTCAGATATATAATCTCCATTTAGGTTTAAAGTTGCAATTACTGAATAATCCTCAGGGCGTAAGATAATTTGTTGTAAAAAAGCATCAGCAATTACATCTTTGATTATTATTTTTTCACCACTTTTTGGATTTTTTATTACGCACCAAGGCCCATCTCCTATAATTTTAGCGTTAAATTCTTTAATAGCTAACTCATACCCCCAGTCTCTAAAAGCTCCTTCAGTAAATTTCATGATGTTACCTTTATGCACTAAAGTAACTGAGTTTTTATTATTATCTATAGCGTATTTTATTGCTGCTTTAACTAGTCTTTGTGTTCCCTCTTTAGATACTGGTTTAATACCAATACCACAATTATTATTAAAACGAATTTTGTTGACATTAAGTTCTTTTTCTAAAAAACTAATAATTTTTTTAGCATCGTTACTATCAGCTCGATATTCAATACCGGCATATATATCTTCAGAATTTTCTCTAAAAATAGTCATATCAACTTTTTCTGGATGTTTTACTGGACTCGGCGTTCCTGAAAAATATTGCACAGGTCTTTGACATATATATAAATCTAACTGTTGTCTAATGCTCACATTTAAAGATCTAATACCTGTACCAACAGCAGTGGCTAAAGGACCTTTAATAGATATAACATACTCTTTTATAGCACCTAATGTTTCTTCAGGAAGCCATTGATTGTCATATATCCTATTAGCTTTTTCCCCAGCATAAATCTCCATCCAATGAATTTTCTTATTACTTGAGTAAGCTTTTTTAACCGCATTATCAATTACTTTTTGCATAACAGGAGTAATATCTACCCCTATTCCATCGCCTTCAATATAGGTAATTATAGGATTATCAGGCACAAGTAACTTATTTTTTTTAAAGGATATTTTTTCTCCTTTACTTGGTATTTCTATATGTTTATAAGACATAATAAATTTGCACTTTTAATTAGTTTTTTGACTCCAATTTATTTACTTTAACTCACTTTATCGCTATATTGATTTTTAATTTATTAACAAAATAAATATTCAATCTAGCCAAAAAAATGTTTTTTAATTTATTTCACTATTTCGTTATATATAACAATAAATGTGAATATTATATCTTTAAATTATATACATCCATTCATATTGTATTTTTAACCATAATTATTATCATTCATTTTTTTTAATATAATAAATCAATGGGCAATTTTTGGTCTAATGTAATATTAGACTTTAAAACTGAATAATTTATTCAGTACATAATAAATTATTTTTATTTTTCAAATTGTTACATAAAATAAGTAAATAAATATAAATAATTTCTTTAGGGGTTTAATGGATATTAATCATAAGACTACTATCTTTAATATCCGTATAAATTATCAGTTTATCTAATAATGAGCACTTAGATTGTTTAATGATAAAACTTTGTTTATGTAAAATGAATTATTTTTATTTATTAAAAAATATAAGGAGGACAAAGATATGTCTTTTAATTATAAATATTTTATTTTAATGTTTTTTTTATCATCATCAATTTTCGCTACAGTAAATAAGGACTTAGCTTATCCAAAAGGTGATGTGTCAGCTGATGAAATAGCAAATCAAGTTTATTATGTAAATCATTTTTATGCAATGAAAAATTATGCAATTATAAAAAAAGGGAGAGTAATTACTGCATTAATTCTTAGATCTAAAGGTAAAAAACCTCTTACTATTACTTTAGAAAGATATTTAAATAATGATTATTCTGATGGTGTTATTAACTCTCAAGACTTGGCTATATTTCGCTCAGGTAAGCTAAAAGGAACAGGTATGTTAATAACTGATTTTGTAGCAGAAGGCAAAAGTCAGTCTTATGAAATATGGATACCTTCAATTCGTAAAATTCGTCGTTTTGCCCAACCTGCACATGATGATGCTTGGGGAGGCTCAGACTTTACCTTTGGTGATGTTACTTTGAGAAAACCTAAAGATGAAACTCATGAATTGCTTGGTAAAACAACTATGAAAGATTGCCTACAAATTATGGATTTACCTGATAATCAAAGAAATAAATATACTAAAAAGGCTGATATAAAAGCGGATTGTTCCATACAAGGTAAAGAAGTATATCAACTTAAAAGCTCTCATAAAATTAATAATTGGTGGTATGACTATAGGGTCAGTTATATAGATACTACAACTTTTGCAGACTATAGAACTGAATACTTTAAAGGTGGTAATAAAATAAAAATAATAGATAGAAGTTGGATAAATGCAGGGTTAAATGATAAAAGAGCAAATTACTGGGCTTATTGGTATGGTAAAAATTTAAACACTGGTCATGAGTCATTAGCTTATATTCCACAAAAAATTACCAAAGTTGATAAAAAATACAAAAAAAACTGGTGGAGTACTAAAACATTAAGAAAAATTAAAAAGTAATAATATTTCAAACAAGGAGAAAATATGAGAAATATAAGTTTAATTACAATATTAGCATTTTTATTTACAGTTAATATTAGTGCTGAAGTAGAAATATCTGGATTTTATAAAAACGAATCAGCGATTAACACTGAAAGTGGCGTTAATATTGGTGATTATGAAAATGATGGCACTCAAAATAGCCACGATAATGACGATGTCTTAAAATCAGAACATACTTTGAAACTATTTATAAATGGCGATTTAGGTTCTGATTCTAGTTATCATGTAGAGCTAAATGCAGTAGCTGATACTAGTGGGGTAGATAGTTACTATAAAGGTTATCAACCTTATACTCAAAGAGATATTCTTAGAGAGGCATATATAGATATTGAAACTAATGCTGGTTGGTTAATCCGTGCTGGCAAGCAGCAAGTAGTATGGGGAACTGTTGATGGTGCAAAACTATTAGATATGATTAATCCTACTGATTATAGTGAGATGGCACAAAACTCTATGGAAGATTCACGCATAACAACTTGGATGTTAAATGCTGAAAAAGATACTGCTGCTGGTAATTTTCAAATAGTAGTATCTCAAGCTAGAGAAAACATCTTTGCTGGACTTAATAGAGATATTAATACTGATGTTCGTGCTAATAATGCTACAACTGGAGCAGATGAAACTCAAAATAAAGGCCATAATCAAGGGCACCCTTTTATGATGAAAGGAGTTGATACTATTACTGGAAAAAGAAATGGTTTTTTAAATGGGGTGCCTGATTTAGGCTCAATTGCTCTTGGTTTTGCTGGTCTATTTACCCCTGCTGGATTGGCTGGTTCTACTGGAGTTACTGTAGGAGAATTTGCAAATTCAAACGCCGCAACTGTTGCTGGCATGGGAATTCCTGGAGGGGGAGATGGTGCTCAAACTTTAGCAGGTTATGCAGGAAACTATGATTTCAATTTATCTGATGCTACTAGTGCTTCTGCTTGGAGTGCTGATTCTAACCCAAATTCTATGTTTGAATATATGGATAGAACTCCATTTTCTACATTTAATACATTTGTTAATGCAAAATCAAAATATGAATATGATATGCCTAATGAAGATGATTTAAATCTTGCATTTAGATTAAATAAAAGTTTAGATAGTGGCTTAAATTATTCGCTAAATTATTCATACAATTATGACCCTAATCCTGTTATTAATTTATATTGGACTAATGATGCTGGCGAAAAATTAACAGTTGTTAGAGGTGCTACATATAATACTGCTACTGATAAAACTGCAGGAATATCATTGCAAGATAGTGATGGTAATAATTATGGTGCTACTTTTGGCAATTCTGCTATATTAGTTTTTGAACAAACTTTAGAAAGAGCTCATAACGCTGGTGTTGCTTTTGATTATGCCCTAGATACCCAAAATCTTGGACCTGTAGTTTTAAAAGGCGAGTTTTTATATCAAAAGGATGTATATTCTCCAATATTTGATAGAGGTAAATTAGCTATTGGTGATTTAGCTGGTGCTCTTAAAATGAATAAAGGTGATAGATTTAAATACGCACTAGGAGCTGATATTACTGTTATGACTAATATGATGGTATCAGCTCAATTTATCCAAGATAGGAACCTTGACTATGTTGATGACAACAAAGACTTTGATGGTAGTGCTTGTACTGCGGCAGAAGGTGCGAATTGTGGAATATATACTGGTGATTTTGCAACTATGCATATGTCTAATGGTTTCCAAAAAGCCAAAGAAAATAAAGAATTTTATTCTCTATTTTTATCAAAACCTTTTGGGGATAGTGCTCAACATAGATGGAATAACTTATTTATGTATGAGGACCAAGGCGAAGGTGGTATGTGGAATAGATTTGATATTGAATATGTCATAAATGATGATGCAATTGCTACTTTTGAATGGAATGAGTATTTTGGTGAAGAAAACTCTCAATTTGGTCAATTAAATAATTCTTCTAATATCCAAGTTGGATTTAAAATCTTATTTTAATTAAAACTAAAAAAAAGCCTAATTAAAAATTAGGCTTTTTTATCAATAAAACGGGGGTAACTAATGAATAAATTAGCTAAAAAATATGCTGAATTTGCAATGAGTTATCGCCGACCAATTGTTGCTTTTGTTACTTTAATAACAGTTTTATTTGCATATTTTATTAAAGATTTAGACATTAGAAACGACCCTGATACCCTATTACCTCCATCAAACCGTTATGTTGCAACTAATGCTTATGGCGAGCAAAAATTTGGTTTTGGTAATTTAATGGTAGTTGGTTTCATTATAAAAGAAGGCAATATTTACCAGCCATGGTATGTAAATATGCTAAAAGAAGTGCATCATAAAATGGAGGCATTACCTGCTGCTAGACCAAGTAATTTTATGGATATTGCTGCCCAAAAAATAAAATATATGGGCACAGACGCAGAAGGTGGACTTAAATTTAAAAGATTAATACCAGTAGAAGGTATAGATACTCAAAATAGTAAAAAAGCTAATGAGCAATTAGACTTTCTAAAAGAAGGCTTAGAAAATAATCCTGTACTTGCTCCAATGCTAGTTTATAAAGAAGATAAAAATGGCAAAAGATGCGTATATGGACAAGAAAACTGCATAGCAAAAGGTTCTTTTATTATTGCTGACTATGATGATAGTGTTAAAGAAATATATCTACCTTGGATTAAAGAAGTTATAAAAATAGTTGAAAATACTCAGGAAAAATATAAAGATAAGGTTGAAGTTTTAATTGCTGGAGAACCTTATTTTCTAGCATTTATGTTGCATGATTTAGTTAAAAAGTGGTGGTTATTTGCTATATCATTTTTAATAGTAATAATAATGTTAGCCTATAAAAATAAAGGCTGGCGTGGTTCAATATTTCCTATATTGGGGGTAAGTTCTACAATCATAATAACTCTTGGATTAATGGGCTTTACTCAATACAAACTTACCACGATGATGGTTCTAACCCCTATGCTACTTTTAGCAATAGGCACAGGGCATGCTGTGCAAGTAACAAGAAGGTTTTTACATGAACTACATCTTGAAGATTGCACTCCTTTTGATGCAGCTAAAAATGCTATTGAAAAAACCATAGTCCCTGCAACTCTTGCCATCATAACCGACATGGCCGGATTTGCCACTTTAGCTTTTGTAGATATATCATTTTATAAAGCCTATGCTTATTTTGGAATGTTAGGGATGGCAACCTTACTTTTTACTACCACTACCCTTACCCCAATATTATTATCATTAAGCACTTCTGAAGCTCTTGAAAAAGATAATAAGTTATGTAAACCTTCTAAATTAGAACAATACATTGCTGATAAAGTAAGTTTTATATTAACTAACAAATTAAAATGGCTACCAATTATTATGATTTTTGCACTCATAACCTGGTCTACTTTTGAAACTGGAATTTTAAAAGGCACAAAAGAAGACTTAATGCCTAAAGTAGAAAAAGGCATAAATTATTCTAGAGCTGCTTTTAAAGAAAAATCAATTACTATTCAACACCTAAATCGTTTAGGAGAAGTTATGCCTGGAGTAATATCAGTTAACATACCAATTAAAGGAATTGAACCATTATTAGACCCTTGTACTGGAGATGAAGAAGAAGGTGCTAAATGTTTTGATGAAGATGAAATGCCAGCTCAAGGAGTATTTAATAATGCTGAGGCTTTAACCGCTATTGAAAAATTTGAAGATTGGATGCGTGCCCACCCAAATATTGGATTTACTGGTTCTTATGTGCAATATATTAAACTTGTAAATATGCTTTTAATGTCTAAAGTTGGAGAAAAATCTGATATTAATCTTTTTCATGTACCTAATGACAGCTTTATTAGTAAAAATATGGATACTTATGGTGACCCTGAAGATAAAGATTACACCCCTGATAGTGATTACATAATATCTACTTTTAATGGACTATTAGAAGCAAACACCTCAAAAGGTGATTTAGATTCATTTGTATCTGCTTCTGATTGGAATGAAGGCATAATAATGGGTTTTGTAAATACTATGGACCCAGTTAAAACTAATCAAACAGTTAAAGATATCCAAAGGTATTTAGATGAACATAAAAATGAACCTGGATTTAGAAAGATTAAATTTGGATACAAATCAGGAGATGTAATTAAAATGCCTATCACAGGTGATATTGTGACTGTAGAGGAATCAAAAGATGATTATGTAGCAGTTGGCGGTTTTTTAGGCGCAACTCAAGCTACTCATGATATTGCAATAAAAGAATGGTTAAAATCACCATTACAAACAGCATTAGCTATATTGTTAATATCACTAATAATATTCCGTTGTTATAAAATATCAATAATATTAGTATCAAGTTTATTAATCACTCTATATGCTCAATACGGATTAGGAGCTTACTTCTCTAACATACAAAATTGGTCTGGCAACCTACATTTTGCAACTTTAGTTAGTTTAAGTATAGCTATGGGATTAGGTGTGGATTATGGTGTGTATATGATTTCCCGCTTGCGTGAAGAAATGATTAATTCAAAAAATAACTGGTCTGAAGCTCTTCATAACACTCTATCAACAACTGGTAGTGCGGTGTTTGCATCAATTATTGTTCTACTTGCAAGTTTTATCCCATTACTAAATACTGATTTGGCTAATACTTGGGCATTAGGCATATTTATTAGTGAGGCATTATTAATTGATGTTGTCCTAGCTTTAACAATAATACCTTTAATAGTTTATTGGATGAAGCCTAATTATGTTTTTAAAGCTAAAGAGTAATTTAAAAAAATAGAGTCTTAACAATTTAAAAGTTTTTTTAAACTTCTAACAAAATTTATATAATTTGAGACCTTTACAACAGCTCTTTGACATATATATAAATCTAATTGTTGTCTAATTCTAATGCCCACATTTAAAGACCTAATACCTGTCTCAACAGCAGTAGCATCTAATGTTTATTCAAGAAGCCATTGATTGCCACATATTCTATTAGCTTTTTCTCCAACATAAATCTCCATCCAATGAATTTTCTTATTACTTGAATAAACTTTTTTAACCACATTATCAATTATTTTTTGCATAGCAGAAGTAATATCTACCTTTATTCCATCACTTTCAATATAAACAATTATAGGATGGATTATCAGATACAAATAATTTATTGTTTTTAAAAGATATTTGTTCCTTTACTTGGTTGGTATCTCTATGTGTTTAAGGATATAATAAATGTCCAACTCTAAATGAATTTTATTCACTCCAATATAGATACTTCAATTTGTTTTGTTATAGTTTCAACTTTTTGTCTATTAACAAAGAAATTTGCACCCCAGTCAGAAGTGTGTTTAACAATTGATTCTTTAGTCATTTGACTTTCTTGTACTATTGGATAATCTATTGGGCTTGGAAAAGCAAGAGCTTTATTTAAATTATTAACTTTAATACCTAAATGTTTAGAGTTGAATTTATTTAAAGTATTTTTCTTTAACCAATAATAAGTTTCTATATCTCTAACTTTTTCACTTTTTGGAGGAAGTGATGTTATAGGAGAAATATCATAATACTTAGATGACCAATGCTCATTAGCAAAAACACTTAATGTGATTAATAAGGCTAATGAAAGTAAAAGTTTTTTAAACATAATTTATCCTTGTGTTTAATTTATTAATATTTAAAGTTCACTATATAAGCTACATTATATATAAACTTAGATTTCACATCTTTAAATATATTTTATAAAAAGAACTTATATGCATTATTACTTGTCTCATTTTTATAAAAATATTTTAATTCACTAAAAGCTAACTCTAATTCTTTAGTGTTTTTCGTTTGAAATCCTACTAATACTTGTCCAAATGCAGCACCATGATTACGGTAATGAAAAAGCGTTATATTCCATTTAGAGCCAATTTTAATTAAAAAATCTAATAAAGCCCCTCTTCTCTCTGGAAATTCAAAACGATAAATTTCTTCGTTTCTTACATTTGCTCTACCACCTACCATGTAACGGACATGGGTTTTAGCAATACTGTTATTGCTCATATCTTCTAATTGATAGTCTTTTGATAACTTTTCAATTATTCTGTTTTTTTCATTTACACCTTGTTTTAATTCTATTCCAACAAAGATGTGAGCTTTTATCTTGTCGGCATAACGGTAGTTAAATTCAGTAATTGTGTATTCTTTTAAAGAATTACAAAATTTTAAAAAGCTGCCTTTTTTCTCATTAATACTAACAGCAAATATCGCTTCTTTATGTTCACCTAATTCAGCTCTTTCAGCAATATAACGCAAACGGTCAAAATTAACATTAGCACCACTTACTATAGCAACTATGTTTTTATTTTTAAGATTTTGTTCGTGACAATATTTTTTAGCACCAGCTAGTGCTAAAGCTCCTGATGGTTCTACAATTGAGCGAGTATTATCATAAATATCTTTTATCCCTGCACATATCTCATCATTAGATACTAAAATAATATCATCTACAATTTTTTTTGCTATATTAAAAGTATGCTCTCCAATTAGTTTTACAGCAACTCCATCAGCAAAACCACCTACTTCTTTTAAAGCTGTTCTTTGCTTGTTATGTAAAGATTGATATAGAGTTTGAGAATCAATAGGCTCTATTCCAATAACTTTAGTTTTAGGAGATATGTCTTTGATATATAATCCAATTCCAGATATTAATCCCCCTCCTCCTACTGGAACAAATACATAATCAATATTTCTTTTGGTATCAATTATTTCCTTAGCAATTGTTGCTTGACCTGCGATAACTTCAATATCATCAAATGGATGGATAAATGTATAACCATATTTTTTTTCTAACTGCTTTGCATGTTTAAAAGCCTCATCATATACATCACCATGCAAAATAACTTTACTACCTAAGTTTTTAACTGCTCTCACTTTTATTTCTGGCGTGCTTGCAGGCATAACTATAATAGAATTAATGTTTAGTTTTTTAGCAGCAAAAGCAACGCCTTGAGCATGGTTGCCAGCTGATGAGGCTATAATGCCAGCTTTTTTTTCTTTTTTAGATAATGAACTTATTTTTTGATATGCACCCCTTAGTTTAAAAGAATGTATCTGCTGCATATCCTCTCTTTTTAGATAAACTTTATTTTTTATTTGTTTGCTAAATTCAGCTATATAAGTAAGCGGTGTTTTTTTAGCAACATCATAAACTTTAGTTTTTTTAACAAGCTCAATAATTTGATTCATATAACTTCCTTATAAACTCTATATTGACATAAGAATATCCATAGTTATTACCTTTAATAACTTTAAAATTACACTCTTCATCGCCTAAACTATCTAAGATAATCAAAGCATTTTTAAAGTTTTGTTTTTTAGTATAGCCATTTACAGTTATTATTGATTTAAGCCCTGCAGCTGTGGCAGAAAGCATACCATTTTCTGAATCTTCAAAAGCAATACATTCATCAGCCTTTAAGTTTAGTTTATTTAAAGCATAATTATAAATATCTGGAGCTGGTTTTTTATTTTTCACAATATCCCCAGCAGCTATTACATCAAAATAGTCCATTGCATCATTGCCTAAATTAGTAGTGATTAAAGATTGAACATTAACAAAAGTAGTAGTAGTTGCAATAGCTAATTTTAAATTATTATCCATTGCTTCAAATATAAGCTTTTTCACTCCTTTTCTTAAAGGAAGTTTACCGTTTTTTATAATTTCTACATAATGATTTGTTTTGTTGTTATGAATTTTTGCAATAAATTCATCTAAATTACCAACCTTTGGCATTTTAGGCTTATAAGATTTAATAAAATATTTTAATCTTTCCTTACCGCCTGTTATTTTTAGTAATTTAATATATAAATTGTCATCCCAGTGCCAATCAAGATTCATATCTTTAAATGTCAGATTGAATGCAGGTAAATGGGCATATTTTTCTGTATCAGCTAAGGTGCCATCAACATCAAAAATTAAAGCTTTTAAACTCATATACTGTAATTATTTTGTTATTTTAAAAAAGCAAATTTTAAACTAAAGGTTGATAAATAAAAAATAAAATACAATCTTTGTTTGCGTTATTGACTTATTTTCTTTTTGTTTTTATAAGTGTAAATTTAAGATATTTTAGCTAAAACTTTATCCAATAATTTGCTAGATAATATTCTTTTTAAAACAGCAAATAACTTTGTTGGAAAGGTTATTCTATAGCGTATCTTAGCTTTCTTACTTTCTATAGCATGAATACTAGCTTTTAAAACTGCTTCTGGTCCTAGGGTAAAATTTGTCTCGGTATTTGAATTAAGCCTTTTAACCATAATTTTATAGCTTTTTTTATAAAAGCTATTAGTTATATCAACATTTTCTTTAAATGCTTTATAGGCATTTTTTCTAAAATTTGAACGAATAGGACCAGGTTCAATAAGGCTAAATTGAATATTAGTGTCGCTATGTTCTAATCTCAAAGTATCAACTAAACCTTCAATAGCATATTTTGAGGCATTATAAGGTCCTCTATGAGGCATAGCTACAAATCCTAGGACTGAACTTATATAAACAATTCTGCCAAAACCTTGTTTTCTCATAATAGGCAATGCCAAATAAGTAAGCTCATGCCAGCCAAATACATTAGTTTCAAATTGTTTTTTTAAAGTATTCCTATTTATATCTGCTAATGCACCTACTTGTCCATAAGCACCATTATGAATAACAGCATATAAATTATTAGTTGATGACAATAATTCATTAAAAGCTTTTTTTATAGAATTACTATCTGCATAATCTAAATACAAAGCATTTAAACCTAAATCTTTTAGTTTATTCATGTCTTCATCTTTTCTTGCTGTTGCAAATATTTTATAGCCTCTTTTTTGCAATCCTACAGCTAAGCAAAGTCCTATCCCTGTTGAACATCCAGTTACTAATATTGATTTATTGTTCATATATTAATCCTTTTTAAAATTCCTCTTAAAATCGCTACTTCATCTTTCTCAATCATAGCTCTATGAAATAGCCTCCTTAACCTGCGCATTAGCTTTTCCTTAGGTTTATTATCATCAAAATAATTAATCTTAATCAAAGTTTGCTCTAAATGATTATAAAAATTTTCCATATCAGAAAAACTCGCTACCTCTTTGTTTTTATTATTATTCACAAGTGTTTTATTGTCACTAAATGTTATAAAATTTTGATAAGCAAATACTTGTACTGCTGATGCTACATTTAAAGAAAAGTATTCTTTATTACTAGGTATAGTCATTAAAACTTGACATAAATCTAATTCTTTATTAGTAAGACCGCTATTTTCTCTACCAAATACCACTGCTACTTTTTGCTTGTTAAAAACAGTTTCTTTTATTAATTTAGTGCTAGCTTTGACATCTAATTGTTGCCATTTAATAGTTCTTTGTCTTGCTGAAGCTCCTATAATCAGATCACAACCTATTAATGCAGCATTTAAATTATTACACACAATTGCATTAGCTAAGACATCATCAGCGCCACTTGCTCTTGCTGTAGCTTTAGCAGAAGGATAATTATTAGGGTTAACTAAATAAAGGTTTTTCAAAGCCATATTTTTCATAGCCCTAGCTGCTGCACCAATATTACCTGCTTCAGTAGTGTTTACCATTACAATACGAATACTATCAAAGGTATAATTTAATTCTTTTTCATTCATTTTTATCTATGCACCCATATGTTAACATCGCAACCCGAGCAGTTAGAAAAGCTGGTCAAATTATAATAAGAAATCATAACAGAATTGAGACTTTAACTATTCAAAATAAATCAAAAAATGATTTTGTATCAGAAGTTGATAAAGCTTGCGAAGAAGTTATTATAAACGAATTATTAAAAGCATTTCCTACCCACTCAATATTGGGTGAAGAAACTGGTGAAACATTAGGCAACAGCAAATTTGAATGGATAATAGACCCACTTGATGGCACTACTAATTATCTACACTCTTTTCCACAATATGCAGTATCAATTGCCCTGTTTGAAAAAACAAAACCAATACATGCTGTAGTATATGACCCATTTAAAGAAGAATTATTTCATACAAGTTGTGGTCAAGGCGCTTTTCTAAATGATGTGCGTATTAGAGTTACTGATACTAATGGCTTAAAAAACACTTTAATTGGCACAGGTTTTCCTTTTAAACAACCAGAACATTTAGATTGTTATCTAAACACATTTAAAGCTATACATCCTCATGTTGCTGGTATTCGCCGTGCTGGGTCAGCAGCGCTTGATTTAGCTTATTTAGCTGCTGGTAGATTAGATGGTTTTTGGGAGATTGGTCTTAATATTTGGGATATAGCTGCTGGAGTGTTACTTATTCAAGAAGCTGGAGGTTTTGTTGGTGATTTTTCAGGTGGTAGAGATTATCTTAAAACTGGTAATATCGTTGCTGGTAATCCTCAGACTTATCCATTAATCTTAAAAGCTATTAAGCCGCATTTGACTGAAAAATTATTAAAATAAAGATATAGTTGCTATAGTTTTTTTATGTTTTCCTTCATTTGTTTGTAATATTTCTTTCTAAAATTTAATAAGATATTTTCAACAGTTAAATTATCTGTTTTTAAATCTTTTAAGATAAATCTTGTTAATTCTAAGCTTGTTTCAACATTTTCTGATATTACATCAGATGCACCTAATTTTAATAACTGCTGACATTGCTCTTTATTATGACCACGCGCATAAATTATTAATTCTTGACAATTTTTTCTAAGTTCTGATACTACATTTTTTGTACCTTTAGGGTTATTTATTGTGACGATTACTATTTTTACCCCTTTATCTTGTATATTTTTTAAAATATCTAAATTATTAATATTTCCATAAAATATTTTATATCCTTTATTATGAAACTTTTTCACCGTCTTAGCATTAGAATCTATAGCTAAAAAAGGCTTATCAGCAGTTTTTAGCATTTCTCCAATACGATGCCCAACTCTACCAAAACCTATAATAACAATTGGTTCTTTAATTGATATTTTTTCACTTGATTTTTTATCATTAATATTTTTTATATCAGCTAGTTTATTAGCATAATAAGCTAATATTGGAGTTAGTAGCATACTAAGCAGGACAATAAGTAATAATTGTTGAAATAACTCTTTATCTAAAATATTATTTTGAAAAGCTAAAGCAAACACAGCTAAAGCAAATTCTCCGCTTTGAGCTAATATTAGTGAAATAGCTATATGGTTTTTGTTTTTAAATTTAAACCAATAAGTAATTAAATAAAGCACAAAAACCTTAATAATAATTAACAAAGCTACTAGAGATAATATAGGCAATGGGTTTACTGATAATAGTTTTATATTTAAAAACATACCCATTGACATAAAAAATAAGCCTAAAAACAAACCTCTAAATGGGCGTAATTCTGCTTTTATTTGCAAACGATAAAATGAATCAGACATAAGTATCCCTGCTAAAAAAGCACCCATAGCCATAGAAAAACCAGCATGTTCGGTAATCATAGCTGAGCCAATAATTATCAAAACTGCTGATATAGTGAAAAGTTCTGTATCTTTTAAAATAGCTATTCTGTGCAATATAGGGTGTAACAAATAACGACCAATAACAACGACTAAACTAATAATAAAAACCGACTCAACTAATGCTAAGCCAATATCAAAACCTATACTAAATTCTTCTATAGTTAAAAGAGGCACTAACGCCAAAAGAGGCACAACAGCTAAATCCTGTAATAACAATATTGCAAAAGATGCTTGACCATATTCTGAGATAAATTTCTTCTGTTCAATAAGTAATTGCATCACAAATGCAGTTGAAGATAAAGCTAGTGCTGGACCAATTATAATAGCCGCTTTAATAGATACGCCAAAAATCATATAAGCTATTGAAGCTAACACCACCCCAGTAATTACCACTTGTAACAAGCCTAAACCAAAAACTAAATTCTTCATTTGTAGTAGGCGTGTTACTTTTAGCTCTATACCAATAAAAAACAACAATAAAACCACACCTATTTCTGCAAAGGTGGTAATTTCATTTATATTTTTTATTAAGCCTAAACCTGACGGACCAACAATCACGCCACCAATAATAAACCCTGCGACACTTCCTAATTTGAGGATACGAAATAATGGCACAAATACAGCCGCTGCCAGCAACAAGATTACAATATCTATAAAGTAGTTTGTTATCATATTACTTTTTTAGTCTTGTAAAAACAATCTATTAGCATGAATACCTTTAGCTTTCTTACTCATTAAATACACAAATGCTGGGCTTATGTCTTCTGGTGTAGGTAATTTAGTTACATCTTCTGCTGGATAAGCAATACGGCGCATTTTAGTGCGCATTGCTCCTGGATTTATAGAATTTACTTTGATGTTAGTTTTTTCTAACTCATCTGCTAAAGTTTGCATAAAGCCTTCAATAGCAAATTTTGATATTCCATAAGCACCCCAATAGGCGCGCCCTTTTCTACCAACAGTTGATGATAAAAATAACACTCTAGCATCTGCTGATTTTTTTAATAAAGGGATTAATGCCTGAGTAAGCATAAATGGAGCATTTACATTGATTTGCATAGTTTGATACCAAAGTTTAATATCATGTAGTTCTATAGGCATTAATGCTCCTAAAATGCCTGCATTATGGATAATGCCATCAAGTTTTTTAAAGTGTTTGTCAATATCCTTTGTCATTTGTTGGTAATTTTCTGGGGTAGCTCCTTCTAAGTCTAAGGGATAAAGTATCGGCTCTTTGAGTTTTAAAGTAGTAATTTCATCATAAACTTCTTCTATACCAGCTAAATCTCTACCTAACAATATGACTTCTGCACCCGCTCTTGCTAAATCAATGCTGACTGCCCTACCTAACCCACGATTAGCACCTGTAACTAAAATTACTTTGTTTTTGAGTTCATTATTTTTAAAATTATATTTTGTTGCTATTTTCATTCTATTTGTTTTTTAGTTTGTACCCCAAGTTCTTTTAATTTGTCTGCACGAGATACTAAATTACCTCTGCCAGTGCTTAGTTGATTATGGGCTTTATTATAACTTTCTTGTGCTTTATTTATATGTTTATTTATATCTTCTAAGCTATTGATAAAATTATAAAACTTATCATACATAGCCCCTGCTTGTTTGGCTATTTCTTCAGAGTTTTTATTTTGTTTTTCATTTTGCCAAATATGATTTACTATTTTTAAACTCATTAACAAAGTTGAAGGTGAAGTTAGCATAATATTTTTATTAAGTGCTTCTTTAAATATTGCGTTTTTATTACTCAAAGCAACTAATAACGCTGGTTCTATAGGCATAAATACAAAAATAAAATCTAAGGTTTTAATACCTTCTAAGTTTTCATATTGTTTTAAACTGATATTTTTAATATGTGCTTCTATTGATTTTATGTGCGCCGCTAGATGCTTTTTCCTTTTATCTTTATCAGTTTCACTTTGATAATCTTTATAAGCCTTTAGTGATACTTTTGCATCAATAATAATATCTTTATTATCAGGTAAATGCACTATTACATCAGGGGTATATCTTTTGCCATCTTTGTTTTTATATTGTTTTTGAATGTCATACTCATAGCCTTCTCTAAGATTTGACTCTGTTAATATATTCTCTAGGACAATCTCACCCCAGTTACCTTGTTGCTTATTGTCTTTTGTTAAGGCATCAGTTAGGTTTTTAGTGGTTTCTTGGGCTTCTAAATTAGCAGCTTGTAAGTTTGTTATTTGGTCTTTAAGACTAGTTCGCTCTTCTATTTGCTCTTTGGTTATAGTCTCAATTCTTTCTTTAAAACCTTTAATTTCAGTTTTTAGCGGCTCTAAAACATCTTTATTCTTGGTATTTAAGTTCTTGCCTTCAGTTTCTAATACTAAGTTAGCTATAGCCTTAAAATCTTTTGTTATATATTCTTTAGTAGCTTTTAGAAATTCAATTTGTTTTTTGTAGTAATTTTCTTGTTCGGCTAACTTGGTGGTTAACTCAGCATTTTGGACATTTAAATTTGTGTTTGTAGTAGTAAGTTCGGTTATTTTTAAATCAAGCTTAATTATATTTTCTTTTAGGTTTTCAAGCTCAGCATTTAAGTTAGAGTTTCTTTCTTGTAATTGGGTATTTTCTTGATTAAAGCTGTTAATTTTCTGATTTTGTAGAAAATATACTAATACAGCACCAATAATAAAAGCTAAAAATATAAATAAAATATCCATTAAATTAAATTCCAAATATCTTCCGGCTTAGCAATAATTGCAGCTGCGCCCCATGAATTAATATTCTTACCATAACCATAACTAACAATAACTGTTTTCACTCCTGCCGCCTTGCCGGTGATAACATCAACTTCATCATCTCCTAAAAATATACATTGGTAAGGCTTAACATTTAACTTTTTACACACATAAAAAAGTGGTTCTGGATGTGGCTTATTATATCTCAAAGTATCACCACAAACCATTATATCAGGTTTTAAATTTAAGTTATAAAGTATTGGTTTAGTTAAATATTCTGGCTTGTTAGTAACTATACCCCAATACATATTTTTTTGTTTTATTTTGGCTAATAACCTATCTATACCTTTAAAAACTTTACTTTTGTTGCTAATATTTTTTTGATAAATTTCTAATAATCTTTGATGCTTTTTAATAAAGCTGTCCGAATCATATTTATCATCAAATGCTAATTTTATTAATGCCTTACCTCCTTTTGATACATAGTTTCTAACATACTTAAGGCTTAATTCTTTCTTATCATTTTCAATTAAAACTTGATTTAATGCATAAGCTAAATCAGGTGCAGTATCTACTAGTGTGCCATCTAAATCAAATAAAATAGTATTGATAGTCATAGCGATAAAGTATAACATCGCTATTTTTAAAATAATAAAAACTATGGCTTTATTTCGCTCAATTTTATATTTTATTGGCTCAGTATTTGCACTTGTAACTATTGTTAGCTTAGGCTTGGTATTTTTCTTTTTACCACTTAAACATCGTTATAAAATTACATCTCAATGGGCTAAATTTAATATTTGGTGGCTTAAAGTAACTGTTGGCTTAGACTATGAAATTATAGGTAAAGAAAACATAGTTAATGAACCTTGTGTGCTAATATCTAATCATCAATCTACTTGGGAGACTTTTGTATTTCAAAAAGTATTCCCTCAACAAGTATGGGTTCTAAAACAGCAATTGTTATTAATTCCTATTTTTGGTTGGGGATTAGCTTTAACGGCACCAATTAAAATCAATAGAAGTAAAAAACTAAATGCTTTAAAACAAGTATTAACTCAAGGAGTTGATAGATTACAGCGAGGTCTGTGGGTAGTAATATTTCCAGAAGGCACAAGATGCAAATACGCTAAGTTAGGAAAATATCAAAGTGGAGGTGTTGCAATTGCTAAAAAAGCTAAGGTAAAAATCCTCCCTGTGTATCATAATGCTGGAAAATTCTGGGCTAAGGGGCAATTTGTAAAAAAATCAGGAGTTATAAAATTAGTTATAGGTAAAGCTATAGAACCAAAAAAATCAGTAACTGAGCTTAATGATGAAGTGTATCAATGGACTAAAGAACAAGTAAAAATCTATAATACGAAAAGGTTAGATTAGAATAAAGAAAATTATATATCTAATTGTTTTTATTTGATTAACCCTATCCTTTTATATTTGCTTTCTTTATTGTATGGTTGTGGTATCAGAATGAGCGAGTTATTGCATTTTAAAATTAGAGACATAGGTTTTTAGATTTTTAAATTATCAAATCTTAAATTGGTTTTCTTTTAATTTAGTTATTTGGTTTCTAACATCAGCGGCCTGTTCAAATTTTAACTCTTTTGCATAAGCATACATTTGTTTTTCTAAGCGTTTAATTTCTTTATTTAACTGCACTGGAGTATATTGAATAATAATATTTTGCTCTTTATCAAATTTTTCTCTCTCTTCAGTTAAATCAGTATCTAATATATCAACAATTGGTTTTACTATACCTTTAGGAGTTATATTATTTTTTATATTATATTGTTGTTGTTTATGTCTTCTCCTTTCGGTTTCATCTATAGCTTTTTTCATTGAATTAGTAACTCTATCAGCATATAAAATAGCCTTACCATTTATATGCCTTGCAGCCCTGCCAATAGTTTGTATTAATGAGCGTTCAGAGCGTAAAAAACCTTCTTTATCAGCATCTAAAATAGCAACTAAAGATACCTCTGGGATATCTAAGCCCTCACGAAGTAAATTTATACCAACTAAAACATCAAATTTACCTATTCTTAAATCTCTTATTATTTCTACTCTTTCAACAGTATCAACATCAGAATGTAAGTATCTTACTTTTACACTATGCTCTGTTAAGTATTCTGTTAGATTTTCTGCTAGTTTTTTAGTTAAAGTAGTTACTAGCACTCTTTCTTTTAAAACTACTCTTTTATTTATTTCTGATAACAAATCATCAACTTGTGTGGCTACCTCTCTTATTTCTACTCCTGGGTCTAATAAACCTGTTGGACGCACTATTTGTTCAACTATTGTGCTACTTTTATTTAATTCATAATCTTGAGGAGTAGCTGATACAAAAATACATTGCCCAACTCTATCCTCAAATTCATTAAATTGCAAAGGTCTATTATCTAAAGCAGAAGGTAGGCGAAAGCCAAATTCAACTAAGGTTTGTTTTCTAGATCTGTCACCTCTATACATACCTCCAATTTGCGGAACAGTTACATGTGATTCATCAATTATGATAATTGCATCACTTGGCAGATAGTCCATTAATGTTGGCGGTGGCTCATCTTTATTTCTCGCTGATAAATAACGCGAATAATTTTCAATACCAGTGCAATAGCCAAGTTCTCGCATCATTTCTAAATCTAATAATACTCTTTGACTCAAGCGTTGCTCTTCTACTAATTTATTTTCAGCTAATAATTCTTTTTTTCTAATTCTTAGCTCAGCTTTTATATCCTCTAAAACACTTAGAATTTTTGCTTTTGGAGTTACATAGTGGGTCTGTGGATAAATTGTAATCCTTTGAATACTTTGTATTTTTTTAGCTGTTAAAGGATCAAACCAATAAAGACTTTCCACCTCATCATCAAATAATTCTACCCTAATTGCTTTTGATTCAGAATCTGCTGGAAAAATATCAACTACCTCACCTTTAACTCTAAAATTGCCTCTATTTAACACAACATCATTTCTAGTATATTGCATCTCTGATAATCTAAGTAAAATTTGTCTTTGTTTAATGACTTCACCAACAGATAAATGCAGTAACATTGACATATAGCTTTTAGGGTCACCTAATCCATAAATAGCTGAAACGCTAGCAATAATAATTACATCTTTACGCTCTAATAGTGCTTTAGTGGCTGATAGACGCATTTGTTCAATTTGTTCGTTGATAGATGCATCTTTTTCAATATAAGTATCAGAAGCAGGCACATAAGCCTCTGGCTGATAATAATCATAATAAGAAACAAAATATTCAACTGCATTATTAGGGAAAAATACTTTCATTTCACTATATAATTGTGCTGCTAAAGTTTTATTAGGTGCTAAGATAAGACTAGGCCTTTTAGTCGCATATATTACATTTGCTAAGGTAAATGTTTTACCAGAGCCGGTAACTCCTAATAGAGTTTGAAATTTTTCATTGGCATTTAAGCAAGCAGTTAGTGCTTTTATTGCTTGGACTTGATCTCCCATAGGTGAGAAATCACTTTTTAATTGAAAGGATTTTTTCATATTAAAATTTTTAAAAACTAATATGTTATTTTAATTTAAAAATATTTAAGAAATAATGCTCATTTTGGTATTATAAAAACTTTATAAAATTTTTATTCGGAATATTAAAATGAATCCATTATCTAATAGAGTTGAATCAATAAAACCATCACCAACTTTGGTTGTTAGCGCAAAAGCTAATGAATTAAAAGCTAAAGGTATTAACATAGTTTCAATGGGCTCTGGTGAGCCTGATTTTGACACACCTGAGAATATTTGCAAAGCTGGCATTGCAGCTATTAATAATGGCCAAACTCGCTATACTGCTGTAGATGGCACAGCTTCATTAAAAAAAGCTATTATTGATAAATTCAAAAGAGAAAATAATCTTGAATATAGTTTACAAGAAGTTATGGTTTCTTCTGGAGGTAAGAAAGTAGTATATAACCTTGCACTTGCAATTTTAAATGCAGGTGATGAAGTTATAATACCTGCACCATATTGGGTATCCTATCCTGATATTGTAATTCTAGCAGATGCAAAGCCAATAATAATAACCACAGATATAAATGATAATTTTAAGATTACTGCTGAAAAATTAGAAAATGCAATAACTGATAAAACAAAACTATTAATGCTAAACAGCCCTTCTAACCCAACAGGGGTAATTTACAATGATGAAGAACTTAAGAATATAGCTAAAGTATTATTACGACATCCTAATATTTTCATCTTAAGCGATGATATTTATGAGCATATTCGTTGGAATAATAAACCTTTTGTTAATATTGTAATGGCTGAACCAAAATTAAAAGATAGGACTATTATCTTAAATGGTGTATCTAAAGCCTATGCTATGACTGGATGGCGTATTGGCTATGCAGCCGGTCCTCAAAACATTATAAAAGCAATGAGTAAAATTCAATCTCAAAGTACTTCAAATCCTTGTTCTATAGCTCAAGCTGCTGCTGAAGAGGCTTTAAATGGCAAGCAAGACTTTATTAAAGAAATGGTAACGGCATTTGAAAAAAGACACAATTATATTGTCAGTAGTTTAAATGCAATTGATGGTATTAAATGCAATAAATCAGAAGGTGCTTTTTATTCATTTGCTTATGTAGGAGATTTGATTAAACGCTTAGGTCTAAAAGATGATGTTGAGCTTGCTAATTATTGCTTAGAAAAACTAAATATCGCCTTAGTACCAGGCTCTGCTTTTGGTGCCAATAATTATATTAGATTTTCCTTTGCAACTAGTATGACTAATATTGAAAAAGCTGTTAAGCGTTTAGCTGAATTATAAAAAAATAGTCAAAAAATATAAATTAATTGAAGACACAGACAGCTATTAAAAAATCTAGAAAAGAGCTGCTTAGAATGGTAGCAAAACAATAAATTACTATTTATTTTTTATTCTTGAAATCTGTAAACATTAAAGAGATTTTATTTTTTAGCACAGGATATTTTATAAAATCTTTTCTTTTAGAGCTGTATTGTTTAATACTATTTGATATTAGTAGTAATTGGCTCCCCGAGCTGGACTCGAACCAGCGACCCAAGGATTAACAGTCCTTTGCTCTACCAACTGAGCTATCGAGGAATAAAAGAGCAAAATGATACCTATTTTAAATTATGCAGTCAATAAAAAAAGAGGTGCATATAGCACCTCTTTTTTAAAATTAAAAGTATTACTTACTTTTGATTTTTATTGTCGCTATTATTATTTGCAGGCGCATTGTTTACATTACCCGGCTGCATCATATTATTCATTCTATATGGGTTTTGATAGCCATAACCACCATAATATGGAGCATAACCATAACCACCACGACGATAACCACCATAATAAGGTCTATCATAGTAGTCTCCATAATAGTCTCCATAACCACGACCATATCCGCGACCATAGCCTCTGCCTCTGCCATAACCACGACCAGAACCATAACCATCAATGTCACTATCAGCATCCATATTGAAACTGAAGTTTCCTCTTCCACGACCGCGACCGCTTCCAAATAAATCGCCAAAGGCATCATTCCAAATATCGCCAACGCCATCACCCCAGCCATCGCCATAATATCTATCACCTCTGTCATAGTATCTGTCGTTGTCCCAAGGACCCCAATTATTACCCCAGAATGCTGAAGCATTAATTGAAGCAAATAAAGCTATAATTGCTAAAACTTTAATTGTACTTTTCATTTATTTATCTCCTATTTAAAAAAAAAATTTTGATAACATATCAAAACTGCTGCAAATTATCTCATAAAAAATACAAATATACAATATTAAAATATCGTAATATTCTAATATATTATTTACTAATAGTGTTTATTTTATCTATTCCAATAAGTTATGCTTATATATTAAATATAAATTTAACCTTCTTTTTTTAAAAAATCATCAGTATTTATCTTTTTTTCTGATATTTTCTTAGTAGAATTAATAGGTTTGTCTTTGATAATAGTTTTAATCCACTCTTTTGCTTTTTTTGCATCAGGTTTAGTTATGTTATTTTCTTTTTCAGTTTTATGGATATTATATTTATCATCTGCTGAATCATCACCAGGCAATAACCCTAAATTAATAGCTACCACCTTACAATGCTTTTCACCAACGCTTAATGTTCCTAAAGGAATAACTATTAATGTTAATAAAGTTGAAATCATAACCCCAAATAATAAAGATATTGCCATTCCTTGAAAAATAGGGTCAAATAAAATCAAAGCAGAACCACCAACTAAAGTTAGAGCAGTAATTAAAATTGGTCTAGTTCTAGCACCACAAGAATTTACGACAGCTTCAAAAAATGGCACTCCTTTTGCATAATCTTGAACTGTGAAGTCCACTAATAAAATTGAATTTCTAACAATAATACCAGACAAAGCAATCCAGCCAATCATTGAAGTAGCGGTAAAATCAGCATTTAACAGCCAATGACCGGGAATAATGCCTAATAATGTTAGTGGGATAGGAGCCATTATGACACTAGGGACAATAAAATTGCCAAATTGGTAAACAACTAACATATAAATAATCATCAAAGCTACACCAAAAGCAAGTCCCATATCTCTGAATGTCTCATAAGTAATAGTCCATTCTCCAGCCCAAACAAAACTTGGTACATTTAAATTGTTAGGTCTATCTAAGTATTCTCCAGAAATTGTTTCTCCATCAACAGTTTCATACTTTTCTAATAAATCTTCTACAGCAGACATAGCATAAATTGGAGCACTTAATCTACCTATAGGCTCTCCTAAAACGAACTCAACAGGCATTAAGTCTTTATGAAAAATCAAATCATCTTGATATTCAAGACTAAATCTACCTAATTCCAGCAAAGGTATCATTAATCCAGTAGTAGAAGGCACTGGTAATTGTTTTAAATAAGAAAACTGTGAGCGTTTATTTAAAGGAACTTGGAGGCGAATCTTAGTTGGTTCTAAAGCATTCTTTTTTCTTATAGTGCTAATATCAAAGCCACTCATAGCCATTTCCATAGTCTCTTTAACAGTATGAACACTAACACCATATCTGTGTGCTTTTTCAGTATCAACTTCAAAGTGCCATACTAAATACCTATCTCGCATTAAATTATCAACATCTGTCATACTTTTAGACTCATTAAAAATATGAGTTAAATCATTTGCTAATTTTTTCCTAGTATTTTCGTCAGGTGCATACACCTCTGCTACAACAGAGCGCAAAACTGGAGGACCAGGAGGCATCTCAACAATAGTGAGGTTAGCCCCTTCTTCATCAGTAATATTTTTTACTAATTCCCTAACTTCCAAAGCAATTTCATGGCTTGACCTGTCTCTATCTTCCTTATCTAATAATTGAATTTGTAATTCACCTTGAGAACTAATATTTCTTAAATAATAATGGCGAACCAAGCCGTTAAAATCAAAAGGTTGAGAGGTGCCAGCATAAAGCTGTATAGATTTAACTTCTGGAATATCCTTAACTATTGCCGCTATTTTATGTAGAGTGGTGGTGGTATTGCTCAAAGCTGTGCCATCTGGCATATCAACTAAAACACCAAATTCACTTTTATTGTCTAAAGGTAACATTTTTACTGCAACAGCAGTAGCATAAAACATTGATATTGATATAAAAAACGACAATACTAAAAAGATTAAAAAAAACTTTCCTTGATTTCTCTTTAAATAAAGATTAGAGATACAAATATTAAAGAATTTTTGTAATTTAATTTTTATTTTATCCTCTTTTTTGTGCATTTTTTCTAACAAATCAATTGATGGAACAAATTTCATAACAAAATATGGAGCAAAAACAAAAGCAGCAAATAAGGAAAACAACATAGCGACTGAACCTAAAATAGGTATAGGCATCATATAAGGACCCATCATCCCTCTAACAGCAGCCATAGGCAGTAAGGCAGCAATAATAGTAAAAGTTGCTAAAATAGTAGGATTACCAACTTCTCTTACTGCATCAATAGCAGTAGCAATTGATATTCTATTATCTAAAAGCCACCTCCTGTAAATATTTTCAACTACCACAGTGGCATCATCAACTAAAATCCCAATTGAAAAAATTAAAGCAAACAAGCTTACTCTATCAATAGAAAGTCCTAATATCCAAGCTGAAAAAAGAGTCATTAATAAAACCACTGGAATAACTAAACCTATTACTAATGCTGGTCTTGCTCCTAATGCTACCCATACTAAAAAAGTAACAATACCGGTGGCAATGAAAAGTTCTCTAATTAGACCATTGACCTTATCATTGGCAGTTTTACCATAATTTCTACTTACAGCTATATGAACATTATCTGGTATTAATCTGCCTTTTAATTCTTCTACTTTTTTTAAAATATCATTAGCTACAGTTACCCCATTACTTCCATATTTCTTAGCAACAGCAACTGTTACTGCTTGTTCCCCATTAGCTTTTATATCTGATTTATCAGCTTTGCCTGAATAATGACTTACTAATTTCTCTGTTTCTTCCACCCCGTAATATACATTCGCTATATCTCTTATATAAATTGGTTTGTTATCTTTAATTGCCACAGTTATGTTTTTTATATCATCAGAGTTTTTGAAAAAATCTCCTGAATACACCTGCATTTCATAATCGTATGATTCAACTTTTCCTGTTTGTTGCTTAATGTTAGCACTTTTTATAGCATTTGCTATTTGTTGTAATGATATATTGTAGCCTGCTAGTCTTTCAGGATAAACATCTATGTTAAATACTTCTTTTCTACCTCCAACAACAAAACCATTATTAGTATCCTTTACAGATTCAAGTTGTTGTAATAATTCAAGCCCTAATAATCTTAATTGACCATCATCTATTTGTTTTGACCACAATGTTAAGTTAACTATTGGAACATCGTCTATTTCTTTTGGTTTCACTATTGGCATCCTAACACCTTCAGGCATCAGATCCATATTAGAATGTATCTTATCTCTAACTTTTATAATAGATGCACCCATCTCTTCGCCAACATCAAACTCAACTGTTATGATTGCTCTACCTTTATCACTTACAGAATAAACATGCTTCACGCCTAATAAATGACTCATAAGGCGTGATAAAGGTCTTACTGTAATATCTGCAACTTCTTTTGATGTTGCTCCAGGATATGATATAAAAATATCAATTAAAGGAACAGAAATTTGAGGGTCTTCTTGTCTTGGAGTAGATATTAAACCAATAATTCCAGCACCTAACATTGCTAAGAAAAATAAAATTGAAAGCGGTGATGTTATGAAAGTCTTAGCTAATTTACCAGCGGCACCTAAATTATTATCTGAAGATAAGTCGGACATAGTTATTAGTTAACAATTATCCCTGAAACTGTTAGTATATTAGGATTAATAATGATTTTTTCACCTGGTTTTAATCCTGATAATACACTAGTCTCATCATCATTAATTTTTTCACCTACACGAATAAATCTTAATTCTGTTTTATTTTGACTATCTACCACAAAAACACTTGGCAAACTACTACGCCAAATAAGTGCTGAATCAGGTATCACTGCTACTAATCTATTTCTGCCTTGTTCAAATAATTCTAATTCTGCGTAAGAGCCTGGAACTGCATAAAGATTCTCAGGTAAATCAAGTTTTATCTTAACAGTGTGATTATTCACATCAGCTATAGGATATATTTGCACTAATTTAGCATTTATAACAACATTAGATGAATCTAATTTGACTCTATAATAATTATTTAATATAAAATGTGAAACAAGTCTAGATGGTACATTTATTTCTACTTGTAACTCTTTGATATTAGTAAATTTAATTAGTTCTTTACCATATTGAACTGTATCTCCTTTATCAACATTTTTTGAAATGATAACTCCATCAAAAGGAGCTCTAATAGCAGAATCTTTTAACTTTTCATCAATTTCTCTTAATTTAGCAAAAGCTTGTCTCAATCTTTGTCTAGCTTGAGCAAAATGCGAATAGGCATCTGTCCTCCGAGCATAACGGTCAAAACTTGAATCTGTGTTATTAAGATTTTGCATTGGGTTAAAAGCTCTAAACATGCCAGGCATACCACCAAACACATTATCAGATTCTGCATATGGAGCAATTATTGATTTAGAATATTGAACATTTGCATTGCGCAATATTTCATTTGCAGAGGCAATTTCTGCATGAGCTGCATCTTTTTGAGCTCTTATTGATTCATGCTCTAATAAAACTATTAAATCGCCTTTTTCAAAAGAATCTCCCTCCTTGCCTTTTATATCAATAACATCTCCTGAAACTTGGGCAAATAAGTTTATTTCAGATTTTGGTATTATATTACCTCCTAAAATTACTCTTTTTCCAATTGGTAGTGATCTAACATTACCAACATTATAGTTGTAATCATTTTTAGCTTGTGCATACAGATTAAGGCTAAAAATAGTTACTAATAAATAAAATGTGTAATTTTTATAAAAATTCATACAAAATAAAACCTAATAACTTAATAAATGAGCATCTATTATTTTAAACTGATAAATGTAATATAGCTTTGTTTTTTTTAATAATTAAATTTATTTAAACAATTGCAAAACCATATTGGGAGTGAATTTTGAAGAATATAACTTTGTATTAAAAACTTTGTAAGTTATTGATTTAGCATTCTTTATTCATACAAACAATTTGATAAAAGATATTGTAAAATGTATATTTAACACATTTTTCAATCTTAAATTAATATGAAAATAGCTTTTACTCCAGGAGAACCAGCAGGAATAGGTATTGATTTAGCTATTATGAATGCTCAAAAAAAAACACTATTTCCACTTATAACATTTAGTGACCCCGATTTATTATTGAAAAGAGCTAAACTACTAAACCTGCCACTTAAAGTTACTGAGAGTGAGAGTAAAACCATTGCAGGCGAAATATGTGTATATCCTGTAAAATTAAGACACCCTGCTACAGCCGGTAAGCTAAATGTTAAAAATGCCAACTTTGTATTAGAAACTATAGATTTAGCAATAAAACATTGTTTAGAATATAAAACTGATGCTCTCTTAACAGGTGCAGTACATAAGGGGATTATTAATGAAGCTGGGATAAATTTTAGTGGTCATACAGAATATTTAGCTAACAAAACTAATGTAGAAAAAACTGTAATGATGTTAGTTACTAAAAATTTAAAGGTTGCATTAGCTACTACCCACCTACCTCTAAGAGAAGTTGCAGATAATATAACAAAAGTTTCTCTTAAAAAAACTATTACTATATTAAACAATGAGTTAAAAACAAAGTTTAATATAAAAAATCCTAAAATTTTAGTTTGTGGTTTAAACCCTCATGCTGGAGAAGACGGGCATTTAGGCAAGGAAGAAATAAAAATAATTAATCCTGTTATTAAAGAGTTAAATAAAAAAAATAATTTTCATCTAATTGGAGCAATGCCTGCTGATACTGCATTTACCAAAAATTCTCTTAAAAATGCTGATTGCATTTTAGCAATGTATCATGACCAAGGACTGCCTACCTTAAAAGCCTTTGGTTTTAATAAAGCTGCCAATATTACTTTGGGTTTACCTTTTATTAGAAGTTCAGTTGACCATGGCACAGCACTAAATCTAGCAGGGACTGGTAATATAGACACTGGTAGTTTAGATACTGCACTTTTCTATACAAAAATGATGCTAAATAATGCAAAAATATAAAGCTAAAAAAAGATTTGGTCAAAATTTTCTTATTGATAACTATGTCATAAATAAAATTATTAATGACATGCAACTTAAAAATAGTGATGAAGTATATGAAATAGGACCAGGTCTGGGCGCTCTAACAAAACATATTATTGAGAAAGTAGCAAAATTAACAATAATTGAAATTGATTTTAACTTAGCCAATAATTTTAAAAGTTGGCAAGATGATAAATTAACAATTCACTCAGGTGACGCTTTGAAATATGATTTTAGTAAATCTAATAATAGCCGCATTGTTGGTAATTTACCTTACAATATATCAACCCCACTACTTTTTCATTTAATGAAATATGTGGATAATATTAAAGATATGACTTTTATGCTTCAAAAAGAAGTAGTAGAGAGGATAATATCAAAGCCTAACAATAAAGTCTATGGTCGTTTAAGCGTAATTATGCAAATGTCTTTTGATGTTAAAATGCTTTTTAAAGTACCTGCTGAAGCATTTAAACCTATGCCGAAAGTTGAGTCTGCCATAATATATCTAAAACCTAAAACAAAAATCACAGGTTTTAATTATGATTATTTTGCTATGATTGTAAAAGAAAGCTTTTCAAAAAGAAGGAAAACTTTAAGAAACTGTTTAAAATCAATTATCAACCAAAATGATACTAATATAGATTTATCTAAAAGAGCTGAAATGTTAGATGTTAATGATTTTATAATTTTAACTAATGATTATGAAAAAACAATTTAAATAATCAAACCTGAATAAGATAATGGCTGATTATGCAATTGGTGATGTTCAAGGTTGCTTTTACTCACTACAGAACTTATTAAAAACTATAAACTTTTCAGAAGATAAAGATAGATTATTCTTTCTAGGAGATGTAGTAAACAGAGGTAAAGATTCTTTAAAAACATTAAGGTTTATCAGAAACTTAAAAGATAATGCTAACATGACTTTAGGTAACCATGATTTTCATCTAATAGTGTGTACTCTAACTAAAAGAAAAGCAAATGCAAAAGATACTTTTAATGAAATATTTGCTGCTAAAGATAAATTAGAATTGATAGACTTCTTATTACAAAAACCTTTGATTATTGAACATAAAAATGATTTATTAGTGCATGCGGGCATTCCTCCTCAGTGGAATAAAACTGAAGTTTTGAATCATGCTAATGAAGTGGAAAACGAGCTTAAAAGTGAAAACCTAAGTTACTTTCTTGATAATATTTATGAGAATGAACCAAGTAGTTGGTCTAATAATTTAGAAGGTATTTATCGTTATCGTTATATTGTTAATGCACTACTGAGAATAAGGTATTGTACCGAAAGTGGAGACTTAGATTTTAATAATAAATTAAACATAGATAAAACCCCAAAAGGATATAAAGCTTGGTTTTTATATGAAACAAGAAAAACAAAAAATAATAATATTTTATTTGGACACTGGTCAACTTTAAGAGATATAAATATAAAAAATATATACCCATTAGATACTGGATGTATATGGGATGGTAGTTTAACAGCTGTTAGATTAGCAGATAAAAAAGTATTTTCAGTCAAATGTTAGTTTTAAAAATACAATGCCGAAATTTATACAATATCCATATATTTTGGCTAAAAGTTTGAAATGTGTAGATTAAATAAAATAGCTCAATAATGCAAAGGCTTCAGTACCATAAATTAAGAACTCTACATTTAGAATAAACTTCTTCTATGGCAAAAATCTCCTATTAAACAAATTAAAATAAACGAAAAAAAGTGCGAAATGTATTAGAGGCATACATAAACTTGCATACAATGTTTTTTTTTGGTACAGTTGTTAACATATTCATATATAAAAAAAAGTAATATAAGGGGAATAAATTCTAATTAGATATATCATCTATTTTAAATAATAATAAAATCAAGGAGAATAAAATTATGCAATGTGAAAAACCAAAATTTGAAAGTCAGTATGAAAACTATATTGGAGGTAAATGGGTAGCACCTGTTGATGGTGAATATTTTGAAGATACTTCACCAGTAGATGGCAGTGTTATTACTAGAATTCCAAAATCAAATGCTAAAGATATTGATTTAGCAGTTGCAGCAGCAAATAAAGCTGCGCCAAGTTGGGGTAAAACATCTGCTGGTGAGCGTAGTGCTATACTACTTAAGATTGCAGATAGAATTGAAGAAAATCTCGAAAAAATCGCATTAGTAGAAACTTGGGATAATGGTAAAGCTATTAGAGAAACTATGGCAGCTGATATTCCATTATCTATTGACCATTTTCGTTATTTTGCAGGTGTTATTCGCTCAGAAGCCGGTGAAGTTGCGGACCTTGATGCAACTACTGTTTCAATGGAAGTCCACGAACCATTAGGTGCTGTAGGACAAATTATTCCTTGGAACTTTCCGATTCTTATGGCTACTTGGAAATTAGCTCCAGCATTAGCTGCAGGAAACTGTGTTGTGTTAAAACCCGCCGAACAAACACCTGCTTCAATTTTAGTAGTAATGAAGTTAATTGAGGATTTATTACCAAAAGGAGTAATAAACATAGTAAACGGCTTTGGGCCTGAGGCAGGCAAGCCACTTGCTACACACCCTGATATTAAGAAAGTTGCATTTACTGGTGAAACCACAACTGGTCGTTTAATTATGCAATATGCTTCTGAAAATATTATCCCTGTGACCTTAGAATTAGGCGGTAAATCACCAAATATTTTCTTTGATAGTGTTATGGCACAAGATGATAATTTTTTAGATAAAGCAGTTGAAGGTTTAGTTTTATTTGCTTTTAATCAAGGTGAAGTTTGTACTTGTCCATCTAGAGCTTTAATTCAAGAAAATATTTATGATGAATTTATGGAGCGTTGCATAAAGCGCATTGAAGCTATTACTATGGGTAAT
This sequence comes from uncultured Thiotrichales bacterium, assembly GCA_964508055.1. Lineage (GTDB taxonomy): Bacteria > Pseudomonadota > Gammaproteobacteria > PS1 > Pseudothioglobaceae > CAZDRI01. Next base: position 53,118 of record CAZDRI010000004.1, read on the forward strand.
ACCCTTGATAGCGATACTATGATGGGCGCTCAGGCTTCAAATGAGCAATATGAAAAAATTCTTAATTATATTGATGTTGGAAAACAAGAAGGTGCAGAAGTATTAACTGGCGGAGAAGCCTATAATAATGAAACTTTTCCTAATGGTTATTACATTAAACCTACTGTATTTAAAGGTCATAACAAAATGCGCATCTTTCAAGAAGAAATCTTTGGTCCAGTGCTAAGTGTGACAACATTCAAAGATGAAGCCGAAGCTTTAGAAATTGCTAATGACACCTTATATGGATTAGGAGCAGGTGTTTGGACTCGTGATATTCATCAAATGCAAACATTTGCCAGAGGTATTGAAGCTGGTCGTGTTTGGTGTAATTGTTATCATGCTTACCCAGCTCATGCTTCATTTGGTGGTTACAAAAAATCTGGTATTGGAAGAGAAACTCATAAAATGATGTTAAACCATTATCGTCATACTAAGAATATCTTAATATCTTATGAGAAAAATAAGTTAGGATTCTTTTAAGAACTAACTCCTTATATTAAGGCGGTTATTCTAATTGACCGCCTTTTTATTTTTTTTAATATATGTACATAGAAAGAGTAATAGCTACTCAAAAAGCAAAAGATGTTATTGATAAATTACGCACACAGCATGGTGAACTTATGTTTCATCAAAGCGGTGGCTGTTGCGATGGCAGTGCTCCTATGTGTTTTGCAAAAGGTGATTTCTTAATTGGTTCAAGAGATGTGTGTTTAGGTGAAATTCAAGGTTGTAAATTTTATATGGCATCAGATCAATTTGAATATTATAAGAATATGCAGATAACTATTGATGCATCAAAGGGCATAGGATCTAGCTTTTCTTTAGAAATTCCGCTTGGGTTGAGATTTATAGCAATTTCAAGAATATTTACCGACGAAGAGTTAAAGAAACTAAGACCCATTAATATGTAGTCTAATTTAAATAAGATAATTGATTGTGCAACTGGTGATTTTCAAGACTGCCTTTGCTCACAACAGAACTTATTAAAAACTATAAACTTTTCAAAAGATAAAAATAGATTGTTTTTTCTAGGAGATGTAGTTTTAAAAACATTAATTTTAATTGTTTTCAAGCCACATTTGAAACATTAACACCCCCCAAAGCTGATATTGCCAATTATTTTTAGTTGAGAGATGTTGCTGCCATTTACTAATAATTGGCTTGGGATTAAAGTAGTCTTTTAATTTTTCTTCTTGTAATAAGTTTTCTGCCCAATCCCTCAATTCACTTCTAAGCCAGTATTCTATTGGTAGCGCAAAGCCCATTTTTGGTCTTTCTATTAATTGTTTAGGAACAAGGTCATAAAGAATTTGCCTTAGTAGGTATTTACTTTGTTTATGTTTATAATGAATACCCAGTGGTATTTGGTATGATAATTCAATAATTCTATGGTCAAGTAAAGGAGTTCTAGTTTCTAAGCTATGCACCATAGATGCCCTATCTGTTTTAGTTAAAATATCATCTGTTAAATATGTCTTTTGGTCATTTAACATCATTTGCTCTACATTATTTATTTCTATATTTGCTAAATACTCACTACCACCTATGACTAAATCATTAGGATTTTGCCATTGTGATAGTAAGTTCTGATAGACATCGTTGTATGAACTGCTATTTAATACATTAGCTAATTTATGTAATTTATCCCCTAAATTTGGCTGATTAAATAGCTTAGCTAAAATATTCCAATTATTAGCAGGTAAAAGTGTTAGTATTTTTTTTAAAATATTTTTTTGAAATACTGATAGTTTTTTAATTTTATGCCAAACTTTTGGCATATAAAAATAGCGATTATAGCCACAAAAAAATTCATCACCACCATCACCTGATAATGCTACTGTTACTTTAGTTTTAGCTAATTTTGCTACTAAAAAACTAGGAATTTGAGAGCTATCTGCAAATGGTTCATCATAAATATTTGCAAGTTTTGGAATAACATCTAAGCAATCTTTTGCATTTAAATATAGTTCAGTATGCTTTGTGTTTAGATGATTAGCTATTTCTTTAGCATAATTAGCTTCATTGTATTGTTTGTCTTTAAAACCAATTGTAAATGTCTTTATTGGTTCATTTGAGTTACTTTTAGCCAGCGCAGCTACCAATGAAGAATCAACACCACCAGATAAAAACACCCCAAGCGGCACATCTGCAATCATCTTTTCAGCTATAGATTGCTTAAGTAATGATTTTAATTGTTGTTTGGCTTCTATCTCATCGCTGATAATATTATCTTGCCCAAGATTATAAGAAGCATCAATTGACCAATAGCTATATTTTTCTTGTTGCCAATTATTATTTTTGTATTTTAATTTTAAATAATGGCCAGGTTCTAACTTATTAATATTTTTATAGATACTATAAGGACTTGGAATATAGTTATAACGAAGTAGTGAAGCTATAGAATTTCTGTCTATATCATTGATAAAATCTGGATGTTGTCTTATAGCTTTTAATTCTGAAGCGAATAAGAAACTTTTATTTTGCCAGCCATAATAAAGGGGTTTTTCCCCTACTCTATCTCTTGCTAAGATAATCTCTTGTTCTTTTTTATCGTATAAAGCAAATGCAAACATTCCTATAATTTTTGAAAGTGATTTATCTAAGCCCCAATTCTCTATAGCAGATAATAATACTTCTGTATCAGAATGCCCTGTAAAGTTGCAATTTAGCTCTTTTTTCAAGGTTTTAAAATTATAGATTTCACCGTTATATATAATAGTAAACCTTTTTGATTGTGACTGCATTGGTTGGTGACCATGTTTTGATAAATCTTGAATAGACAGCCTTTTATGCCCAAAAGCTAGACCAATTTTTTCTTCAAAAAAGTAACCTTCATCATCAGGACCTCTATGATGAAGAGTATTGGTCATTTTTTTTATAGTGACCTTAGCTTTAATGTTTTTAGCTGTTATAAATCCAGTAATGCCGCACATGTTTTAAATAATCCAACATAGATATAAAAAATGATGCTGCAAGCATCATTTTTTAGTGAATTTGAAATAGTTTTAATATTATAATCGCCCATCAACTTCGTTTTTATTATAAATATGCTTGACATCATAAATAACTTGATTTTCTTTAGTGAAGGACTTTATTTTATTTATTGATAGTTTTTTAAATGCATCATGAGCAACGGCTAAAATAATGCCGTTATAATGATTTTTCTGAGGTTTTTTAATTAAATCTAAACCGTATTCTTGCTTAGCCTCTGAACTATCAGCTAGAGGTTCAAATACATCCACTGTTATTTTATATTTTTTTAATTCATTTATGATATCTATAACGCGAGTGTTGCGTAAATCAGGACAGTTTTCTTTAAATGTTAAACCCATTATTAATACTTTACTAGTAGCAATGATGTTACCTTTTTGAGCCATAAGTTTAATAAACTGCTCAACTATATAACGCCCCATATTATCATTAGTTCTACGCCCTGCTAATATAAGACTGGGGTGATAACCAATAGCTTGAGCTTTATGAGTTAAATAATATGGATCAACTCCAATACAATGTCCTCCAACTAAGCCTGGAGTAAAGTTTAAAAAATTCCACTTAGTTGCAGCTGCTTTTAGAACAGCTTCGGTGTCTATATTCATTTTATTAAAAATCATTGCAAGCTCATTTATAAGGGCAATATTTAAATCTCTTTGAGTGTTTTCTATTACTTTTGCTGCTTCTGCTACTTTTATACTTTCAGCTTTATGAGTGCCGGCAATGATGATGCTTTTATATAACTTATCTATAAAATCAGCAATTTCAGGTGTTGAACCAGAAGTTACTTTTTTAATATTAATAATACGATGTTTTTTATCACCAGGATTGATTCTTTCAGGAGAATATCCAACATAAAAATCTTTATTAAATTTTAATCCGGATAATTCTAAAATAGGCACACAATCTTCTTCAGTTGCTCCTGGATATACAGTAGATTCATAAATTACAATATCACCTTTTTTTAGAATCTTAGAGAGCATTTTGCTTGACTTTATTAAAGGCGTTAAATCAGGCCTTTTATAGTCATCTATTGGAGTTGGAACAGTTACTATAAAAACATTGCAATTCTTTATATCTTTTAAAGCATGGGTGTATTTTAAATTTTTTGCTTGTTTTAACTCTCCATGATTTACCTCTAAGGTGGAATCTTTGCCTTGTTTTAACTCTGAAATTCTGTCTTTCGCAATATCAAAACCAATAGTCTTATATTTTTTACCAAACTCCACAGCTAGTGGTAAGCCTACATAACCAAGACCTATCAATCCTATTTTTATTTTATTAATCATATATGTGTAAATTATTTTTTTTTATAATTGATTTTAATGAATTTACATACTTGTTTTCTATGCCTGAATATCTAAGCAATCCTTCGGCTAGCTTGAAACCATTTAAACTGTTTTTTTCTTTTCTTAATTTAGCTCTTATTTTTCTAAAGTCATTATATGCCCAATGGCTATTTAAATTATGCATATAATATCTAATTGCATCTTGCAAGGAATAAAATTTAGCTACTTCATGTTTTTTTTTATCGTCTCTATTTTCAGGAACTACACCACAACCTTTTTTAAAACACCATATTCCAAAAAAATTATAATATTTTTTTGAAAAACGAGATCTGCCCCACCCAGATTCAGTTGCTGCTTGTGCCAATGCAAGTGAAGTTGGAATAATATCTATTTTTTCTAATAGTTCATCTATCAACTCAGAATTTGTGTTTTTTATTTTGTATTTTTTTTTTAATTTATCTAGCATATATTTGTCTGCTTGAGATAAAAAACTTTTGTTTTTAAGATGTAGTACTCTTTTTCTAAGCTCTAATAAATATACATTTTCTTTTTCTATTCCTGGTCTTACATATTCAATAAAAGCTTTTTTCCTTTCATTCACATTTTCTATTAATTCAAACTCTGGTATATCAGGATTGTATATCCAAAAATCAAAAGCTTGTATTTCAGCATTTACATAAATAAATAATGTAAATATGATTGTAATTAAGGAAACTCTATATATTTTAACCATAGCTCTTTTATTAAAGAAAAATAAAGTTAAATTCTAAAATTTAAATATTCTTTTTAAGATTATACTGGCAGCCAAAAATAATATCAGCATAAGTACTGACCAATAAGTTAATACTAAGCGCATTTGTACATCAATCATAATAGCAATTAATAAGAAATAACCATTTAACATAACTGGTAAGATGAATGAAGAGAAATCTATAGCTGTTATTTTTTTACTATTCTTAAAACTTTTAAAAATTTTTAAAACACCATAAATAAACTGTCGCTAATAATATTATAGCCATTGTTATTTTTGCAAGTTTTGCAAATTTTGCATGTGATTTAATAACATTAAAAAAAAGGTCATGACAACTTAAGCATGTTTAAAAGTATGCTAAAGTATTGTTATGAAAGTAAAAAACAAATATAAAAATATAAGAATTGAATAGCATATATTTATATTCTATTAATCTCTGCCATAAATATCCTCCAATCTATGAATATCATCTTCACCAAAATAATTACCTGTTTGCACTTCTATAATCTCTAAGTTTTCTTTTTTTTTATTTTCTAGACTGTGGATTGTGTCAATTGGGATATAAGTTGATTCGTTTTTTGTTAATGTTAACTTTTTATCGCCATTTATAATCGTTGCCACTCCTTTGATAATGACCCAGTGTTCTGCTCTTTCCTGATGTTTTTGTAAAGACAATTTAGCACCGGGCTTAATAATGATATGTTTAATCTTATAATGCTCAGCATCACCCATTAGTTCATAACTGCCCCAGGGACGATAAACTTTGTGATGCAAATTAATCTCTTCTCTATTAATTTTTTTAAGAGTATCAACAATTTTTTTTATGTCTTGATATTTATTTTTACCGGCAACAAGAAGTGCGTCTTCAGTATCTACAATAAATAAATCTTTTACCCCAATTGTAGATATTAATTTGTTATTTGAATAAATATAACTATTTTTTGTGTCACTAACAATAACATCCCCTTCTAAGACATTATTGTTTTTGTCTTTAGGTTTTATGTTTTTTAGTGACTTAAAAGAACCTAAATCATCCCAAGCACAATCTAAAGATATAACTATGCCATTAGTAATCCTTTCCATAACTGCATAATCAACAGAATTTGGATTAATTTTAGCAAATTCATCTTTATCTACTCTAACAAAATCTAAATCTTTAATTGCTTTATTGAAAGATTTTTTTACACTTTTAAGCATTTTAGGTTCAAATTGTGATAATGCTTTAAGATAATTTGATGCTCTAAACATAAACATACCACTATTCCAAGTGTAATTTCCTTTGGATATATAACTTTCTGCTCTTTTTTTATCAGGCTTTTCTACAAATTGATTTATTTTACTTACACCTTTTTCTAAAGAATTACCTGCTTCAATATAACCATACCCTGTTTCAACTGAAGTAGGCTTAATACCAAAAGTTACAAAATAATCTTTTTTAGCATATTGATATGCTTTATTAATAGCATTATGTAATGTTTTAACATTTTTAATACTATGATCAGATGGCAGAATTAATAACACTGCATTTTTATCTGCTTTTAATGCTGCTAACAAAATGGCAGGAGCAGTATTTTTAGGTTCAGGCTCTAAAATAATATCTGCAGTTTTATTAATTTTTTGTAATTGACTTGCTACAATAAATCTATGTTTTTCATTACAAACAATAATATTCTTACTAATATCTAAGCCATTTAATCTGATTATAGTGTTTTGAAATAAACTTTTATCATCTACTAAATTTTGAAACTGTTTAGGATAATAATTTCTTGACAAAGGCCATAACCTAGTGCCAGAACCTCCAGATAATATTACTGCACAAATATTCATAAAATTGGTTTCATATAGTATTCATCTAAACTTAATTCTTTAGTATTTATCTTATGTCCATCAATACAAGATAATAGTTGATATGAAAACTTCTTGCAAAAATCAAATATTCCATTAATGTTATTGCCTAGTTCCTTTAAATGTTTAGGGTGCAAAGATATGATTATTTCAGGTTTATATTTCGTAATAATATCCTTAGCACCTGCTAAAATTTCAAACTCTGCACCTTCAACATCAATTTTAATAATATCGGGAATAGTATTGTTTTGTTTACAAAAATCATCTAATGAAATTTGAATTTTGTTTGTACTAACAGTATTGATACTATTATTTAACCTAGATAAGTTTGCTATAGAAGGAACTCCAGATACATCGTCAGTTTCAAAAAATCTAACTTTTTGTTTAGAGCAACTGCCAATTAAAAAAGGAATAGTTTTAATATTATTAATATTATTAATTCTTATGTGTTCTTTTAAAAAATATCTATTTTTATCTGAAGCCTCAAAGCTATATATAATGCCGCCTTTTGCTATTATTTTTGACAAAGGTAATGAACACAAACCGATGTGAGCTCCTACATCAAAAACACATTTTTTATCTTTTGCCAATTCTAATAGTTTGTCAAAGCCGCTATTATGTTTGTTACCCCAATTTTCATAACCACTAAAAGCGAATTTAGAATTTAACAAAAATTCATATTTTTGACCTATTAATATTTTTTTATATTTACCATATATCAACCTAGTAATAACATTTGATAAAATTTTTAATAACTTCCTAAATGGCTTCTTTTTAGCTAGTTTAGTTTTTCTAAGACTTGCAACTATTTTTGTGAACTTCATTTATTTAAGCTTAAAACTACTGTCCTAACTCCTCCTGTATCGGTAATAAGTTTAATAACATCTTGTTTTTTGATATTTTTATAAATACCTCTTATAAAAGGATAGTCTTTTAGAACTTTAAATGGTTGATAGCCAAATTCCTTAAGCAGAGTTGTATCTTCAGAGGATGATGACAAGTATTGAATACTATAGCCTATAAAAAATAATTTTTCTAAAATTTCAGCCATTTTCTTAGATTTTTTATAAACTTTTAAATGAGTCTCAAAAATTATTTTTTTAGGAATCATATTAGGTTTTTTTTGCCAAAAATTATATAAAGATTCAAAAACTTCAATTTCATGCCCTTCAATATCCATTCTTACTAAGTCTATTCTATCTTTATTTTTTAAATAATCTCCAAAATCATATAAAGATACATTAATTGCACTACTGTTTTTTTCTTCTAAGGCAAAAGCGTTTAAATTAGTTTTATTTGACAAAATGAATTCAGCCTCACCATTTTTATTTGAAATAGCTCCTTGCTCAAATTCAATTAAATTTTCAATGTTATTTAGAATAATATTCTTTTTTAAAAACTCAATATTTCTAGGATCTGGTTCAATTGCATATATTTTACCTATGCCTTTCATTTTTTTTGCTTCCATTATGGCATAATAACCAATATTAACTCCTAAATCTAAGATGGTATCACCTTGTTTGACAATCTTATCAATCATCCATTTATGGTCTAATTCTCGTCCTCCTAAGCAATATAAAACCTTGCCTATACCGTCATATTTAAGTGGTATATGCATCTTATAATCATAAACATTAGCAACTAAACTTTCTTTTTTAAAGAATTTTTGCATTATTATAAAATAAACATTTCTAAAAATAATTATCAAAATCTTAAAATGATAAAATTTAAATAAAATAAATAGTTTATGCATATTTAACCCTCTAACATTTCTTTAAAATACTGACAAAACTCATCTTGACCTTCTTTGCTTGCTACATAATGTATATAACTATTTTGCAAATTAACAGCATAATCTAAATAATAATTATAATTAGCAATAATATCTTCCACTTTAGATTCTAAATCAGAAAAATCCCATTTATATTGCACAATAGTTTTATCATTAAAAATATTTGGCCAAGTTTGCAAGTGTGATATATCTGGTTTTAATAATACTCCTCCAGTAATTGCTGTTTCATAATCTTTGTAGTTTATCTCTCCCCAGCCAAAAGGTGATGTTATAATTTTACTATTAGTTAATTCTTGCATATATTCTTTGCGGTTTAATTTTGTACTTGGAGCATTATATTTAGCTAGTAATTTTGCTGTTTTAAGTCTTTGAAAAGCAACAGTTTCTGTATACATATTTGTTGACATTCTAGCCGATAAACTTATTTTTCGCTTTGAAGATGGCTTAATAAAAATTTCTGCTTTTGTTTTTTGAACAGAAAGTTTTCGTAAAAACCATAATCTTTTTGCCAATTTCGTTTTTAGATTACCTTGCCAAAAAACGCTATTTAAAGTGTAATTACCAAATGCAGCACTATATCCTAAATTAATTTTATCTAAATCACTTTCTTTGGCATAAAAAAGAGGAACATTATTGTTATTATTATCATTAATATTAAATTTTTGATGATAATAATCAGTCCAAATTCTGCCACCGTAAAGTGGTTTAGTGTATCTTTTTTTATCCTTTAATAAATATGATTTGTACATTTTATCAATAAACGGCAATACACCTAAACACCAAGAACTTGAACTATCTCCTAAATCAAAATAATAAAGTTTGTTATTTTTTTTTAGATTAACAAAAGTAGAAAATAATTTATCAGTTTTGTTCCACCATGGCACAAAAAATTTGCTTTCTAAAACTAATACATCACAATGTGTTAGTTTATTACTTAGTTTAGTAAAAAAATTAACTTCAATTCCTATTTCTTTTAATCTTCTCTGATTAAGAACAAGTGGAGTTAAAAAAGCTATACCATTATATGAGTATAGCCCTTGAGTTAGTACATGAATCTTCACTTAGCTTTATAAATAACCTTGCCATAAGTATTTATATGTTTTTTCAACTTCTTATTTTTAAGATAGTTATAATTTATAACATCAAAATAATAAGGTATAGGCAATTCTTGGTTTAATTTTGTTGCTAATTTTAAATCTAACTCATGATTATTGCTTATTACCGCTAAGTCTATATCTGAGCCTTTTTTATAATTACCCATTACTCTTGAACCAAACAAAGTAACACTTTTAATCGACTTTTCCTTAGCAAATGTTGCTAACATTAATGCATAAGATTTATCTGAAATTCCGAATTTCATTTTTTTGATAATAGGTAGTTATAAACTTTTTCTATTTCAATAAAATAATTATTTACAATATAGTTTAAGGATTGATTAAATAATTTCTCATCATAAGTATGTGAAAATAAATTTCTCTTTTCTAACATGTCCATCCAAATATCACCATCATCTATGATTTCATATCTATAAGCAGTTTTTATAACTTCTCGTGGAAATTTAGCTGTTTCTTGTTCACTTTCTAAATAATCTTTTAATGTTTTCCAAGTTAATTCAAAGATATATTCAAACCTTTGTATTAAACCTTCTTTTTCTAAAATAGATAGGTTTTTATAATTATCTATAGCTTCTTTTAAATTATTAAAAGCTTTTGTTAGATTATCAAAGCGCTGTAACCATCTTATATTTTTATTCATAATAAATATAATTTTAACTAAATAATCTTTTTAAAATACTCAATAGTTGGTTTTAAGCCGTCAATTAATTTGATTTTAGGTTGCCAATTTAATTCTTTTTTTGCTTTTGTAATATTAGGTTGTCTTTGAGTAGGGTCATCTTCAGGTAAAGGCATATAAGTTATTTTAGACTTAGAATTAGTTTGTTTAATTATTTCTTCTGCAAGCTCTAACATTGTAAATTCATTAGGATTACCAAGATTAATAGGTCCTGTAATATTATAATTACTATTCATTAAACTAATAAAACCGTTTATCATGTCATCAACATAACAAAAGCTTCTAGTCTGTAAACCGTCACCATAAATTGTAATATCTTCATTTTCTAATGCTTGAACAATGAAATTTGAAACTACCCGACCATCACCAATATCCATATTTGGACCATAAGTATTAAAAATTCGCGCAACTTTAATTTTCAAATTATGTTGACGGTAATAATCAAAAAATAAAGTCTCTGCACAACGTTTACCTTCATCATAACAAGAACGAACACCTATAGGATTTACATTACCCCAATAATCTTCTGTTTGTGGATGAATATCTGGATTACCATAAACTTCAGAAGTTGATGTTTGCATAATTTTGGCACCTACTCTTTTTGCAAGACCAAGCATATTAATAGCACCATGGACACTAGTTTTAGTAGTTTGTACAGGGTCATGCTGATAATGGATAGGAGATGCTGGACAAGCAAGATTATAAATTTCATCAACCTCTACATACAAAGGAAAAGTTATATCATAACGGATTAATTCAAAATAAGGATTATCAATTAAGTTAATAATGTTTTTCTTATTTCCAGTAAAAAAATTATCCACACAAATAACTTCATTACCACCATCTAATAGTTTTTTACATAAATGCGAGCCTAAAAAACCTGCTCCACCTGTTACTAATATTTTTTTCACTTAGTATCTCCTAATAAAACTTTTTTATATTGCCTAGCTATTTTATCAATATTAAAATCTTTGCTTCTTTTAATTAATACATTTTTATCAATAGGTTTTTCTAATGCTAATAACATTTGTTTACTCAAATCATTTTTATCATTAACTTCTGCTAAAAAACCATGCTTACCATTTTCTAAAATCTCCGCTGGTCCACTTGGACAATTAGTTGCAACAACTTGAGTGCCTAAGGCTAGCGCTTCAACTATAACATTGCCAAAACCCTCCCATAATGATGATAGAACAAAAACATCAGAATGTTTTATATAAGCATAAGGGTTGTCAACAAAACCCAATAAATGGACATTATTATTTAAAGCAAGTTTTGTTATTTGTCCTTTTAAGTCTGCTCTTAACTCCCCTTCACCTAATATGATTAACTGGCAATTTAATTGTTTTCTAACTCTATAAAAAGCATCTATGAGTAAAGAAAAGTTTTTCTGCTTAGTTAACCTTCCCACTGCAATAAAAGTTTTTTTATCAAAACTAAAATTAATCCCCTTCTTTGCTAAATTAAAAATTTTAGGAAAAACAGCTGGATTATAAATAGCCTGACAATTTTTAACTCTTAATTCTCTCAAATCACTACAAACACCTTTAGAAATTCCAATAACTTTGTTTGCCTTATTAAAGAAGTAGCAAACTATTTTTATATAAAAATTTAACCACCATTTTTGACCACTATTTAAAGATAAATAATTAGGCTGTCTAATAACTAAGTTAGTATCAATGCCACTAAAAAATTTAGCAACTATTACTACTAAACTTATGTGTGGCATAGTAGTTATAATAGCATTAGGATTATTTTCTCTAAAATAATTTATTAAAGAAAACAAAGAAAATAAAACTCTATTTTTATTTAAGTTAATTAAATTAACTTTACTACTTATATCATTAATATAAGCACCAGTCTTACTAACAACAACTAAGTCTATTGTAATACTTTGATTAGTAAAATAATTAGCAAGGTTGATTAAAACTCGTTCAGCACCACCACCAGATAAAGTAGGCAATATAAAAGTTATTCTTTGGTAATTATTTTTTTTCAAACAAACAGAATAAATGATATGGCATTAAAGGATTATGAAAATTGTTCAGGGTATTTTTCTACTCTATTTTTAATAGCTTTTTCATCAATTTTAGGATTAACAAACCAATTGGGGGCAAAGCAAAATTCTTTAGCAAAAACTAACTTTGACAACCTTAATATAAAACTAAATGAAAAGTAATTACCTCTATAAAATATTTTTTACTAAATTTGAGCATATGAGAAACTAGTGTGTCCAAATCTACAAATGGATTATGTTCTAAGCATTGAAAGCTACAAACCATATCATACTGTTTGCCAACATACTCATAATCAGTTATAGAAGAATATATATCAGGAAACATATTTTCTGATAAAGATACATCTATATATTCTATTCCCATATTATGACTTAAGGCACATGTTGTATTTCTTCCACCCCTAAATTCTAAAACTGTGTGAATGTTATTGTTTCTAACAATCCCTCTTGCTTGATAATAAATTAATTGAAATTGTCTAAATCTTATGCTGGAAAAATCAGCAGAATAATATTTATATTCTTTATTATTTTTACCTTTATATTTTTTAATTGGGTTTTGCATTTGCTAATTCTTTAAAAAATTTAAAATATTGTTTATCAATTAGTTCAGACTTTGATTGATTGATTATGTTTTGAGCATTTTTTTTTAATTTTTCTGTTTTTATATTTAAAGCATTGTTAATTTTATCAATCCACAAGTCTTCATTTAGCTCACTGCTATAACCACCAGTACCTTCTTTAATCCATTTGTCAGTAATGCCATCTAGCTTATTTGCAACAATAGGCACTCCTAAACTTTGAGTTTCTAAAATAGGTGTTCCTAAACCTTCATGCTTTGATGGAAATAAATAAACATCAGATAATGCCATATATTCCTGAGGATTGCCTATAAAGTCTGTTTTAATTTGCACTCTGCTTTTTAAACTATTTTTGTCAACATATGAATTAATGTTATCAATATAGCTAACACTTGAAATACTAGCTTTCCCTCCTTCAGTATCATTATGCACAACTCCTCCTAAGAATAATTTATATTTTTTAGGTAATAATTTTAATACTTTCAGTAAAAACATTTGATTTTTTCTATCACTAAAATTGGCGACACTACATAAAATAACATCATTTTTATTAAACTTTGTTAATTTTTTTCTTAATTGATATTTTTGTTTTTTAACATTTAAATTAAATTTACTTTCATCAATTGGATTTGGGCGCTGCCACACATTTTTAACTCCATTATTTTTTGCTAATTTTTCTAACATAGGTGAGATAGCTACAATCACCGTATTATCTTTTTGAAAAATAGGTTTTATCCATCTTTTGAATGGTTTTGGATAGTAAGGGGTTTCAATATCATTACAAAGCTCACGCATAATAGCTTTATTTTGTTTAGCGAAATACCAAGTCAAAAATCCAATTACCCAAGAATCACCAAACGAATGTAATAAATAATACTCATTGATTTTATTACGGATAAACAGCCAAGACCTAATTACTTCAAAAGGCATATTAATCCAAACAACTAACTTTCTCAAAATACCATGAAAATTAGCAACTTTAAATAATCCTGCAATTCTTAAAACATTAACTTCATCATATATATATTTTTCAAACCCTGTATTCTCTAAAGAACTAGCTACCACATCATAATCTATATTAAATTTTCTTTTAAATCTTTTATAAGTATTATGTGCTCTCAAACCGGAACCTGAATACTCTGGTTGGTACTTACTTGATATTAATAAAACCTTCAATTAAATATCCTTATCTTCTAAGTAATAGTACACTTGCCAAGAAACATGGTTTTTTGGTTTTTGAAAAATAGACTTAATAACCTTAGAATAACTTGCTATACAAATCATTCTAGTCACATCCATAAAATAATAAAAAATATTAATTTCAAATTGATGCCACCATTCTTTACCTTTTTTACCAAGTAAAGCAAAAAATAATTTTGCTATAAATCTTAATGGGATAATCCAAATAGGTCTAATGTTTTTTTTATTCACTGGAATATCATCGCCCCATACTCCTGCCCAATTCTCAGTTTTCAGCATACTATTATATAACTTTTGTTTTGCTTTTAATTCAAGAGGAACTTGTTGCCAAAATCTTAAATATTCATCATCCCATAATGGCAGCCGCCATTCATAACCATAAAATTCATAAGCTCTTTGCCCTGATATTACATATTTGCTTTGGCGATTGATAAACTCAGAATATTCATAAATGCCATGGTCTTTATCACAAGTTGTAAGTTTTATGGGTATTTCATTTTTTAATTGCTGCTTAATATTAGCTAAATTATTTTTAGTTTTTAAACTACCCCATAAACTAAAATGTTTTTTAATAGTTTCATTAAAAATAATAGCTAATCTTTGTTTTTTTAATAATTGACTATTATCTTTTTGTAAATCTCCATAAATATGTCCACCTGAAATAAAGTCTCCAGTCCCTCCATTTATAAATACTGCGTCTTTAGCTATCCAACTTTTTAATCTTGGGATAGTTGATAAACTTTGAAAATATTGAATTGCTAAACAATTATCAGCAAAATCTAAGTAATCTTTAAATTTTTGAGATTGATAAAATTTTCTTTCTTCTCTAATAGTTAAAGGGATGAACTTAAATTCATAACCTAGTTTTTGAGCAATAATTTTCGCAATCTTAGCTTCAAAATTACCTTTTATGCCATAAGAATAACACTTTACATTTTTATAACCTAAATACTTTAATCCCGAAACAATTAAGCGCGAATCGTTTCCTGCAGACAATGGGATAATAACTTGTCTACCATTTAAGCTATCAATAGTTTTTTGTAAGATTTTTAAAGTAACTTTTTTTAATTCTTGTTGATATTCTTCATTATTTTTATTTATAACTTCCCAAGGTTGATATTGATAGTATTGTATTTTTTGAGGATTTTTACTATTTTCAAAAACTACACATTGCCCTGAAATTAGAGAGTTTAAATCTTGATATAAAGTATCTTCACCAACAGTATATCCAGACATTTTAAAAGATAAAATTGCGTCTTTATTTAACTCTCTTAGGTTGGCTTTTTTAACTAAACTAGGAGCTTGCGAATCAATAGACCAATTATTATTATTTTTAGCATAAAACAGAGGTATTGAACGAATTTTATCTACAGCCATCATAGTCCAATTTTCTGTTTGAGCTACCAAAGCAAATTGACCATCTAATTTAATTAAATAATCTTTTATATCATTTATATTTAAAGGGCTAAAATCATTAATTAATTGTTTGGTGGTTTTATTAAATAAGTAGCCTTTAAGCCATAAAATAATATTGTCAGTAGTGTGTTTTTTCCAAAAATATTCTTCTTTAATATTAATTCTAATCATTTATTTTATTAAAAACATTTTTAATATCAATCTCTGGATTAACTGCGACAGCATTTAAAAAAGTAGTACCAATCTTATTTTTAGTTAGGTACTTTTGATTTTTAACGATAAACAATACTTGATAATTATATTTTTCTAATAAAACTTGACAGCGTGTATCGTACTCAAAAATAATAAATAAAACTTTGTTATTTTTTAAAAAATTACTCATACCTAAAAGAACTTCATAATCATGCTTTTCAGCATCAATTTTTATTAAATCAATTATTTCAATACCATTTTTTTGACAAAAATTATTAATAGTAACTGTCTTTACTTCCTGTATGGTGTGTTGTGTTGTGTTGTGTTGTGTTAAATAATGCTGCCCTGGGTCATCAGTTAAGACAAGTGTAGATATTCCTTCTTGATTTGAAACTGCGTATGGAAAAATCGCAATATCACTATTTTCATTGCTATTTGTTTGTAAGCGTTCAAAATTAATATTATTTGCTTCAAATGAGAATAATTTACAAGAATTACCCAAAGATTTTGCTATATGTAGGGAAATTACGCCAATAAATGCTCCAACATCTAAACAAGTAAATCTCTTTTTTTGTAGTTTTAAGAAAATAGCAATATTTTGAATACAATAAATAACACCCCTATCATCTGTTCTACAACCAGTTAAAATAGAACTTCTAAGTCTCGTATTTATCCAAAGATAATAAACAACACCAAATTTATCTTTAAATTTAACCTTGCCAAAAACAAATGCAATAAAATAATATAAATACGCTTTTATTCTTTTTAATAACATCCTTACCCCCCAATTAACAACTCTCTAAACTCTGTGCTATCAACTTTTTCTTGCCAGTTATTAGTTAAAGCATATTCTAATTCTTTTTTATCTACATAAAGTAAATTGTCATCGTCAAACCAAGCTTTAATGTTTCTACATCTTTTATCAACCATAGGTCTTATATCTTCTCTTACTCCATAGCTATTTGATGAATCTAGCAAACTAATGCGCACAATAGGTTTATTACTAATAAACATATGACCTACTGCTGTACTATATATACAATCAATTAAAAAAATATCTGCATGTTGCATAACTTTTTCAAACCTGCATTTTGGAATGCTATATTTTTCCAATAAAGGGTGTGTTAAATTTTTATCTTTGAAAATTCCTTCTGGATGCGGTTGACAAATAAGATTTATATTCATTTTATCCAACATAGCAGTTAGTCTTAATTGCCAATCTAAATAAACCATAGCATTAGAAAAAATAGGATTTTTATTTAAATCATACACTGGAGAACTAATATAAATAATTGTTGGTTTTTGTTTTTTTTTATTAATTATTTTTTTTGTTTTGTGGAATTGGTTTTTAAAAAATGGGCAGCCATCAATAAAAGAAATATTTGGATTTATGTTTTTTGTACAAAGCTTTGAAATTATTTCTTTAGCTTTTGGTGATATGCCGACAAATTCACTTACAACAGCTAATTCTTGGAGTTGGTTATTTTCTTTTGAGAAAATTAATATTGGAGTAGTTGAATGAGAAAAACCTACTGCATTACCTTTTTTATATAAAGTTGCTAAAGCTAATAATCTAAAACTATAACCACCCCCTGTTCCAATCCAAATATTTTTTGGTAATTTTTGATATTGATATAAAGCTTCTAGAGCATGAAAATCTCTTTTAATACTCTGATTAATAAAATCACAAGCTAATTCTTTTAATCTTTTTTTACATTTAGTTTCTAATTTTGTTTCATCAATTAGCAATTTATAAATATCCTCACATAACTCATCATAATAATCAGGTAAAGGTTGCTTTTTATATAATTTGTTTGCTTTATCAATAATATTAAAATATTGATAGAAATATACTCTTTTTTTACTTAATTGGGCTTTTCTTACCAATACCTCATTATGTCCTACAGCGATTACATCTGGTTTGATTATAGTTAGTGGTAATTTCCACCATTTTGTCCAAGATAAAGTTCTAACAATTCTTCTTAAAAAAGGAAGTTTTATTTTTGGGTCAATAACAATTTGTTTAAATTTATTTTTTAAGTACTTTTCTTTTCCAGTTTTTAAATAATTAAATTCCGGTATTGTTGATATTAAATCAATACTTTGTTTTTGACTGTTTTGAACTGCTAATGTAGCAATAAATAAACCATTAACTCTAACCTTAATAAACTTAATTGATAATAAAAATAAATTTTGTTTTTTTTTATTATCTATATTTTCAGCATAATGAATTATATTCTGCTCTTGTTGTGCATAATCTTTCTCTATGTCTTGTTCTGATAGCATCCAAGTAAAATTATGTTGCCAGTTTGGCACACTCAAAGATGCTTTAAAATCAAAAACTGTTTTTTTCATTAATATAATTTTTAATGATATATATTTTTTCTACCCCATCAGTTCCAGAGATAAAATTAGAAGTCAACTTATAGATTAAATAGAATATTTTAAATCTCCAAGCATTTGCCCTAAAATCATTCTTAGAAAAGTAATCTCTATTATAAGTTTCTTTAAAAATTCTTAAATTAGATTTATCTAAATTATGCTTAAACACACAATCCGAAATTAAATTTATATGTCCACTACCAATTAAATCTCTTTCAGTAAAAAACTCAAAATCATTGGTAAGCAAATACCTTAACCTTAACGATTTTCTACTAATATTAGGCGTGGTAACAAATAAAACTGTATCAGTATGCATTAATTTGGAAACATTTCTAATAAAATGAAATTGATTTTCTAAATGCTCTATTATCTCTATTGCGAAGATATAGTCATATTTACCAATATCATCAAAATCTTTATTTAAATCTCTTAAAGTTATATTTCTTGAGTTCTCTTTACTATCCCTATAATCCTTTATGTCTACAGATTTAATATTAGTATAACCATGGTCTATTAATCTTTGTTCATATGCACCATGACCAGAACCAAGTATTAATATAGAAGTATTTTTATCGTTCTCTAATAGTTTAAACTCTTCAAAAACTTTGTTGTGCAAATTTTCATCTGCACCCATTTTTATACCTTTATAGTACCTTATATGTTTTTCTATCATATAGAACTTCTCCAACTTTCATAATAAAATAAATAGTTTTCAAAAATCCAAGGTAGATTTTTTTATATATAAATTATACAAATCTTGTGCAACATCATCTATGTTAAACATTGGTTGCCATCCTAATTGTTTCTTAGCCAAATTATTATCACCATAAGAAACAGCAACATCACCAATTCTATCTTGTATTATTTCGTAATTGATTTTCTGTTGAAAAGTTTTCTCAAATGCTGATAATATTTCAAATACTGAATATTTTTGACCACTGCACAAATTTAATATTAATGGCGTTTTTGATAATTTGTTTAACAGAGAATCAGCACTTAAACAAATACCATTTGCGACATCGCTAACATGAATAAAATCTCGTTCACAGCTTCCATCCTTTGTATTATAGTTATTTCCAAATATCTTAATTTTAAATTCTAGATTTTTTAATGCCATAACAATACTATTAAAAAGATTATTTGGTTTATGGTTTGAAAACTCATCTATTAAACCACTTGTATGAATGCCAACAGTATTAAAAAACCTAAGCACAATATAGTTCCAGCCATCGTTTTTTTGATACAAGTCTGATAATAAAGTTTCTGTAAAAACTTTACAACGAGCATAAGGGGAAACTAAAGACACTTTAGAAGTTTCAGTTAAAGGCATTTGGTTGTCATTATCATAAACTAATACCGAAGAAGCGAATATAATTTTTTTAACTTGATACTCTTCCATAATACTTAGCAAGTTAACAGTTATTAATAAATCATTCTGAAAGCTTTCTAAAGGGTTTGAATAAAAATGTGACACTTGCTTTATTCCTGCAAGATGGATTACTAAATCAATATTAAACTTAGAAAATAATTCTTTTATTTTTTTTTTACTATTGAAGTTTATTTTTTCTAATAAAGCATATTTTCCTGTAATTTTATAAATTTTTCTATTTAATATATTAAGTTTTGATAAAGGTTTATTATCTGCTATTATGACTTCATAGTCGTTATTTAATAATTCTATACAAGCATGAGCCCCTATATATCCACCTCCTCCAGTAATCATAACCATTTTAGGCATAGTCAAAAGGCTTCTTTCTTAATATTGACAGACTTAAAAAGGTTTATTAATTCTTTTGCACTATTATCTATGGTGTGTTTTGAAGCTTCAACAAAAGAAGACTTAGAGAATTTTTTATAAATTTCCTTATCATTAAATATCTTTTCTATATGTTTAGCAACATTGTCAGTGTCGCCAAATGGAACTAAGTAACCATTAATATTATTTTTAAACATTTCATTTACGCCAATAATATCCCAAGCAACTAGAGGTAAGCCAAAAAACATAGCCTCAGCAAGTACTAATCCTGCAGATTCTCTATGGGATAGAAATAAAAACAAATCTGCTGTTTTATAAAAATCATATATATCTTCTCTCATACCCATAAATTGGACAACATCACCATATTTTTTAACTAATTTATTATGATAATTTTCATCTCTATACCCACCTAAAAATATAAATTTATAACTTTGTTCAGATTTACTTAAAACAATGGCTATTTGACAAAAATCTTCTATACCCTTAGCCTTTGTTTCTCTACCTGCTGACAAAATAACTTTGTCATTTTCTCTAAACCTTAATTTTTTTCTTAGATTTTTATATTTTGTACAATTAATTTTCCTTATACCATATGGATTTATTTTAATTTTTGTATTAGGAATTTTAAACTTTATTATAGCTGTATTTTTAGCAGCAATACTTGGACAAATCACTAAATCGGCTTTACTAAAATTAAAAACATATAATTTAGAGTAAAAATTATTAATTGTTTTTCTAATACTAAATATATCTTGCCAATAAAAATATTTCAAAGGTTTATTCTCTACGAAAGCACCATGCCAATGTGCAATAATAGGAATGCCCCATTCTTTTTTAATATATCCTAACAGATGAGGGAAATGCACATTTATATGAGTTATTTTTTCCTTTTGAATTATACTAAAAATTAGCTTTTTAATTGCTTTTACTTTATCTCGTCTATTAAATAAATTCTTAGCAGAACTAGGCGGTAGCGGTGCAAATAAGACATTTATTTCATTTTTTTTCATCATATTATAAAATTTGTCTTTAGCATTATATAAAACTAAATAAGATATATTTAATTTATTAAGTTCTCTACAAATATTTAATAAATAAATTGCTACTCCTTCTATACCACTTGGACTTCTTTGTTCTTTAATAAATAAAATTTTCATTATTGTTTATAGGGCTTGACTGATTAAGGAGTCTTTTCTTAAGTTGATTAAACAACTTTTTATGTGAATTTAAGTTTTTTTAAAATAGCAATAAGTATGTTTATATAAAACACCTTAAAAACAAACAGTTGTTATTATCATATTTGTTAAAGTTGAACTTAGACAATTAGAAAAAATCTGAACCTAATATGTTGTATTTACCTAATCTTTGTTCTAATAGCTCAAAAGTTGTGATATCTTTTTTGTTATCCCATTTGATTTCATAATTTCTTTTAAAGTTCCTTTCTAGAAATCTAGCATTATTTGTTCGTCCATCAACAATAATAAATGTGCCTGGAAGAAATGTTGACTCCATAAGTAGCAGGTCTCCAGACATAACAGTTCGTTCTTCACAATTGAAACTTAAACCCTTAATACTTCCTTTAACATCTTTTGCACTTGGTCCATCAAGATAAATAAATTCAGCAATAACATCTGGGATTTTTTTGTAATAATGGCAAAGTTGTCCATTAAATGTACTTATTTCAACATCACTTTGTTGAAAACAAACTAAGTCAATCAAATGTTTAGGAAATTGATTTTTAGTATTTTTAATCCATTTATCTGATGTATCCACAGAAAATATTTTAAACATAAAGCGATTTCTTATTTTAGGTTTATTCGGCATAGCCTCGTATTCTTTTAGGTTTTTTTTCAAAGCATCAGCCATAATAATAGTTGAATACCCCAACCCAAATTCTAAAATAGTAAATGGCTTTCTTTTCCTTACTAATTTATGCAAACGAACTAAATCATCTGCTTCTGGTGGAAATGGAATATTCAATTTTCCACTTACAGAATCAAAAACTTGTTCTTTATAATTTATATTTTCTTGAAAATTTATTATTTTATTTAATTTATTTAAATTAATATACTGTTCATTATTTTTATACTGTATAAGTCTATCCATAATTTTTACCCCTTAATATTTAGCGTTTAGCATTTTAATACAATGCGTACTGATTTTATTTTTTAGCATTTAAATTACTATACATTAATTGCTCTGCAATTAACCAATCATTTCCTTCATCTACTTCAGTCATAGTATATTCAGGCATTTTGTAAATTGATATTTTGCCACTTAGTCTGTTTTTATATTTTTTGATATTAGCAATAGAATTAATATAAAATGCACCATTTTCAACTAATGTCCCACTCCAATCTTGTCTTCTAGGGCGTTTTTTATAATCATAATTTAATGACTCACCTTTTTTATTCCAAAAGAACTTTTTTACTATTGCACAAGATAGCAAACTATCAGCATTGCTATCTTTAAGTTGCTGAAGTGATAAATCAATATCCTCAGTGGTGGTAAGTGGAGATGTGGCTTGCATTAACAAAAATAAATCGTCATCAGAAAAATTATTTTTATATAAAAATTCAAGCATTACAGACTCTGTTGTAGCCTCATTAGATGCATTTTTTTTATCTCTATCATAAATAGTAACTTTAGGAAAATTGAATCTTTTTATTACATTTTTTATTTCTTTACAATCTGTTGCCACATATATTTTATCTATATTGTTAGAGTTAACTGCTGCAGATAAAGTCCAATATATTAGTGGTTTGCCGCATAAATTTTTAATATTCTTAAATGGTATAGACTGGCTACCACAGCGAACTGGAATAAAGGCTATATTCATTTACTGTTTAATAATAAAACTTGGAATGTGTGATATTGGTAATTTTTGAATAATACAATCTTTATCTTTAAAAAATTCATCAACAGCTAAAGTTTCTCCTGGAAAAGTTCCATAATCATCAAACATAATCACCCCCCACTTAACAACTTTATTATAAAAATTATTAAGAATAGTAACAGCAGGTTCATAAACATCTGTATCTATATGTAGTAAAGAAATTTTTAAATGAGGATTATTAATACAATACTCTGGCACAGTTTGATTTATATCACCTTTTATTAATTCATAGTTTTTAATGTTTTTATAACCTAATACTTTATGCATTTGTTCAATATCTATACTATTCTTACCCGCAGCATTAATAAAGTCTTTTAAGTATGCTTTATCATCTTTAAATTTAGTTTTTGGAAACTCTCCAAATGCATCAAATCCAATAATTTTTCTAGAATATTTTGACTCAAGCAGATCTCTAAAATGAGCAAGCCTAAAGAAAGAGTTACCTTTAAATAGTCCAACCTGAATTAACAGCCAAAATACTAAATTTAATTTAGAATATTTTCTGTTTTTAACTAATTTTATATTCAAAATACAAGCATATAAATTTTGATCCAAAAAATCTCTTAACTTGTTAACGATTTTCCTTAAATTGTGAGCGCTTGCACATAGTATTACATTCAACATATCTCCAACCTTACCTTTAAGATAATTTCTATTAAGCCTACCATCATTTTTCATATGCCCAATCTCTGCCTCTATAGCACTTCTACGCTTTAATGCCCTTTTTATGCTTTTAGTTACACCTCTTTTTTGTCCAGATAAGAATACATCTACATCTTTAA
>CAZDRI010000005.1:0-14260 GCA_964508055.1 uncultured Thiotrichales bacterium
TATAAAATTTTATTAGAATTTTTTAAAAATGAACCGCTTAAGTTGTCATGACCCTTTTTTAATATCATAAACTATATATTGATTTTGTATTTTTTTTTGTGTTATTAAATAGAAAAAAATCTTGACAACTTAAGGGACATTTTTCTAATCTAATAATTTTGGACTTAACTCTTATTATTATATTTTATTCTTAAAATAAACATCAAGTACTTTTTTAGCCAAAGGGGCTGCTTTAGAACTTCCGCTTCCAGCGTTTTCAACTACTACTGCTATGGCTACTTCAGGTTCTTTAATGGGTGCAAAAGCAACAAATAGTGCATGATCTCTCAGAGTTTCTTTTATTTGTGAGGCTATGTATTCTTCTTCAGCATCTAGTCCAAAAACTTGAGCTGTGCCAGTTTTGCCTGCTAAGGTATATTTTAGGTTATTGTTTAATCTCCTGGCAGTGCCTTTAATGCCATAGATGGATTTCTCCATAGATTTGGTTACTATATCCCAATTTTCTACATCTTTAATAGCTATTGTTTTATATTTTGATGGCTTTGTCATTTCAATAGGTTTATTTATTTTTTTTGTTGCTCTTAAAAGTTTAGGAGTTACCAATATCCCTTTATTAGCAATTGCTGCAGTAAAAACAGCTAATTGTAGAGGTGTAGCAGTTATAAAACCTTGACCTATACCTGCAATTACAGTTTCTCCTATATACCAAGGCAAGCCTTTTTTTTCGCGTTTCCATTTTTTTGAAGGTAATATCCCAGGCAATTCTCCAGGTATATCAATATTTGTTGTTTTTCCTAAGTTAAATTGTTTTAAGTAATTGCTTATAGTATCAATACCTAATTCATAAGCTAATTCATAGAAGAAAACATCACAAGATTCTGCAATTGCATCTTCAACTGTTTGGTGTCCATGACCTGATCTCTTCCAGTCGCGGTATTTATGGGAGTGGTTAGGTAGACTATACCAACCTGGACAATATTTTCTTGATTTCTCATTAATAACACTTAGTTCCAATCCAGCTAGTGCTATTAGAGGTTTTATGGTTGAGCCTGGAGGATATTGGCCTTTTATAGCTCTATCAAAAAGAGGTTTGCTTTTTGAATTATTAAGATTTTTATAATCTTTTTCAGAGATGCCATCTACGAAAAAATTAGGGTCATAATTAGGAGCACTAGCAGCAGCTAATACTTCCCCATTTTTAACATTTATAAGTATTATTGAACCTCTTTTATTTTTTAAGGTTTTTTCAGCTATTTTCTGTAGTTTGATATCTATTGTTAGATATAAATCATCACCTGGAATAGGCTGGGTAATGGTTTCTTCATTTAGCATTCTTCCTTCAACATTTCTCTCAATAACACTTTTACCTACTTTGCCATGTAAATCTAATTCATATTGTTTTTCTATTCCAACTTTTCCTATATGAGTAGTATTTTCATAATCTTTAGTATTGTAAAGTCTCATATCTTCTTCATTTAATTTAGATACATATCCTAGTATATGAGATGCTAATTTTTTGTTTGGATATACTCTGTTTAATTTAGGCCTTATTGCTAAACCAGGCACATACTTGTTAACTAAAAATTTAGCAACAACATCCTCAGCAACATTTTCTAATATAGGTATGTAATTAAAATTCTTATAATTCTTTTTTATTTTATGAAAATTTTTAATGTCATTATCATTGATAATCTTGTTAGTCTTTAAGGCATTAAATACTTCATCTATGTTTTCTATTTCTTCTAATACCAACTCTAATGAAAATGAAATCTTATTATCTGCTAAAACAAGTCCATTTCTATCAAAGATACGGCCTCTCGTTGGCACTATTGGCATATATCCAAGTCTATTGCCTTCAGATTCAACTTTATAATATTGGTGGTTTAATACTTGTAGATTTAATATTTGTATAAGTAATATTATTACTAATACTAAGATAAAGCCAATAGCCATTCTTACCCTGTTGCTGAATAATTTGGTCTCTAATATAGTGTTACTAATTTGCTGCATATTTACATTTGCTATTAAAAAATACCACTTCGGTCAACGAACAGATAAAAAAGATTAGGCTATTATGAGCATAAGTTTATTTTAATTTAGCTAAAAGTTCTTCTTCAGTTTCTTCTCTTTCAGGGTCTGGCACACAACAATCAACTGGACATACCTCTACACATTGCGGGGTGTCAAAATGACCAACACATTCAGTGCATTTATCAGGGTCTATCTCATATATTTCTTCACCCATATAGATTGCTTCATTTGGACATTCTGGTTCACAAACATCGCAATTTATACATTCATCAGTAATTTTAAGTGCCATATTAAAATCTCCTAATATCTAAATACCTAAACTTAAATTATTTTACTCTCGTTATTCTTTTAAGTAAAAATTGTTTATTTATTAAAGGATATAAAGCAGACAACTGCGGTCCATCTTTTAATCCTGTTAATATAAGTCTAAGTGGCATAAATAAGTTTTTACCAGTTAGATTAGTATCTTTTTTTACTTTAGCTAATAATTCTTTAAAACTATATTTATTATTAACTGCATGTTCTATTGCTAGAAAAAAGCTATTATCTAACTTTAATAACTCATCTTTAATTTCGTTAGTTAAAGCAAAATTGGTAAATAAATTTTTAGCAAAATTATAAGTATCGCTTGGAAATAAAATATTATTTCTAATAGCTTTTATAAATTCTATTCTTTTATCCTCTTTAACTAAACTGTTTATTTCAAAGTCAGCCCAACCCAATAATTCTTTATCTGATTTAGAGTTTATAGCTAATTGTTGCCAATGTTTTAATTGTGCTAAATCAAATATTGCAGGAGCTTTACCTATTCTATTGATGTTAAAGTTTTTAGCTAAATCGTCCATGCTCATTAATTCATTTAAATCATAACTATGCCCTAATCTTGCAAAATAATTTTGCAGTGCTATTGGGAAAAAGCCTAACTCTCTTAGCTCTTTGATACTCATAGAGCCATTTCTTTTTGATAATGGTTTATTGTCAAATCCAATTGTAAGAGCCATATGAGCATATTTTGGTTTGGTTAAATTGAGTGCATCTAAAATCATTAGTTGTCTTGGAGTATTTGTTAAATGGTCTTCACCTCTAATAATATGACTTATACCCATCAATGAATCATCTATTGCATTAGTAAAGAAAAAACTTTCAGCTTCTGAAGAACGCTTAACAATAAAGTCTCCAATATTCTCACCCTTATGAGTCTGCTTACCTTTTACTAAATCAGTAAATTCTATATTAGTCTTATCACCTACTAAAAATCTTAAAGTGTGTGGTTTTGATAAGTCTGGGTTTTCTAAATTGCGGCAATATCCATCATATTTTGGTGGTTTGCTCATATTAATTTGGGTTTTTCTCTTTTGTTCTAAAGTTTCATTTGAACAAAAACAAGGATAGATTTTTTTTTGCTGTTTTAATAAATTAAGATATTTTTTATAGATATCCCCTCTTTTAGATTGCTCATAAGATGTATGTTTACTATCTATACTATATCCTTCATCCCAATTAATTCCCAACCATGATAAATCTTCACATATTTGCTTTATATGTTTTTTATCGCTTCTTTTAAGGTCAGTGTCTTCTATTCTTAGTAGGAATGAGCCATTATTTGCTTTAGCATATAAATAGCTAAACAACGCTGTTCTTGCATTGCCTATATGTATTAATCCTGTAGGTGATGGCGCAAACCTAGTTTTAACTTTTAACATAACAATATTAAAATGTTGGTATTATAACTAACCTTAATTCAATTAATAAAATTTTATATAAACAACATGAAAAAACTACTCTATTCTATTTTTATTATTATCTTTTTTTCTTTAAATACTCACGCCTTAGAAGATGGTATTTATGCTAAATTTAAAACCGCAAAAGGAGATATTATTGCTAAATTGTTTTATTTAGATACTCCTGTTACGGTGATTAATTTTGTAGGATTAGTTGAGGGTAGTAAGAAAAATTCATACAAACCACTAGGTGAGCCTTATTATGATGGTCTTACTTTTCACAGAGTTATTAAAGACTTTATGATTCAGGGGGGAGACCCAAAAGGAAATGGCACAGGAGGACCAGGGTATAATTTTGAAGATGAAATTTCAGATAATTTAAAGCATAATAAAGCCGGTATTTTATCTATGGCAAATGCAGGTCCTAACACCAACGGTAGTCAATTTTTTATAACCCATAAAGCGACTCCATGGTTAGATGGCAAACATACTGTTTTTGGAGAGGTTATATCTGGCATAGCAGTTGTTCATAAAATCAACCAAGGAGATAAGATTAATTCATTAGAAATTATAAGGATTGGTAATAAAGCTAAAAATTTTAAAACTGACGATAAGGCATTCAACACAGCCGAACTAAAAATAATTGAGAAAAAAAGACAAAAAATGGCTAAAGATTTAAAGAAAGTGGCTGATTTTGTAAAAAACAATTATCCAAACGCTCAACAAACTGAGTCAGGGTTATATTATATTGTATTAAAAGAAGGTAGTGGTAAAAAGCCTAAAAAAGGAGATTTAATAAAAGCTCATTATGATTTAAAAATTGCCGGTAAAAATAAAAAAATAGCTGATTCTAGAAGTACTAACAAACCTTTACATGCTGCTATCGGTGTAGGTCGTTTAATAAAAGCATGGGATGAAGCAGTACTTGATATGAAAGTAGGAGAAAGAAGAATTATAATAGCGCCTTATTTTTTAGCTTATGGTGAACAAGGTAGAGGTAAAGTCATTCCACCAAAAGCAACCCTTATTTTTGATTTAGAGCTTTTAGTTATAAATCCTAGTAATTAATATATGTTTTTAGAAATAATATCTTTTTTAACCCAAATTGATACTGGATTTAGTGTATTTCAATACTTAACTCTAAGGGCTATTCTTAGCACTTTAACAGCTTTGATAATTTGCTTGTTTATAGGTAAAAGATTTATAAAAGTCTTAACAAACTTTCAAATACATCAAACCATTAGAAAAGATGGACCTAAAAGTCATTATAAAAAGCAAGGCACCCCAACTATGGGTGGAATACTAATAATATCCTCATTTTTAATGAGTATTTTAGTATGGGGTAATTGGCATCATCATTACTTATGGGTTGTTGTTATCACCACATTAGCTTTTGGGACAATTGGTTTTATTGATGATTTTTTAAAAATCAAAAAACAAAACTCTAATGGATTAAATAAATTACAAAAGTATTCTTTGCAATCTATAGTAGCAGTATTAATTTCTATATGGCTATATAAAGAAGCACTGCTGCCAAATGAAACAGAACTTATAATACCCTTTTTCAAAGAAGTTGTAATTCCTTTAGGTTTCGGTTTTGTTGTTTTGTCTTATTTTGTAATAGTTGGCTCTAGTAATGCTGTTAACTTGACTGATGGCTTAGATGGTTTAGCTATAATGCCTATTATTTTAATAGCTGCTACTTTAGCTATTTTTGCTTATGCTACAGGGCATAGTTATTTTTCTAGTTATCTTAACTTGCCGTTTATTTTTGGTGCTGGTGAATTAATTGTTGTCTGCGGAGCATTAATTGGTGCCGGTATTGGATTTTTATGGTTTAATACTTATCCAGCACAAATTTTTATGGGAGATATAGGTTCACTTACACTTGGGGCAGTGTTAGCAGTTATTGCTATAATAATTCGTCAAGAGTTTTTATTATTTGTAATAGGTGGCGTGTTCGTTGCTGAAACTATATCGGTAATTTTACAAATTGGCTCATATAAAATCCGTAAAAAACGCATATTTTTAATGGCTCCTTTACATCATCATTTTGAAAAAAAAGGCTGGGCTGAACCTAAAATAATAGTAAGATTTTGGATGATAACTTTGATGTTAATATTAATTGGACTTTCTAGCCTTAAAATTAGATAAAAATGAGCATTAAATCAGATAAGTGGATAAAAAAAATGGCTGTAGAAAACTCTATGATTAGCCCATTTGAGTCTAAACAAGTTAGAGTAAATAATACTAATAAGATTATTTCTTATGGAACTTCAAGCTATGGCTATGATGTCAGATGTTCTGATGAATTTAAAATATTTACTAATATAAATAATAGTATTGTTGATCCTAAAAACTTTGATAATGAGTCTTTTGTGTCAATAAAGTCTGATGTTTGTATAATCCCCCCTAATTCATTTGCCCTTGCCAGAACTGTTGAACGCTTCAAGATACCTCGTTCAACTTTGGTTATTTGTTTGGGAAAATCTACTTATGCAAGATGTGGAATAATTGTGAATGTAACCCCATTAGAACCAGAATGGGAAGGACATGTAACTTTAGAGTTTTCTAATACCACCCCTCTTCCTGCTAAAATTTATGCTAATGAAGGTGTGGCTCAAATGCTATTTTTTGAATCAGATGAAATATGCGAATTATCATATAAAGACAAATCTGGCAAATATCAAGGTCAACAAGGCGTAACTTTACCAAAAGTATAAGTTATCTAAACTAAATAAAAGATGTCATTAGATAAAGAAATAAGCCAAAGAAGAACTTTTGCTATCATCTCCCATCCTGATGCCGGTAAGACAACTATTACCGAAAAATTATTGCTATATAGCGGAGTAATTAATACTGCAGGCTCTATTAAATCACGCAAATCAAGTCATCATGCTACTTCTGACTGGATGGAAATGGAAAAACAAAGGGGTATATCTGTAACTTCCTCAGTTATGCAGTTTAATTACAATAATACAACTATAAATCTATTAGATACTCCGGGTCATGAAGACTTTTCAGAGGATACCTATAGAACTCTAACTGCTGTTGATTCAGCATTAATGGTTATTGATTCTGCAAAAGGTGTTGAAGCAAGAACAATAAAATTAATGGGAGTTTGTCGGTTAAGAAACACTCCAATTATGACATTTATCAATAAATTAGACAGAGAAGGCAGGGAAGGTATTGACCTATTAGATGAGATTGAGAAAATATTAAATATTGGGTGTGTTCCTATAACTTGGCCTATTGGCTCTGGTAAAAGTTTCAAAGGAGTGGTGCATTTAATTGAAAATAAAGTTTATTTATTTGATACAGGAAAAAATAACAAAATAAGTCAAAATACTATTATTGATGATATAAACAACCCTGAACTTATTACTATCTTAGGTAAAGATGTTGTTAATCAATTAATTGAAGAAGTTGAGCTAATGTCGGAAATAACTGAGAATTTTAATTTAGATGATTTCTTAAAAGGCAAAATCACCCCAGTGTTTTTTGGTTCAGCAATTAATAATTTTGGGATTGAAAATTTGCTAAATGATTTTGTAAAATACGCACCCAGTCCACAACAAAGACAAGCTGATATTAGAGATATTGCAGCTAATGAGCAAAAACTAACAGGCTTTATTTTTAAAATACAAGCTAATATGGACCCTAAGCATCATGATAGGATTGCCTTTATGCGAATTGTAAGTGGCAATTATCAAAGCGGAGTAAAAGTCTTACAAGTTAGAACAAATAAAGAAATAAAAATAACTAATGCAATCACATTTTTGTCAAAGCAAAGACAAGCTACTGACAAAGCATATTCTGGAGATATAATAGGCATTCATAACCACGGCGGAATCCAAATTGGAGATTCTTTCACTCAAGGAGAAAAACTTCATTTTAAGGGGATACCTAATTTTGCACCAGAATTATTTAGAAGAGCGCAACTTAAAAATCCTTTAAAAGCTAAGGCTTTACAAAAAGGCCTTGATGAATTATCTCAAGAAGGTGCAACTCAAACTTTTCGGCCAATTAATAATTCTGACCAAATATTGGGAGCAATAGGTGTTTTGCAATTTGATGTTGTAGCTCATAGATTACAACACGAATATGGAGTAGATTGCATCTTTGAAAATATCAGTATAGCAAAAGCTCGCTGGGTAAAAGGTAATGATAAAGATATTGATAATTTAAAAAGTAAATTTAGTCAAAATCTTGCTATAGATGGCTCAGGCATGCTCACCTATCTTGCACCTAGCAATGCTAATTTAGAATTAACAATTAAAAGATTTCCAGATATTGAGTTCTTAGCTAGTAGAGAAAATATTTGTTAGTTTAAAGTCTGCAATTTTAAGTTTTCACTTAAATAACTACTAAAGGTCTAAAGGCACGATTAACATTTTTGGTAGCACAGTATTTGTTGCAGGGAGGGAAAGTTTTACCTCAGCTTGTTGGATGGACATAGTGTGTCCTTGATTATCAACACAACGAC
Source organism: uncultured Thiotrichales bacterium (assembly GCA_964508055.1). Lineage (GTDB taxonomy): Bacteria > Pseudomonadota > Gammaproteobacteria > PS1 > Pseudothioglobaceae > CAZDRI01. The sequence continues at coordinate 8,239 of CAZDRI010000005.1, forward strand.
TAGTAACTGTATATTCAATAGTTTGGGTTGAACTACTTTTTTCCTCAATTCCTGTTCTAATTTCAATATTATTAAAATTAGCCTTAAAAAAGCTATTAGTTGCAGCATTCCACCATTCATTAGAGCTATGAGATACACCTTTAAGCGCTCCATTACTTTCCCATACTCCATACTCACCATTTATTGTAGCTGTAACTGGGGCATTATCATTTAACCAAACTCTTGCATTATGTAAACTAGAGGTACAAGCGCTTTTTGCGGCAGAATTTATATGGTTATTAATACTTATTTTATGCTGTGTGGATAGTAGCTGATGAAAATTAGTTGCAATTAAAGTGGTTACTACTATTGCTATTAATACTGCAAATAAAACAGCACCTTTTTCTCTACCCATTTTCATTAAATACTCCTTTAGGAGCAAAAACAAAACTTAATAACCTACGGTAACGCCCATCTGAAGGATAACTTAAAGTCTTACTAAATGAATTAAAGACATAATTAGGAGTATCTTGATAATCGTCAGAATCAGTGGCAATTACAATATTAATCTCCACTCTAAATATATTCCATATTTCTTTTTTATTAGCAGAATTTATGGCTAACAAATCACTTAACGGGACAGTGATTACATTACCATCTGCTTTAATAGTTGTATATCTTATATCCATAGCATTAACATAAGCTGATATTAAACTTCCTCTATAAGTGCCACTGTTATTCGGATCTCTACAATAAAGACTCGGTATGTTATTAACAGTAGTATCATTAGCAATATAAAAAATATCAGCATACTTAAGCCTAACATCCCAACCTTGAGAAACACTTGCATTTACTTCTATATCTTTACCATCACAACGAATTGAATGTTCAGAGTTATAAGCAATTACTAATACTTCGTCATTAATATCAATAATCCCGTTAGTTGCAATGTCACCTGAAAAATCAGTAGCTATAGGATATTCATCAAGCTTTTTAGCATTATCAACACCTGCTTTATCAATAGTTTTTTCTAAAATATCTCTTATTAGTATTTCTTTTTGGTTTAATTCAGCAACAGCTTGTGCTATTTCATATCTTTTTTGTGCTATTGTTATTATTTCATACACTACTATAGATATTAAGCTAGCTAATAATAGGCTTGTCAATAATTCAATAATAGTAAAGCCATATTGTTTCAATATGCTATCTCCAGTGAGATATTGTTTTGTTTAGCATCAACATCTTGCCACACCAAAGTGATAATATGTATTGAGCCTATGGAGCAGGTTATATTATCAAGGATATTGCTATCATTACAACTTATTGTAAGACTTGCATTAGTAAAATTATTATTTATTACTTCATTAAAGTTAGCAAAATCATTTGCTACAATATTACTTATAGTGCAAGTTGTGCTACCATCACATACAGAAATATTAGTATTGTTAGTATTTGTATTATAAAACCCTGATAAAAAAGCCTTACCATCTTTAGTGTACATACTATTTTTTATATTCTTAAGTAGCATTGTAGCTTTATGTAAATTATTATTTTTGCTGAAATGAATTTCATTAAAACTCATAACTTCTAAAACTCCTATCACTGTAATAGAAAATAATAGCACTGCTACTATAATCTCCATAAAAGTAAAACCTTGCTGTTTATCAGTTACAATCATATCCATCTTGGTTAATATAAAATCTGCCATCTCTATAAAAAGTAACGCCTCTACCAACGCCTTGATTTGGTTGCATACAAATATCAAAAGTATTATTAATAGCTCCTACTATATTACCACTAGGCTTAAAAATAATATTAGTTACATTTGTTCCAAAAGTAATTGATACATTTTCAGTTTCAATAGTTTCGTCTAACAATATCTCTTCATTAATATCATAATTTTTATTAGAATTAACATCAGCGAAAATAAGCCAATTTTTTGTCCAATCATTAGTTGCACTACCGCAATCATCTCCATCTTTTATACAAAACACAACTTTTACATTATTTTGAATAGCGTGAACTCTAGCTAAATACATGGCTTGCATTACTGAATGAGTAGCTGTTTTTACTGCTGCAACAGTGCTATTACCACCAAAAAGCACCATCATATAAATAATAGTAATAATAGCAAGAGCTATTAAAGTTTCAAATAATGAAAAGCCGTTATTTTTAGTTTTTTGTGGCATAATTTTTAATTTAATTATAAATCAGAGTATGTTACAAACAAAATTATTATCATATTGTTGTGATTACAATTTATCAGACATTCATATATGCAGCAATAAACCAGTAGCAGTAAGAGTAAATGGTGATATAGAAATTATTGATAATGATGTTATAGCCAAAGAAGAAATAATTAGTTTTTTAGAAAAAAAACTAGCCCCAGAATTTTTAGAGAAGTTTATGATTTATCATAATTTAGACTTTGCTCTAAAAATAGAAAACTTAAGGTTTAGAGTAAATATTATGCAGGCAATGGGCGAAATTGCGTTGGTGTTTAGGCTTATCAATTCTGAAGTTATGTCTTTAGCTGAACTTAATTTGCCTGATGTTATAGAAAAGGCGATTTATTTTAAAAGTGGTCTAGTATTAATAACCGGTGAGACTGGGTCGGGCAAGTCAACTACATTAACAACAATTATTGATTTAATAAATAGTAGTCGCAAAGCACATATCCTAACAATAGAAGACCCTATTGAATATGTACATAAAAATAAAAATTGTATTGTAAACCAAAGGGAGATAGGAAAAGATTGCACCTCATTTGCAATTGCTCTTAGAGGTGCATTAAGACAAGACCCAGATATAATATTATTAGGAGAAATGCGAGATTATGAAACTATTTCTCTTGCATTAACAGCAGCAGAGACAGGACATTTGGTTTTTGCAACTCTACATACTAATGGAGCAGCATCAACTATTAACCGTATTATAGATGTATTCCCAAAAGAGCAACAAGAGCAAGCAAAAATACAATTATCACAATCTTTACAGATGACAATAACCCAACAATTACATAAAACTATTGATAATAAATCTAGGATTCCAAGCATAGAACTTATGCTATGTACCCCTGCAATCAGGAATTTAATAAGGGAAAATAAAACCCAACAAATAGAGTCGGTTTTACAAACAGGAGGAGAATATGGAATGATTACTATGGCAAAATCTATTGAAAGTCTAATCAATAAAGGAAAGATTAATTGGCAAATATGATAAAATTTGTTATCTTTATTTATTTTTGGCTATTTTAAAGTATTAACACCATAACACTATGATAAAGCAACGAGGATTTAGTTTGTTAGAATTACTAGTAGTTGTAGCTATTATTGGAATATTATCTGCTGTTGCAACTATAAGTTATCAAAACTATACCACAACATCTCAAGAAAAAGTTGCTACTGCAAACTATCAAAGTGTAGTGCAATACACCTTAACTGTAGGTCAGCTTATATCTTCAGGATTAGATACAAGCGGAGGTCTTAATAATATTACATCTAATTCTAATGATGAAGCTATTTTAATTGCAATTAAAAATGAACTTGAAAGTCAGGTAGGTAATCCTTATAACTCAGAAGCCACAGATACTATTAGGGTTTCTACTTCACTATGTAGCAATAATTGTAAAGGAATAATTTTACTTGATGCTGAAACTTCTGGCGATGCTACTATTACTATTCACGGCTATATAAATAGTGAAAATACAGTTCAGATGTCTAGGACTATTACTATTAAATAATAAGTAGAGATTAAAATTTTGAAAGGGTTAAGCAAAATTTAGCCTTTTTATGGTAATGAAAATAAAATTTTTATCTAAATTTAAAAGGCAAGCATTACTAAGCATAGCTTTTGAGCAACAAGGAGTGTATGTTGCTAAAAGGAGCCTTGCTAAAACAATAAGTCTTATAGATTATGTAGAGTGGGACATAGCTAAAAAGCCTAATATAAATAATTTTGATACTTATTCTGCAGCACTTAATCAGATAGTTAGTCGTAACCCATTTTTAAAAGAAAGCTATTGTGTAATGTCCCTACCAAGTTCTATATTTAAACTTTATTCATTTGAAATGCCCCATATGAGTAACCACGAAATTAAATATAGTATTGATATAGACGAAGTTTCTTTTTGGAAGGAGTTTTGCCCAGAATTAGTCGCTGACGCAGAAGAACATAAATTAGCTTATTATAAAATTTTTGATAATAAATTAGATAATACTATGTATGTTGTCTTATCGGTTGTGGATAAAAATATTATTGACACATATAAAAATATCTGTCAACAGTTATCTCTAATCCCTCTTCTAATTACTGATAGTCATTTTTTAATATGGGAATATTTAAGACAACATGCGCCAAAAACAAAAACCTGGCATTTTTTAGACCTTGAGATTGATAAATTATCTGTTCACAGTATTTTTGAAAATTCACATTTTGTCCAAGCATTAGATATAAATAAAGATGATAAAAACTTATTAGAAAACCTAAAAATGGGGAAAGATATTGATATGTACTTGCTTGAAGGTGTATTTGATAGGCTTTTAACTCAAAATAATGCACTTATAAATTCATTAGAAAAAAACATCAATAAAAACCAAACTTCTATTAAGAATGATGTTTATTTTTATTCTAGTATTAAAGCTCAAAAGTATTCAATTGCAATTATTAAAGCCTCAGAAGGGTATAGTAAAAAAATAAAATATATGCCTAAAGAAGAGTTTAGCAATGAAATAAAAAAAAGTGTAGCAGGTATAAAAAACAAAAATGGATTAGCTGCTGTTTTAGGGGGAGCTTTTTATGGATTTTCAATATTTGAGAGAAATGAATTAAATAATTTAAATTTTATAACTTATTTAAATAAGCTAAAAAAAAATTTATATATTGATGCAAGTCAGTTAATTTTTAAAATAGTGCTTTTTATTTTAATTCTTATATCTGGCATTCATATAGCGCTTTTGGCTCCAAAAGTTTTATTTAATGACATTAGATTAGAAAATTTTGACAAAATCAAACAGCAATTATCATTAAAGCAAGATGCTCAATTAAATACAAATTTAAGTATAAAAATAAGCGAAAATAGACAAGCGCAAATTAGAGAAATTAAAAATAGCGAGGCAACTTATCAAAAATTTGTTATGAGTTTTAATTCCTTAGTTCCAGATAATATGGCTATAGAGTCAATATTTTATGATAGCAATAAAAACAACATTAGTATTAAAGCCAGCGTTATAAATAACAAATCTATTGAGTATTTGTTGTTAGCTCTACGCAAACAACCGTATGTAGAGAAAGTAATATTAGGCAAATTGAGTGTTGTGACAGACCAAAGTATGAGCTTAACAAACTTTGATGTTCTTATCGTATTAAAAAACATTAATAAATGAAAGACTATCTGAAAATAATAATATTTGCAGTCCAAATCATTATAGTTTTAATATTCTGGTATGTAGCTATTAATGTTTGGGTTCAACCAAAAATTATAGAAAATAATAGAAAGGCTGTTGAACTTATCAATAATAAGAAAAAATTAATGAATATAGATTTTAACAATAAACTATCTGTAAAAAAGAAGCAAAATATTGAAAAAATACTAACTAATAGTAATGCAAACTTAGCAAAAAATTTGCAGTCAATACAGCTGTATATCATAAAATTAGCAGAAGATAATAATTTAAAAAACATATATACAGGAGAGAAAATTACGGATAAAAAAACTAATAAATTAAAATATAATTACAGTGAAAAAATAATTAAATCGCAATTATCAGGAAATTATTATCAGTATTGGAGTTTTAGAAAACAACTTTCAAAATTAAAAACTCTGTATAAAACTATTTATGAAAAAATCAGTAAAGATAAAAATGGTCAATTATTAATAGATATGGAAATTTTGATTTTAATAAACAAAAAAGGCATACAAATTACCTATTTCATTTTCGCAGGGTTGTTAGGGTTATTTTTTAGTTTAGTGGGGTTTTATTCGTTACACGAAGAAATTCTATGGAATTACAACATCTTATTATTCAATCCGTTACTATTGTTG
>CAZDRI010000005.1:14270-73128 GCA_964508055.1 uncultured Thiotrichales bacterium
AAGAGCATATATGAAAAAATTTATAACTATAACTTTATTACTACTATTAATTAATAGTAATTTATTTTCTTATGAAAAGGTAGAAAATGTTAAAAACATTTTTAAAGATATATCAAAAAGCGTAACTAAAAACAAAGCTAAAATTAACAAAGAAAAACCTATAAATGTAAAAAATAAAAATAATTATGTAAAACTAACTGCTTCAAAATTAAGTGACTTAGTAGTAATAGGCATAGCTACAAATCATAAAACAAATAAAAGTATTGCTATTTTAGCTATCAAAAATAATTTAAATAGTGAACAAAGAATAGTGTTAGAAAATGATTATATAAAACCAAATGTAGTAGTGAAAAAAATAGCTAATAATAAAGTAACAGTTTTAGACAAAGGTAAAGAAATTTTAATAGGATTTTGATGAGAGTTTAAATGAAGAAAATTATATTAATTAAGATTATGGGGGCTATATTGTTAATTTCTTGTCATAATCAAGAAGTTGAAAAAAACTTAATACAAGATGTTAAAAATAGAGATATTCAAATAGATAAAGATTTAGCTAAGAGATGGCAAACTCAAAGAGCCATTGATAATATTACTAAAGCTAATAACCTTAAAAATGCGGTTAAAAGAGAGCAAATCCATAAAAGCCAGCTATTAAAACAAAATGTAAAATTAGATATTTTAAATTTTAAAGATGAAATTTCTTTGGAATTTAATAAGGTTGATATCAAACAAACTTTAAGGTCACTATTAAGATTACAAAATAAAGATGTTACTTTTGATGATAGTGTTAGCGATAAAAAAATATCTATATCATTTAAAAACATTCCTTGGATTGATGCTTTCAAAACTATACTTAATAATAACAATTTAGTATTAGACCCTAATTCAAATAAAATAATATCTATTCATACCCAACAAAGCTTTAGTAAACTTTTACAATATGAGCAAAATCAACTTTTAGAAAAGATAAATAACCGTATCAAAGTCCAAAAGATAGAAAATACTAAAAAAACCTTAAATGAAGCTATCCAATTTGATAAATTCAATGTTTTTTATGCAGATATTAAACAATTGTCTAGTCAAATTAAAACAATGTTTGCTGCCGAGTATATGACAGAAAACCAACCAATTATTGCTATAGATCAGTTTTCTAATTCTTTACTTATAAGAGGTAGTAAGTCCCAGCTTGACATTGCAGATAAGCTTATTAAGACTTTAGATGTAAAAGACAAGCAAGTTTTAATTGAAGTTATCATAGTCGCTGTTGGTAATGATTTTGATTTTCAATTAGGCTCACAATTAAGCCTACTAAGTAATAATGTTAGGCAAATATCTGAAGATGGGACAGTTTCTAATGAAAATAATAAATTTAAATCAAATTTAGGGTTAGGTAATAATGTAAGCATTTCAGTTATTGAAAATATTGGTTTAGGTCAATTAAAAATTGCACTTGATGCTTTAGAAAGAAAAGAAATATCAAGAACTTTATCTAATCCAAAAGTATTAGCAAAAAACAATAAAGCTGCAACATTTATCCAAGGCACTCAATTTCAAATAACAACAACTACAACTACAAGTGATGGAGTTATACATAAAAATATTGAATATAAAGATGCCAACCTGCAAGTAAAAATAACACCTAAGATATCCCCTGATGGCTTTGTGTTGATGGATATTTCAGTAACAAACGATGAATTAAAACCTGACGGTGTTACTATTGATAAGATGCAAATAAATACATCTTTATTAGTTGAGAATAATAAGATAGCTTCAATAGGCGGACTGTTTTTATCAAAACAATCTAATGTAAGTAGCAAGACACCTTTGTTTGGAGACATTCCTATCTTAGGAAATTTATTTAAGCAAAAGAAAACTGAAGATAACCAAAGTGAATTATTAGTGTTTATTTCACCTAAGATTTTATAATTATGTATGAAATAAGCCTTGATGTATCTAAAAAATTAACTGAGCTTTTATTATTAAATAATCTTATTACTAAAGAGCAGTTAGACAAGATTACTGCCAAAGAAAATAATACTCATAACGGCTATATTCATAATATAGTTAATAATGGCTATTGTTCTGAAAAAGAGATACTTGAGGTTTTGGCAAAATACTATGCATTACAACATGTTATTTTAAACTCTTCAGTTATTGAAGAAAAAGCTTTTAAGACTCTTGAAAAAAGATTTATTATTGAAAACCAAATAATACCTTTTGCTATAAGCTCTAATATTGTTGATAAAAAAATAACTGATACACTTAAAGTAGCCATTATTGACCCATCTAAAATTATTATTAAGCAAAAGATTGAAACAATTGTTGGTATTAAAGTTGAATTTTATTTGACTAACCTAAGCTCTTTTGAATATGTTTTTAGTAAAAAAAATCTTAATTTTAAAAATGAAAGCTTAAATGAAAAGGAAAGGATTAAAAAACTCCTACAAATGGAGCAACTTAGGGAGAGAAATGCTGAGAGGTTTAAATCAAAAGAGGAAATATCAGAGGAGAATTTAGTAAATAATCCAGTAATATTATTTGTTGATGATTTATTAAAAAAAGCGTATAGCTTAAATGCAAGTGATATACATATAGAGCCATATAAAATCACATCAAGAATAAGGTTTAGAATTGATGGTCTTTTATACACCCAATATTCTTACTACTCCTTTGTTAACCAAAATTTTAACGCTATTATTACTAGACTTAAACTATTGGCAAATTGTGATATATCCGAGCATAGACTACCCCAAGATGGAGGGTTGATATTTTTAGATGATGACAATAATGAGGTTGATGTAAGGCTTTCAGTCCTACCTTCAAAATATGGTGAAAGAATAGTATTAAGATTAATTTCCAAAGCAACTAGTTTTTCAATAGATGAAATTGGTCTTAATAAAGAGGAAAAAATTAACTTTATAAAAGCAATTGAATCGCCGCAAGGTATGGTATTAGTAACAGGACCGACAGGTTCAGGCAAATCTACCACACTATATGCAGCATTAAGATATATCAATAGAGAAAATATTAATATTTTAACTGTAGAAGACCCTATTGAACACTACTTGGAAGGGGTAGGGCAAGTTCAAGTTAATGAAAATATTGGGCTTGGGTTTGCTGATGTTTTGCGTTCTTTTTTACGCCAAGACCCAGAAGTTATTTTAGTAGGAGAAATTCGTGATAAAGAAACAGTAGATGTGGCTTTAAAAGCAGCTTTTACTGGTCATTTGGTATTTAGCACTCTTCATACTAATGATGCAATTAGTACAATTATGCGGCTTTTAAATATGGGCATAGCTAAATTTATGATTACATCAGCCATATCACTTATAATCGCTCAAAGGCTAATAAGAAAAAATTGTCCAATATGTATTAAAGAAGATGAAAATATTGGAAAAGACTTATTATTATCATTTGGCTTTTCAAATGAAGAAAGTGAAACTGTAATTACTAAAAAAAGTAAAGGCTGTCCAAAATGCAGGAATACCGGCTTTAGAGGTAGACAAGGAATATATGAAATGCTAGCCATTAATTCTCAAATAGAAAATGCAATTATCACCGACAAAAGCGAGGCAGAGATTTTGTCTATATCTAAGGAAAATGGTTTTAAAAGCATGCATGAACAAGGCAGGAACTTAATAAAGCAAGGTATTTTATGTGTTGAAGAATACCAAAGAACATTGATGGCTAATTATGGCAATATATAAATATCTAGGTAAAAAATTTGGTAAAAAAATTACAGGCACTCTTATTAGTGATGATAAAACTACAGTTATAAAAGAGTTAAAAGCACAGCATATAATTGTAAAAAAAATTACTATAGAAACCTACAATAATAAATGGGTGATTTTTAATAAAGTTTCTGATAGAAATATTTTATTTTTTACTAAAAAACTATCCACAATGATAAGTTCAGGTATCCCTTTACTTGATTCTTTGAAATTAGTGGATAGTCAAATAGACGATAAAAATCTTAAAACAATTAGTAATGGAATATTAAAAGATTTAGATGGAGGGCTACCTTTAAGTGAGGCTATCTTAAAATATCCTAATGTTTTTGATGGCTATTATTTAAATATGGTTAAGGCTGGAGAGTTAACAGGCTCCTTAGATGAGTTTTTAAAAAAATTATCAGAGTCGTTAGAAAAAAAACAGAAAATCAAATCAGGAATTAAAAGTGCTCTTTTATATCCAGCTATGCTAATAAGTGTAACTTTCATAGTAGCTGTTTTTATGTTAGCCTATGTTGTTCCTACTTTTGAGATGATGTATAAAAATATGAAAGTAGATTTGCCAGAAATGACAAAAACTATGATTTTAGTAGGGCACTTTTTTTCAAATCCAGCTAATCTTTTATTTATACTTTTAACTTTTATTTTAATTTTTCTAATATTTAAAGTTTTAAATAAAAATGAATCTTTTAAAACTATGAGTGATTCTTTGGTTTTAAAAATACCAATTTTTGGTGGTATATATAATTTATCTATTATGGCTAAATTAGCTTTATTGATGGCAAACCTTACGGCTGCAGGTATAGGCATAATTAAAATCCTAGAAATAACTATGAATGTATCAAACAATATAATTTTTAAAAAAGCAATTGCTAATATTAAACAAGGGGTGTTAACGGGCAGAGCATTATCAACAATGTTTAGCTCTGAAAAAGTTTTTGATAAAAACTTCTCTCAATTATTAGCTGTTGGTGAAGAAAGTGGTGATTTAGATAATATGCTTTTTTCAGTAGCTAGATATTATGAAGACGAGTTTGATACTATAGTTGCAAACTTTTCTAAAATTATAGAGCCAGTGATGATTTTAATTGTAGGAGGGATAATAGGAGTATTAGTTATAGCACTATATTTACCTATTTTTTCTTCTGGTAAGTTAATTGGTTAAAATTATTTTGACAATTTTTTTTGCACTATGTAACATAAAAAATTAGTTTTTAATTTAGTTTAGTTGTTTTACCAGTATGATTACTATCGCTAACTAAATGGAGGGGAACAGAAATGGATATTTTAACTGGTTTTATTATTATTTGGTCTATTAGTTTAGCTATATGGCTTTTTTATCAGACTAATTATAATGAAGCAAAGACCATCAGCAATAATGATGAATTAAACAATAAGATATTTGCTAAAGGTATTGAAAAATCAAATGAAAAAATAGAAATTTTTGATGATGGTAATAATAGTGAAAAATTTAATTCAGCTTATGATAATGAAAAAATAATTGCTAAGTTAGAAGAGAAAATCAAAACGAATAGCAAGTTTAAGGTTAATATTAAATTTAACTTTAAAGAAAACTTGGCTATTAATAGATTATTAAAAGAATACCCTAAACAAGTTTCTATTAAATATAATAAAAACAATACCCGTAATGACATTGACAATGATGAATTGCATTTTAAGATTTTTGATAATGGCAACTTCTGTTATATATCAAAACATGAACTTAACTCTTCAGCTCGTAAGATTGATATTTATGAAAAAAATACTTTTGGTACTTATCACCCAATAGTAAGCAAATATAAAAGACAATTTGCAGAACAAGATAAAGTATTTAGCTAAAATGACTGTATACTATATTACAACAGCAATGTGGTTTACTGTAGCTACTTCATTATCAAGGCAAAATAATGTGCCAAGGACTATTATGGTGATTATTTTTTTTGGTATGTCTCTCTCTTTTGGGATACTATTATTTATTAGTAAGCCACTTCAATTTGATTTTAACAATGTTAATGTTGAAATGTTTCAATTTATAAGTTTAATACTTTTATCAATGATAGGTGTTTTTATAATAAAATTTATTTACCATAGTAAAGAAAAATAAACTAGTAAATCCATTTTTTATAATCGCATTTCTATATGTTGTTTTTGCATATATCTTTTAGCTTGTTTTATAGTATAGATTCCAAAATGAAAAATACTTGCTGCCAGCACTGCGTCAGCTTTTCCTATTTTAATACCTTCTACTAAATGTTCTAAATTACCAACTCCGCCAGAAGCTATAATTGGTATATTGACAGAGTTACTTATAGTTTTTGTAAGCTCTAAATCAAAACCTTTTTTAGTGCCATCTCTATCCATAGAGGTAAGTAAAATCTCACCAGCACCATAATCAGCCATCTTTTTTGCCCATAAAACAGCATCAATTCCAGTTTTATTTCTACCGCCATGGGTAAATATTTCCCATTTGTTAGGGTTTTTAGTTACTTGTTTGGCATCTATAGCTATCACAATACACTGAGAGCCAAAATGAGAACACACTTCTTTAACTAAGTAAGGGTTTTTAATAGCTGCTGAATTAATTGCTACTTTATCAGCGCCGGCATTTAGCATAGTTCTTACATCTTCTAATTTTCTAATACCGCCACCAACTGTTAAAGGAATAAAAACTTCATCTGCCACTTTTTCTACCATATGGACTAATGTATCTCTGCCTTCGTGACTTGCAGTAATATCTAAAAAGGTTATTTCATCAGCACCTTCTAAGTCATATCTCTTAGCTATATCAACTGGGTCTCCAGCATCTTTTATATCAACAAATTTAGTACCTTTGACAACTCTACCATTATCAACATCTAAACAAGGGATTATGCGTTTTGTTAAGCTCATAGTATTAATTTTACCGTATAATTTGCACAGATGATGATACCAAAACACATAGCCATAATAATGGACGGAAATGGTCGTTGGGCAAAAAATAAGTTACTGCCTCGTTTTAGTGGTCATCAACAAGGATTAAAGGCAGTTAGAAAAGTTGTTAAAGAATGTATAACTTTAAAAATTGAGGTGCTAACTTTATTTGCTTTTAGTTCTGAAAATAAAAACCGCCCTAAAGAAGAAATCAAACTTCTCACTAAACTATTTGAATCAGCTTTAAAAAGAGAAATTACAAAGTTAAATGAAAATAATGTTCGCCTTAACATTGTTGGTGATATTTCTTTTTTTGGAAATAAATTGCAAAAACTAATTAAAGATGTTGAAGATAAATTAAAAAAAAACAATGGGCTTACTTTAAATATTGCTGCAAATTATGGTGGTAGGTGGGATATAGTTGAAACTTGCAAGAAAATATCTACTAAGATAGAAAAAGGCGATATTAAAATTAATGATATTAATGAAGAGCTGTTTTCTAAAAATACAAGCTTAAGCGGTTATCCAGAAGTTGACTTACTGATTCGCACAAGTAACGAGTTTCGTATAAGTAATTTTATGCTCTGGGATATTGCTTATAGTGAACTTTATTTCACTCCAGTGTTATGGCCTGATTTTGATGCAGAAGAGCTAAATAAGGCTATAGTAGAATATCAAAATCGTGATAGAAGGTTTGGTAAAAGGTAACATGTTAATAAATAGGGTTGTAACAGCATTATTCTTAGCACCATTATTTGTGTTTGCTATGTACAATTTAAACCGTCCTTATTTTTCTTTGCTAATTGCAATAATAGTTTTAATTGCTGCTTGGGAATGGACTTCTTTTGTAAAAATTAAATCAAATAAAAATAAATCATTTTATGTGTTGATAATTTTTATTTTAATGGCACTTAGTTTTAAGTTAGATATTAACTATCAAATAAATTTTTTATTTTTAATTATTTTTTGGTGGTTAATAAATTTAATATGGATATTAAAATATCCAAAACTACAATCATTTTGGTATAAAAACCAATTATTACGAGGCTTAAATGGGATATTGGTCATTGTCCCTACATGGCTTTCTTTTATCTTAATCCGTGAATTGTTAGGAGCAGGCTGGTTATTATTTTTGCTATTTTTAATTTGGGGGGCTGACACTGGTGCTTATTTTGTAGGTAAAAATTTTGGTAAAAGAAAGTTATTAAAAAAAGTAAGTCCAGGTAAGACTGTAGAGGGGGTTATTGGTGCTATAGCAATAAGCATAGTAATAAGCATCTTAGCTCTTTATAGTAATAATATAAGTTATGACAAGTGGTTTTTATATATTGTGCTTACTTTTTTAGTTGTTATAACATCTGTTGTAGGAGATTTGTTTGAAAGCATTTTTAAAAGAGCTACTAATATGAAAGATAGTGGTAGTATATTGCCAGGACATGGCGGTATTTTAGATAGGATTGATAGCCTTACTTCTGCATCACCAGTATTTTTAATAGGATGTTTATTTATTGAAAATTTATTATGAAAAATATTGTTATTTTAGGAGCGACAGGCTCTATAGGTCAAAACACTCTTAAAGTAATATCTTTACATCCTGATAAGTATAAAGTTTACGCTATTGGAGCAAATAAAAATTATAAAAAAATATTTGAGTTTTGCCTTATTTACAAGCCTGTTTATGCGGTAATGAGTGATGTAAAAGCAGCTCAAAAATTACAAGATAAGTTAGAATTAAAATCTGATACCATTGTATTGTCAGGGTTAGAGTCTTTAGACAAAATAGCAGCTGATAATGAAGTTGACTATGTAATGGCAAGCATAGTTGGCAGTGTTGGGATGCAATCTGCATTAAGTGCAATCAAAGCAGGTAAAAGAGTCTTACTTGCTAATAAAGAATCTTTAGTATTAGCAGGAGAGATCTTTATTAAAGAGGTTAAAAAAAATAATGCTGAATTAATACCAATAGATAGCGAACATTCTGCAATATTTCAAAGTTTAGCTTCAGGTAAGATTCAAGATGTTGAAAAAATTGAACTTACTGCATCTGGAGGACCCTTTTTAAAAACAGCGTTAAATAGTCTAAAAAATGTAACCCCTAAAGAAGCTATAAAACACCCTAACTGGAGCATGGGTAAAAAAATATCAGTTGATTCTGCAACTATGATAAATAAAGGTTTAGAAGTAATTGAAGCACATTATTTATTTAATATGCCAAGTAATAAGATTGATGTTATTATTCACCCGCAAAGTATAGTCCACTCATCTGTTTATTTTAAAGATGGCTCTACCATATCACAAGTGGGCATACCTGATATGAGGACCGCCATATCTTATGGATTGGCTTATCCTAATAGACTTAAATCAGGAGTAGATGCAATTGACTTAACATCTGTTAGCCCACTAGAGTTTTTTAAACCTAATTTAAAAAAATTTCGTTGCTTAAAATTAGCGTACCAAGCATTAGAAAAAGGAAATTATGCAATTATAGCCCTAAATGCAGCTAATGAAATTGCAGTTGATGCTTTTTTAAATAATGAAATAGCTTTTTTAGATATAGCAAAAATAATAGAAAAAACTTTAGAAAATATTAAAGAAGTTAATATAGATAGTTTGTCAAATGTTATTGAAAATGATAAACTATACCGTCAAATCACAAAAGAAATCATTTTAAAAATTTAATTAAAAACTATGTTTGAATATATAAAAAAAAATATCCTGAAATTTTTCATATTAGCATCAATATTACTTATTTTATTATTTCTCTTACTTATAAATGGAGAAGATAAAACCAAAGACTTATCTACTAATGTAAAAACTGAAGAAGTAGAAGCAAGCAAAAGCAAAAAAACAACTAATAATAAAATATTAAGCGATATTTTAAACAATAAAGCTAATGAAGAAAAAAGTATAAAAATAGTCAAAAACCAAAGCCAACCAAAGCAAATAAAACCTAAAGAAAAACCTAAAAAAGTAGCTAAAACTTTTATAGTAAAGGAAAAAGATACTCTTTCCACATATTTTAAAAAATTAAAGCTATCAGAAACTAGCTTGGCAAATATGCTTAACGATATCCCATATAAAAATATTTTGGATAATTTGAGCTTAGGGCAGACTTTGACTTTTGTAATTAAGAATAAAAAACTTTTAGGCTTAAATTATAAAATTGATGCTCTTAATGAATTAAACATAAATTATATTAATAATAAATTTAATGCTAAATTAGATACTAAAAAAGCAAATACTTTATGGAAAAAAGTCCAGATAAGTATTACTGATTCTTTGTTTAAAGATGCATTAAAAGCTGGAGTTAGTGAAAAAACAGTTATGAATATGGCAAAAGTGCTAGTTTATGATTTAGATTTTAATAGAGATTTAAGAAGAGGAGATAAATTTTATTTAGTTTATGAAGAGCACAAATCTGATGATAAAACAATAGCTGAAGGAGATATCCTTGCATTAATTTATACAAGTAGAAAAAGAACTATTAAAGCCTTTTTACATAAGCATAAAAGCAATGAAAAAGC
The DNA here is from genome assembly GCA_964508055.1 of uncultured Thiotrichales bacterium. Lineage (GTDB taxonomy): Bacteria > Pseudomonadota > Gammaproteobacteria > PS1 > Pseudothioglobaceae > CAZDRI01. The sequence goes on from CAZDRI010000005.1 coordinate 24,436, forward strand.
CTACTATAATGATATAGGCATAAGTCTAAAAAAACCTTTTTTAAGAAGTCCACTTAAGTTTGAGAAAATAAGCTCAAAATTTAGTAACGGTAGATATCATCCGATATATAAAAAGACAAGACCCCATCGTGGTGTGGATTATGTTGCAAAAAAAGGCACTAAGGTTTATTCAACAGCAAATGGAATTGTTAGCTTTGCAGGCAAAATGAAAGGATATGGAAATGTGATATTTATAAAACATAGTCCAGTTCATACAACTGTGTATGCACATCTGCAAAAATTTCATGATAAGATTAAAAAAGGTATTAATGTAAAGCAAGGTCAGCTAATTGCTTATGTTGGTCAAACAGGTTTGGCTACAGGACCGCACTTACATTATGAAGTTAGGATAAATGGTGTCCACAGAGACCCTTTAACTACACCTCTTCCTTTTGTTGCACCTATTAAGAAACAAGAAAGAAAAGACTTTTATAAAAATGTACAAAATATAGTGAATTTTTTAAAGTCTAAACAAAATGCTCTATACTCTAATAATAGGTAACAAAAATTATTCATCATGGTCATTGAGACCATGGTTTTGGATGAAATACAATAATATTGAATTCCAAGAAAAAAAATTCTGCTATTTAAAGAGGATACTGCTGCTAATTTAGAACAATACTTTTCTAATTTTAAAGTGCCAGTGTTAATTGACAATAATGCAAATATAAAAGTTTGGGATACTTTAGCAATAATGGAGTATTTAGCGGAAGAACATACCAATAGTTACAGCTATCCTAAAAATAAAAAGTCAAGAGCGCTGGCTCGTTCAATAACAGCAGAAATGCACTCTAGTTTTTATCATTTGCGTAATGAATTGCCAATGAATTGTAGAAAGAGGTTTAATAATTTTACTATCTCTTATAAGGCTCAACAAGATGTTAACAGAGTTGTTGATATTTGGGACTTATGTCGTAGTAATCATAGTGACAAAGGGGATTGGTTATTTGGAGAATTTTCCATTGCAGACGCTATGTTTGCACCAATAGCCTTAAGATTTTATGGTTATGATATAAAACTTAGTCCAGCATCAAAAAAATATGTGACTACAATAGTAAACAATATTTTTATTAAAGATTGGATTAAAAAAGGAGCACAAGAAAAAGAAATTATTATTGAAGGTGAAGTATAAAAAACTTTGTCTTGAATTAAAATCATAAGTGCAAAAAATTCCAATCATACATGAAAACTAAAGATATTATTAATCTAATAACCCTCTCAGCTTTGTGGGGGATGTCATTTTTATTTACTCGTGTTGCGGTAACAGATTTTGGCTCATTTGCACTAACAGAAGCAAGAGTTTTCATTGCTGCATTATTTCTACTCCCTATTATTTTATTTAAGAAAAAGCATAAAGATATGATTACTCATTTTGGCAAAATAATAATTATAGGTTTTTTAAATTCAGCATTACCATTTTTTCTTTTTGCTTATGCTGTGATATATATCTCTGCTGGTCTTGCTTCAATATTAAATGCCACTACAACAATGTTTACTGCAATAGTCGGATACCTATGGTTTAAAGATAAACTAACCTATATGGCTGCTTTTGGATTAATAATTGGTTTTACAGGAGTGACGATTTTAGTTTGGGGTAAAGTTTCATTAGATGTAGTTAGCGGCGGGTTAGCGGTTTTAGCAGGACTTTTAGCGTCTTTTAGCTATAGCATATCAATAAACTTTATAAAAAGATATATGGGTAATGTTGATCCACTTGCGATTGCATGTGGCAGTCAAATAAGTGCTGCAATTATTTTATTACCTTTGGCTCTACTATATATACCAGATGCTATGCCTTCAGCTATAAGTTGGCTGAACATTATGGCGCTTGGCATTGCAGGGACAGGACTTGCTTTTATTATTTATTTTCCACTAATTAAAAGTGTAGGACCAGCTAAGGCATCAACTGTAACTTATCTTATACCAGTATTTGGAATGTTTTGGGGAGCTGTTATTTTAAATGAAGTAGTTACTCTTAGGATGGTTGTAGCATGTATTATAATTTTGTTAGGGGCAGCAATGGCTACTGGTTTAATAAAATTTAGAAAGGCATAATATAATATGAAGACTATAGGAATACTGGCAGGTATGAGTTGGCAGAGTAGTGTTATTTACTACCAAGAGTTAAACTTGGCAATTCAAAAAAAACTTGGAGCAAATCACAGTGCAAAAATCGTAATGTATAGTGTTGATTTTGCACCTATTGTTAAATTACAGCATGAAAATAAATGGCAAGAAATTAAAAATATATTAATAGATGCAGCAAAAAAAGTTGAAAAAGCTGGTGCTGATTTTTTATTAATTGCAACTAATACCATGCATAAACTAGCGGATGATATTAATGAAGCCATAAATATCCCTATTGTCCATATAGCTGATGAGGTGGGTCAAGCCATATCAAACGATAACATCAATACTGTTGGTTTATTGGCTACATCTTTTACAATGAGAGAGGATTTTTATAAGGATTATCTATTAAATAATTACAATATAAATACAATTGTGCCCCAACAAAAAGACATCAAGATAGTACATAATGTTATTTATAATGAATTATGCTTAGGAAATGTTTTAACAAGTTCAAGGGAAGAATATTTAAGAATAATAGATAACCTTGTATCAAAAGGAGCTGAAGGTATTATCTTAGGCTGCACTGAAATACCTATGTTATTAACAAAAAGCCACAGTAAAGTTAAAATGTATGATTCAACAAGATTACATATTAATAAAGCTATAGAGTTAGCTCTTGTCTAAAACGCCAAGATTAAAAAGTATAAGTTCTTCTTTAGAAAGTATATTACTAATTTTAAAATTAGTAATACCTTTTTATTTATTAGCAGATATTCTTATTTATTTTGATTTACTTAAGAAAATAACATTTATATTTGAGCCAATAACTAACTTTTTAAATTTACCTCAAGAAGCAACTTTAGCACTTGCGGCTGGGATGCTTTTTAATCTTTACGCAGCTATTGCTTTTGCATCTCCATTAGACTTAAGCCCATACCAATGGACAGTTTTAGCTTTATTCTTAGGAATTGCACATTCACTATTAGTTGAAAGTGCCATTATGAAAAAATTAGGTATCCCTCTTACTTACTCAACGCTTTTGCGGATTTTAGCTGCATTTTTAGCTATTATCCCTTTAGGTTACCTGCCACATACAGTATTTACTAACACCTCAATTGTGGCTAATAAAGTAATAAATATGCGGTTTGATAGTTTTTATTCTATGTTTAGTCATTCATTACAAGAGGCAATAATATTAAGTATTAAAATTACAATTTTAGTAGTAATAATGATTTTTATTATGGATTATATAAAATCACTTAAATTGTTACAACAATGGCAAAGTAAAGTTAGAACTTCTTTTTCGTTAATAACAGGTTTAATATTAGGGATAACTTATGGTGCTTCAATATTAATTAATGAATCAAAATCTAATTCACTTTCAAAAAAAGAAATATTTTACATAGGGACATTCCTAATGCTATGTCATGCTATTATTGAAGACACTTTACTTTTTGTAATATTTGGTGCCAATGGCTATGTTGTTATAGCTATAAGGCTTGTAATAGCAACAATTCTTAGTTATTTATTATTAAAGTTTTATAAAGAATAGAGATGTATGCAGTAATATTTAAAGCTAAAATCAACAAGTTAGATGCCAACTACCAGAAACTTGCTAAGAAAATGCGTTATCTAGCAATGACAGAATATAATTGTATTGATTTTATTAGTGCAACTGAAGGCGATGTAGAAATTGCAATATCTTATTGGCATAAGAAATGTGATATAAAAAAATGGAAGAATAATACTGAGCATAAAAAAGCCCAGAAGTTAGGAATTAATAAATGGTATAAATCTTATAAAATTGAAATTGTTAAAATTAAGCATAATTATAAAAGTAGTAAATAAATTATAAAGACAACTGACTAAGAAGTAAAAAAAGCTAAAAAACAGCAGATAAAAAAATCACTCAATTTTTAGCAATACGTTTTAGGTGAAAACTCTAAAACTATAATAATAGTGATTGAAGACTATTGCAAAACAGCTTATTGGGGATGGAGTTTGAGGAAGGGGAGGAACATTGTTGCAGTAACTTATTGGTTTTGCTCCCCTTCCTCATACAAATAACTTGGGTAAAGATGTTGTAAAATGTGCTTTTTACATTTTGCAACACTCTTGATTGATGAGATAAATCCTGATGATTTGAGGATTGGTGGTAAAATTATCAGCGATCTTGGAAAGACAAACTATGACACCTGCTATTAAAAAAAAATCATTTTGGCTTAGAGTATTGTATATGCTGTTATTTGTTGTTATCTATGGCTTAGCTGAAGTTGTAGTTTATACTGTTGCTTTTATACAGTTTTTATTTATAGCATTTAGCGGTAAGGCAAATACTAAATTATTAAAATTTGGGCGTAATTTAAGTAAATACATATACCAAATAATGTTGTTTCTTACTTTTAACAATGAGCAGCTGCCATACCCTTTTGGCTTATGGCCAGATGATTAAAAGTTAAAACTTGTGCCTAGTATTGAGACTTTAAGTGTATTTTTCTTAGCATCAATCATATTGGCTTTAACTCCTGGTCCTGATAATATATTTGTTCTAACGCAGTCAACTATAAAAGGATATACTGCTGGGCTAATAATAACTTTAGGTTTATGTAGCGGGCTTGTAGTTCATACACTTATTGTAGCTGTGGGCATTGCAGCAATTATAAAATCATCAAGCATTGCATTTATGACCCTTAAAGTTATTGGAGCAGGGTATTTGCTTTACTTAGCTTACGGTATGTTTACTACTAAAACACAAAAAATAACTAATAAAAATGTGTGCCTTAATAATTGGCAATTATATAAAACAGGGATTATTATGAATGTTACTAACCCAAAAGTCTCAATTTTCTTTTTAGCTTTTTTACCTCAATTTATAAATACTGAATTAGACTCCATTAATAGTCAAATAGTAATATTGGGATTAGTTTTTGTAATAGCAGCCTTATTAGTATTTTCATCTGTAGCCATTTTAGCTAAACTTGTAAACAACTTGCTAGTAAAAGCTGGCAATTCACAACAAACACTTAATAAAACTGCAGGATTGGTATGTATTTTGTTAGCAGTAAATTTAGTTATAAACTAACATGAAATTTTTAAAAACTATAAAGATAATCATCTTTATATATCTGCTTTTTGGTCTTTTAATTTACAGTATGCAGGATTTATTAATATTTCCTACAGTTAAATACAATATAACAACTGCTGAAAAAACTATAACTATAAAAAACAAAGGAGTTGAATTAAAAGGTTGGGTAATAAATAAAGAAAAAGAAAATGCAATTATTTATTTTGGAGGTAATCACGAAGGAGTAGGGAGAAACATTGAGTTATTTAAAAAACTATTTCCAAATTATGCTGTTTATTTAATTGATTATAGAGGTTATGGCAATAGCACAGGCAGACCAAGTGAACAAAACTTATATGATGATGCTTTGCATATATATGATTTAATTAGTAAAAACCATAAAACCATATCTTTAATAGGGAGGAGTCTTGGCTCAGCAGTTGCAATATACTTAGCAAGTCAAAGATATATTTTAAATATAGCACTTATAACACCTTTTGATAGTGTTGAAAATCTTGTTAAAAATACTTATTTTATGTATCCAACCTCTTTAATGTTAAAACATAAATTTGAATCTTTAAAGAATATAAAAAAAATTAAAGCTAAAACCTTAGTTATTATAGCTACAAATGACAAAATAGTTCCAATAGAGAGAACAAACAAACTAATAGCTAATTTTGATAATATTGATTTAACTGTAGAAACTATCAATAATTCACATCACAACAACATTATGAAAAAATTAGCTACCAAAAAAGCGATTCTTAAGTTGTTTAAATAGTTGATCCTTAAAAAATTAGTTATGAGTACAAATGCTATTATAAATTTTTAAGTTTAAAGCGTTTCTAGCCTTGTTTAATGAAAATTTCACTATGATTACTAAATTACTTTCAAAAATAGCACTATTTTTCATGGCAAAAAATAAAGTTATCTAGGATACCATCCATTTTCTTAAATTCCAGACACAAGCCACCATCAAAAGATTAATATCATTGCCAATGTCTCCTTTTAAAAAGTTTCTAGAGAGTCTAAAATCAAATTTCAAATGACCTATTAAGAGTGTTGCAAAATGTAAAAAGCACATTTCACAACATCTTTATCCAAGTTGTTGGTATGAGGAAGGGGAGTAAAATCAATAATTTAAGAAACAATGTATCTCCCCTTCCTCAAACTCCATCCCCAATAAGCTATTTTGCAATGGTCTTCTATTAATGGTTTTCTATTGCTGCTCTTCTTCTACATTGCTTTCGTTTTTTATCACGCTTATACTTGGTATCTCGTTTTAAAGGTTTTTTAGGTATGACTACTTTTGTTTTTCAATAAAAAAGGTAGCGTCCCCTTTTTAAGGAGGATGTAATGTTATTTGGAAGATGCATTCCCAAGCAGGAGCTTGGGAACGAATTGAATCACTGAAAACGAGCTTTTGGAAAACACAGGATTGGAGGAAAATGATTTCAAATATCTAAAAAAGGTCAGTTGTGGAGACTTTGATGGATATCTCCTAATGTATGATGTAGATGATACTTTCTGGAAAAAGTGGTGGTTAATTAAGGATAACCTTTTATTGTTTGCTACTTATAATTGTGAAATTACAGATAGGGAAAAAGAACTAAATTTTGTAGATACAACAGTAAATTCACTCACAATTATCAAAAAAGTTTAACAAATGCATTCATCCGAATTTTCTCTCCGTTCGTTCCTCGCTACAAGAAAAATTTCACTATAATTACTAAATTACTTTCAAAAATAGCATTATTTTTCATGGCAAAAAATAAAGTTATGTAGGATGCCATCCATTTTCTTAAATTCCAGACACAGGCAGCCATCAAAAGATTAATATTATTGCCAATGTCTCCTTTTAAAAAGTTCCTAGAGAGTCTAAAGTCAGATTTCAAATGACCTATTAAGATTGTTGCAAAATGTAAAAAGCACATTTCACAACATCTTTAACCAAGCTGTTGGTATGAGGAAGGGGAGTAAAATCAATAATTTAAGAAACAATGTATCTCCCCTTCCTCAAACTCCATCCCCAATAAGCTATTTTGCAATGGTCTTCTATTAATGGTTTTCTATTGCTGCTCTTCTTCTACATTGCTTTCGTTTTTTATCACGCTTATACTTGGTATCTCGTTTTAAAGGTTTTTTAGGTATGACTACTTTTGTTTTTCAATAAAAAAGGTAGCGTCCCCTTTTTAAGGAGGATGTAATGTTATTTGGAAGATGCATTCCCAAGCAGGAGCTTGGGAACGAGCGGTATTTAGATGGTTAAATATATATTATGTTACAATCATGACTTATAATAAATTGTTATCTTCACAAAATATATGAATACACTGGAATCAACAAAAGAAGAATGGCGTGAGTTGGGATTTCACTATGACAAGGATGATAAAAGAAAATTTTGGATCATCACAGGTTCAAAAACCGGACTCTAAAAATTCGTAGAAATTTTAGAAGATTTTGGTACTGATTTAAAAAACGATAAGTTGTTTGAGCACAACCATTACGGGCCATACAGTTTTCTAAAAGTCATAACTGTCTATGGAGAAAGAGGTTTTAATGGAAATGCAATCTTTGGTGAATTAAATGATATGATAGAATTAGGAAAAATAATTCGGCAAGTTGTGTTGCAATCAAAGGTAGGTGAAAAGAAAAATATAAAAAACCAGTTTTCTCCTGATTCAGAATATGATTTCTTTATAAAGATAGAAAATGATTCGTTTGACCCTCCATCTATTGATGAATGGATCTTTGAACAAGAAAAAAAGCTAACAAAGGGCTGAAGACCGAAAATCTTCGCCGCTTAGGCAGCAAAAATTGCGGCTTAGCCCCAGCGTTATACTCTTTTTAAGGGTTGACTAATTAAATTTTTGATATTCCAGCAATGCCTTGAGCGTTATATTTTTTAGCTTTTTTTAAATCATCCCTACTCATGCCACCAAGCAGATAAACTGGCATTTTAGCTTTTTTAATAAGTTTTTTAGCCTTATCCCAACCTATGGGTTTAATATTTTTATGGGATGTGGTTTTTTTAATAGCTGATAATAATACAAAATCAAGCTGTATTTTATGAGCTTTTTTTAGTTCATCAATATTATGCACTGCGGCTGCCAATATTTTATTAAGTGCTATTGGTCTTTTTTCTAAAGACATAAGCTCTGCGCTTGTTAAGTGTAAGCCATCAGTTGTAATATTATTAAAATCTTTGCTGAGGTTATTTAAGATAAGATTTGCATTATATTTTTTGCATAGCTTGTATGCTTTTTTTATTAACTGGGCGCTAATATTTTTTTTTGTGCGTAATTGAATTAATTTTATATCTTTTATTAGCTTTTGCTCTAAATCTAATAATAATTGTTTATGAGAATAACTTTCATTAATTTCTGGAGTTATCCAAATAATGTCTGGTAAATTTAAAGTATTAATAATACTATCCATTGTCGGTAATAGCTTATAGTTATTAAGTTTATTTTTATCAACCCAGCTTATTTCTTGCCCTTCTTTGCTATAAGGCGTATTTGAATATTTAATAATCTCAAAAATTACAATATCTAACACTCTATCAGGGTAGCGGTAAAATATATTAAGCCTTAGTTTTGCCTTAGCTACTTTTATTCCTAACTCTTCATACATTTCTCTTATTATGGCATCTAAAGAACTTTCGCTTTCACCTATCTTAACCTTACCTCCAGGTAACTCCCAATAACCAGCCATAAATTGATGCTCTTGTCTTTTAGCAATTAGGATTTGTTGTTTGCTATTTTTGATAATGCCAGCAACAGCTATCATTTTTTTCATATTAACAATAGTGCAAAATATAAAAAGTATATTTTATTTAATTTGCGATAAGGTTGGACTATTATATAATTTAATGTTTGCCTTTTAAATATAATGGATAAAATAAGCATTCGTGGAGCTAGGGTCCATAATTTAAAAAATATTGATTTAGATATACCTCGGGATAAATTAGTAGTAATAACTGGTTTATCAGGCTCTGGTAAATCATCACTTGCTTTTGATACTATTTATGCTGAAGGTCAAAGGCGTTATGTAGAGTCTTTATCGTCTTATGCTAGGCAATTTTTATCTGTTATGGAAAAGCCTGATGTAGATTTAATAGAGGGCTTATCTCCTGCAATATCCATTGAACAAAAATCCACCTCACATAACCCTCGTTCTACTGTTGGCACAATTACAGAGATTTATGATTATTTAAGATTACTATTCGCTAGAGTAGGTATCCCAAAATGCCCTACTCATAATATAGATTTACAAGCGAAAACAGTAACAGAAATGGTAGATGAAATCCTAACCTTACCTGAGAATGAAAAACTTATGTTACTTGCTCCCGTAGTTAGTAACCGTAAAGGAGAATATAAAAAATTATTAACAGAGTTAAATGCCCAAGGTTTTATAAGAGCTAGAATTGATGGAGAAATTATCTATCTTGACGAAATAAATGAGATAAAAATAAACCCCAAAGTAAGGCATACAATAGAGATTGTAGTAGATAGATTAAAGGTAAGAAAAGATATAGCCCAAAGACTTGCAGAATCAATAGAGACAGCATTAGGTTTGGCTAATGGAATTATTAAAGTATCTTCTATGGAAGCTAAGCCTAAGTTTGAAGATATTGTTTTTTCTGCTAAATTCTCTTGTATAAAGTGTGGTTATGCCTTAGAAGAGTTAAATCCTAGATTATTTTCATTTAACTCCCCTCAAGGAGCATGTGCTGAATGCTCAGGTTTAGGTATGAGTGAGAAATTCAACCCTAATAAAGTAATTGAAAATAAAGCTGCAAGTCTAGCAGACGGCGCTATTTATGGCTGGGGGCGTTCTAATACTTATTTTTTTCAAGTATTATCAGTAGTTGCTAATCACTATAAATTTAATATTGAAACACCTTATAAAGATTTAAAAAAAGGACATAAAGATGTAATTCTCTATGGCAGTGGCAGTGAAAAACTTGATTTTTCTAAAATTAAAACTAGACACTCATGGTTTAAAAAAAAGCGTAAGTTTGAGGGAGTAATACCTTATATGCAAAGGCGTTATAATGAAAGTGATTTAACTACAGTTAAAGAAAACCTAAATCGTTATATTGATGTTACAACTTGTAACAAGTGTAATGGAGATAGAATAAATATAAAGGCAAGAAATGTTTTTATTGAAAAGCATAATATTGCTAATATAAGTAATCTTGCAATTGAGGATAGCTATAAGTTTTTTAAAGAAATTAATATTCAAGGCAAAAGAGGAGAGATTGCAGATAAGATATTAAAAGAAATAACTTTAAGATTGGAATTTCTAGTAAATATTGGACTAGAATATTTAAGCCTTAGTAGAACAGCTCAAACCTTATCCGGAGGAGAATCTCAACGAATTCGCCTTGCTAGTCAAATTGGCGCAGGCCTTATGGGTGTTTTATATGTATTAGATGAGCCTTCAATTGGACTACATCAAAGAGATAATAAAAAATTATTAAAAACTCTTAAGTATTTAAGAGATTTAGGAAATACAGTATTAGTAGTAGAACATGATGAAGAAGCTATTGAAATGGCTGATTTTATAATAGATATTGGCAAAGGTGCAGGACTTCACGGTGGTGAGATTATTGCTTTAGGTACACCTCAGGAAATTAAAAATAATAAAAACTCTCTAACAGGTGATTACTTAAGTGGGCGTAAGAAGATAGCTACTCCTAAAAAACGCAAAAAAATAACTGGTTTTTTAAAGATATTTTCAGCCAGTGGTAATAATTTAAGAAATGTAAATTTTAAAATGCCTTTGAGTGCTATTACTTGTGTTACCGGTGTTTCCGGCTCAGGTAAATCAACTTTAGTAAATGACACTTTGTATAGAATAGCGGCTAAGGAATTAAATAAAGCATCTATAATACCTGGACCTCATAAATCAGTTAAAGGTTTAGATAATTTTGATAAAGTAGTAAATATAAGTCAAAGCCCTATTGGTAGAACACCTCGTTCAAATCCTACTACTTATACTGGGTTATTTACTTTAATAAGAGATTTATTTTCTCAAACCTTAGAAAGCCGTTCTCGTGGTTATAAGCCAGGTAGATTTAGTTTTAATGTTAAAGGAGGGCGTTGTGAAGCTTGTAAGGGCGATGGTCTTATAAAGGTTGAAATGCATTTTTTAGCTGATATTTATGTAAATTGTGATGTGTGTAATGGACATAGATACAATAGAGAAACGCTAGAAATCTTATATAAAGGTAGAAACATCTCCCAAATTTTAGATATGACAGTAGAAGAAGCAAATGATTTTTTTCAAGCAGTGCCACAAATTTATAAAAAGCTCCAAACTCTTATTAAGGTTGGGCTTTCATATATAACTCTTGGGCAAAATGCAGTGACGCTATCAGGGGGAGAGGCACAAAGAATTAAACTTGCCAAAGAATTATCAAAACAAGATACTGGTAATACTCTGTATATCTTAGATGAGCCTACAACAGGATTACATTTCCATGATATAGCTAAATTGTTAGCAGTTATTCAAGAATTAAGAGATAAAAATAATACTATTGTTATTATTGAACATAACTTAGATGTAATTAAAACAGCAGATTGGATAGTTGATTTAGGTCCAGAAGGTGGCGCCAAAGGTGGCGAAATTATTTTTAGTGGTAGACCTGAAGATATTGTAAATAATAAAAAATCGTATACTGGTAAATTCTTAAAAAAGCATTTGAGCCTTTAAATAAGAAATGACTTATAAAAAATCAAACTTTATTTGCCTAAATTTTGTTTCTGAAACTTTTGCATATACTTAATAAATTTATCAATTTTAATTACTTGATATACACTACTAATATTTCTAAAATGGTTATTGTAATCAAGACCAAAGCCCACAATAAATTCATTTGATATTTCAAAAATATTAATAATATTTAATTCCTTGAAAAACTCTTTATCCCTTATAGCTTTAGGTTTATTAAATAAAGTTAAAATTAAAATATCACTTTTTTTGATTTTATTGTTTGATATTTTGTTTATTTCTTTAACTGCTATCTTAATAGTGTTGCCACTGTCAATTAAATCTTCCACTATTATTATTTTTTCAGTTTTTGGATTTATTTTTATCTTCTCTAAGCCTGTCAGTTTGCCAATTGAGCCCAAGCCAACATAGCTTGATAATTTTATTTCTTGTGGATTTGGTAATTTATGATAATTTTTTATTAACTCATAAAATACTTTAGCGCCATGAAGCAAGACTATTGTTTGAGTTTTAAAAGTTAATAAATCAGCAAGGATTTTTTTATTATCATTAATAGTTTTTTTTGTATTACTGATTATGTGTTTTTTAGCACATAATAGCCGCATATATTTTAATTTAACTAAATCTTCAATTATGCTTTTATGATAATACTCATTCATATAAATGGTGGTCGCACCTAGAATTGAACTAGGGACACAAGGATTTTCAGTCCTTTGCTCTACCAACTGAGCTATGCGACCATAAAAAATATTGAATTATCCTTTATTTATTTTATATTTCAAGTGCATTATCTAAAAAAGCCTGAGCATCTAAAGCAGCCATACACCCCGTGCCTGCAGAAGTGATTGCTTGACGATAAATGTGGTCTTGCACATCACCTGCAGCAAATACTCCTTTAATACTTGCCTGGGTAGCATTGCCATTAGTTCCACTTTTTACCTTGATGTAGCCATTTTCTAACTCTAATTGACCTTTAAAAATATCAGTATTAGGCTGATGTCCTATAGCTATAAAAATACCATGAATTTTTATCTCTTTAAACTTGCCATCATTACTTATTAGTCTAACTCCAGTAACACCACTTACATCACCTAATATTTCATCTACATTTTGGTTGTATTCAATTTCAATATTTCCAGTTTTTGCTTTTTCTAATAGCTGATCTACTAATATCGGTTCGGCTTTAAATTTATCTCTTCTATGTATAAGTGTTATTTTGTTAGCAATATTTGATAAATAAAGAGCTTCTTCTACAGCAGTATTACCACCACCAACAACGGCAACATCTTGGTTTTTATAGAAAAAACCATCACATGTTGCACAAGCGGATACTCCTCTGCCTTGAAATGCTTTTTCTGACTCTATGCCTAAATACTTTGCACTTGCGCCTGTGGCAATTATTACTGCATCAGCACTATATGTAGCTTTATCGCTATAAAGCATAAAAGGTTTTTTTGAAAAATCTGTTTTAATAATAGTATCATTTATAATTTCAGTATTAAATCTCTGGGCATGTTTTTGCATTCTTTGCATTAATTCAGGACCTTCTACACCAGCATAATCACCAGTCCAATTATCTACCTCAGTAGTTGTCATTAATTGACCGCCTTGTTCTACGCCTGTTATTAAAACAGGCTTAAGATTAGCTCTAGCACTGTATACAGCAGCAGAGTATCCTGCGGGACCAGAGCCTATAATTATTACTCTACAATGTTTATTTTCACTCATATAGCACCTCTAAATCATTTATACTAAGAAAGTTAAAGGAATTATAATCTATTTTGAAAATGAATAATAAAATAAGGGCGTTTAATTTATTTAAAAATATAAAGCTGTCAAGTGGGTATAAGAAAAAATTGAACGAGGCTTTATTTTTACTGATATTGGCATTTAGTATTTTATTATTTATATCTCTTATTAGTTATTCTTATTCTGATGCTATTTGGTCACAAAGCAGACAAGAGGATATGATATTAAATTACGGCGGCTATTTTGGTGCTTTAATGGCTGATATATTATTCTCAATAATAGGCTTAAGTGCTTATCTAATACCAATAGCACTTGGCTTGTTTGGTTGGGGCATACATCTTATAGCTACGGGTAGACAAAAATTTAATGGTTTAGTTTTTTTATTGCGATTTATTAGTTTTTTAATACTACTTATTTCTTGTTCTGGTTTTTTATCTCAAAACTTATATATTGATTCAGGAGGGTGGATTGGTCAAGACATACATTTGATATTTAAAGGCTGGTTTGGTTCTTTGGTAATAATAATATATTTAAGTTTAATAATGGTTAGTTCTACTTTGAGTAGCGGTGTGTCTTGGCTTAAAGTTTTTGATATGACTGGTAGTTTGTTTTTTAAAGCACTAATATTAATGAAAGATAATATTGTTTTATATAAGCAACACAAATTAGAAAAAAAACAAGCAATTCAAGCTAAAAAAGACCGTCATCAATTGTTAAGTGCAAACATGGTAGTAGATAAAACAAAACCTAAAATAATAGCCCAAAATGAAAAAATAAAAGTTAGTGAAAATAAAGAAATAATAAAGCAAGCTAATCTATTTAAATCAAATGCTGATTTTTCTCTACCTAATTTATCTCTACTTAGTCAAACTGCAAATGAAAATGTTGGATATTCTAATGAAACCTTAGAAGCTATATCTCGGCAAGTAGAGTTAAAATTAAAAGATTTTGGGTTTGATGTATCAGTAGCAACTGTAACACCAGGTCCTGTTGTTACTCAATTTGAAGTATCATTAGCGCCTGGAGTAAAAGCAAATCAAATAGTCAATTTAAGTAAAGACTTAGCTAGAGCGTTGCTGGTAGAAAGTGTGCGCATTCAAGATGTAATAGTTGGTAAAGAAGTTATTGGTTTAGAAATACCTAACGCTGAAAGAGAGATAATTGATTTAAGAGAATTATTATCCTCTGCAGAATTTAAAGATTCAAAATCATTTCTTACTATTGCTATTGGTAAGGATATTAATGGAAATCCAATAATTATTGACCTAGCGAAAATGCCTCATTTATTAGTAGCAGGTGCAACTGGTATGGGTAAGTCAGTAGGACTTAATGCTATGATATTGAGTATTCTTTATAAATCTACCCCTGATGATGTGCGTATGATTATGATAGACCCTAAAGTAGTTGAACTTTCTATTTATGCAGATACTCCTCATCTACTAACCCCAGTAGTAACAGATATGCATGAAGCTGCAAATTGTCTTAGATGGTGCGTAAATGAAATGGAAAGAAGATATACTCTTTTAGCTAAATTTTCTGTTAGAAATATATCTAGCTTTAATAAAAAAATATCCGCTGCTAAAAAGAAAAACAATCCTTTAAGAGACCCGTTTTTTAATAAAGACTCTGATATTGAAGGAAATAATAAAGAAGCCCCTGAATTACAAACTATGCCTTTAATTGTGGTGATAATTGATGAATATGCTGATATGTTAGGTGCGTTATCACAAGAAGACCGCTCTAAAGCAAAAAAAGTAGAAGCTCTAATTATTCGCTTAGCACAAAAAGCAAGGGCAGCTGGAATACATTTAATAATTGCTACTCAAAGACCTTCAGTAGATGTTATTACAGGTCTTATTAAATCAAATATACCGAGTAGGATAGCATTTAAAGTGTCATCTAAAATTGATTCGCGTACAATTTTAGACCAAGGCGGTGCTGAACAATTATTAGGAATGGGCGATATGCTTTATCTCACACCTGGTATGAGAAAGTTACAAAGAGTGCATGGTGCTTTTGTTAAAGATAAAGAAGTAGAAGATGTGATAAGTTATCTAAAAGAAAAAAATGAAAAAGTAAATTATATAGATGGGATTAAAAATCCCACACTAGAAGAATCTTTTGATAGTGATAGTAATTCAACAGCTTCCACAAATGATTTAGACCCCTTATACGATGAAGTATTAAAAGTAGTTACAGAAACTAGAAGGGCCTCTATATCTAGCATACAAAGAAGATTTAGGATTGGCTATAATCGTGCTGCTAGAATAATTGAAGATATGGAAAAAGAAGGAGTAGTAACTCCTATGAGTTCTAGTGGTCAAAGAGAAGTAATAGCGCCTCCTCCTATAAAAGATTAATGAATTATAAAATAGCATATTTTTTATTAGTGTTATTGCTAACATCAAATACTTTCGCAAATGAATTTGATGTATTTATTAACTCTTTTAAAAGCTATGAGGCGGACTTTAAACAAAAAGTTTTCAGCGAAAATGGTAGTTTAAAGCAAATTACTGAAGGTGAAATGTCTTTAATGCGCCCAAGCCTATTTTTATGGCACACTAAAAAACCTTACGAGCAGATATTATTAATAAATAATAATGATATATGGCTCTATGATGTTGATTTAGACCAAGCAACAAAACAAAATAAAGTGTCTTTAAATGACACACCTTTGTATTGGTTTATTAAAAATAATAAAAACCTAAATACAAAAAAGGCAAAATTTAACTATAGTAAAGATAATCTTAATTGGTATCAAACATTTCAAAAAAATGATAAATTTGAAAAAATTTTATTTGCCTTTAAGGAAGGAATGCTTATGAAAATGAAACTTGTTTATAAATTAGGGTTTATTATTATTGAACTTGATAATATAAAAGCTAATAAAAATGTAAACTTAAATAAATTCAAACTAAATCTTAGCAATGATGTAGACATTATTTATCAATAATAATTTTAAATCTTAACTGCTTAAATTCTGTTAATAATAATAAGATAGTTTTATATTTATAAAGTCTTCATCTTGGTAGAGTGTATATTGAGCATTATCATCTTCTATATTATAAAATTTAGCTTCAATTTTTAACTTAAAGTTATTACTAATGCGATGGTTAATTTCTAAATTATATAGTTGAGATTTATCATTAGTATCAATAATGCTGCTGATTAAAATTTCACTACTTTGGGCATTATTAAATTCTAATCTTAGCCCTAACATTAAATCATCTTGAAAAATATCATCTTTATCAGAGTTATAAAGATATTCTGCTATATAACCTAAATTATATTGACTATCAAAAATCCCCACATCAGTATATTCAAAGCCAACAACTAAAGCATCATTATGGGTTTCTTGCCATGAGCTATTTATAAATTTATAATATTTTCTATTTATGGCTTCAAGTTTATAAAGCATATCATCACTTACTAATTGAGTCTCTAAGCCAAATTGCTCTAAATTTGAGTAATGAGGTACTAGCGTATTTTTAATATTATTAAATATCAATTCTGCTTGTCTTTTAGTGCCGTTAAAATAACTTAATGCCATATCCATATTATCAATAGTTTTTTGAAAACGCATAGCATAGCTTGTCTTATATCTATTTTGAAAAACACTATTTTCATCATCAATACTTAGCTCTAATATGGGTCTTGATTTTGCTGCTAAAAATTCTTGCTTTCTAAAATGTGGCAATATAAAAAAATCAATATCCCCCCAATCACTAAATAAAGATAGTTGGGACATTAATTGACCAAGCTTTTCATCAGTATCTCTAAAAATAGCATCGTTTTGATTTATGACATTTACAATATGGTTTGACTCTACGACACCCCAAAAAACTTTATTTACTCCAAATCTTAACTCCAAATTATCTTCAATATGTAAAAAATATGCTTCACGAATATCAAAATGGTCAATTTTATTATTTTGTTTACTTTTTTTATAAACTAATTTGGCTTTAAAACTATTATCAGAGTTTATTTCTTGGTAGTATTCTGGAATTATGGTTAGATATTGATAGTTTTTATATTGATTAATATATTTTTCAGTTTGTAAAAAATATTCTGTTTCAAAATCAATTCTTGCACTAAAATCAGATGCAATTAAATTTGAAGAGATAAAAAAAGTAATTAAATAGTAAAACCACTGTATTTTTGTTTCAATTTTAATGATTTTGACTAGTTTTGTTTTATTTACCAACATCGTGCCAACAGTCTCAAATAAATTAACGCACTCGTTTTAGCATTCTTTTGTTAAAGTCTTTAGCGCTTAACCCAGTTTTAAATTGATAGTTATCCCATAAAAGAATAGTAGATTTATTATTTTGAGAGTTTATCATCTCTAATCTATTTGCACGCCAGTATTTATCTAGGTATTTTTTATATTCATAAAATTTTAAAGTTTTTAATAAAGAGCCCTTTCTATCATAAAAAACTACTTTTTGAGCGCGATATTCTTTTTTATCTATCCATGTTATTTGTTTAGTGTAACCAGAGTTTTTATCAACAGGTATTCGCTCTACAACAAAACAATCTAAGTTATTGTATTTTTCATCTCTTAGGTATTTATAGTTATATTTCTCAATCTCTTGAGAACTCATATCTTCATATGAGAATTCACTACCCATAAAAGGACCAG
Source organism: uncultured Thiotrichales bacterium (assembly GCA_964508055.1). GTDB lineage: Bacteria > Pseudomonadota > Gammaproteobacteria > PS1 > Pseudothioglobaceae > CAZDRI01. The sequence continues at coordinate 42,738 of CAZDRI010000005.1, forward strand.
ATTTGTTTCTAGAGTTTACGCGTTTTATTCTTTTAAGTGCAGGCAGATATAACCACTGGTCGTCATTTTTATTAATATGAGTAAAACTTAAAAAAACAGTGCCGGCAACATCTTTAGGAGTATCAAATATAGTCATACTTTTATCACCGTCACCTTCAACTTCTAATGCCTTTAAACGCAAGGTTCTTTTGCTTTTTTGACCTTGCCGATTTTTAAGTAACATATTTAATTTAGCTTGTGAGTCATGCCACCCTTTATCGCGCCTGTCAGCTTCTATTGCTATTTTAATTCCTTTTTCTTGAGCGGTCTCGGCATAGCTTAAATTAATAAAAATAAATACTATAATAGCTGTTAGCAATTTATAAAAGTTTTGCAAAGTTATCTGTGTGGAGAAAGGAAAACAAATCAATAAATATAAAGTTTTAAATAAATCTTTTTTTTCAAATTCTATGCTCAATAAAGCTTTGTAACAATCTAGTTTATGTACATTCATTTACTTTTCCTTTTAATTTTATTTATTAAAATAAGCATAGCTGGCAATAGAGTGAAGTCCAAAATTAATGCACAAGCTATGGTAAGAGCCATTAATAGCCCTGTTTGTTGGTTTACTAAAAAGCTTGATTGCGATAACACAAAAAATCCAGCTATTAATACTAATGTTGTTACTAATAAAGCCACACCAACAGTAGTAAATGCATAATGCACCGCTTGAATATTGTCCATATTCTTATGACGAATACCATGTAGATATTTATTTAAAAAATAAACAGTATCATCAACAATCACTCCAATAGCTATGGCGAATACTACTGATACAGCCATACCAACTCTACCATAAGTTAAAGCCCAAACGCCTAAAGCTAACGCTGCTGGCAATAAGTTTGGAATAAGTGATAGAAAACCTATCTTAATACTTCTCAAAGCAACAATTAATATAAGTGAAATCAATATTAAAGCTATGCTAGAGCCAAACAGCATACTTTCAATATTACGTTTAGATATATGAGCAAACATAATTCCCGTGCTAATACCTTTAGCATGCATTGCTTTATATGCATTATCTGTAAGCCATTTTTCAACTCGTTTATTAAATATAAGAGTTTCTTTAGTAGCTAGATTTTTAAGTATAAGCCCAACTTTTACAGCAGATTTATCAACATTTATTTGATTATTAATATCAAGGCCATAAGGCAGTGACATTTCATAAAGTAATAAGTATTGTGCATTTAACTCTTGCTTATCTGGGATTTTATAAAAGCTATCATCGTCAGCATGCATACTTTTATTTAACCTTTTAAAGATGTCAGTAATAATATTTACATGCACAACTTCATCTTGTGCTATAAGCCAATCTTTAAATTTTGCTAAAGTTTTTAGAAATTTAACTTGATTGATACCTTGTGAGGCACCAGATTCTACAGAATAAGAAATCCTATTTATTCCAGATATATTCTCAATGGTATATTCAGTATCACTTCTAAACTTTATACTTTTATCAAAATATTCTACAAAATTATCGTTAAGTTCAATTTTTACAATAAAAGCTATAAAAAACAATGCAGCAGAAAAGCTGATTAAAAAAACTTTTTTATGGTTACTAGTAAGCCAAACACTATATTTTTCAATCAAATTATGTTTATGCTCAGTTATTTTTTTTACTTTAAAAGGCATGATATAAGCTAATGCTGGGACTATAGTTATAGTAAATAAAAAAGCTAAAATAACCCCTATTGCAGCAATATTACCAAGGTCGTGAAAAGGGGGGGCATCACTAAAATTCATAGTGAAAAATCCTATTGCGGTAGTAAGTGAGGTAAGAAAAATAGGAATAAAATTAATTTTAAAGCTATTTTTAATCGCATTAATTTTATCTTCCCCCATACGCATAAGTCCTAAAAAAGTTACGAAAAAATGCACACTATCAGCAACAGCTAAGGTCATAATAATAGTAGGTGCTGAAGCGGACGGAGGGGTTATAACTATACCTAGCATACCAGCCACACCCATAGCAGAAGCTATAGATAAACTCATAAGTATAAAAATAACAAATACTGCACTTACATTTCTTAGTAAATAGTATAAAAATGCAATAATAACTAAATACATAAACGGTATTAAGGTTTTAATATCATTTTGACTTGATTCATTAAATGCATTATTTAACATTACAATACCTGTAAGGCGGACTTCAAAATCAGGATATTTTTTTAAAAACCTATCAATTAAATCTCGCACAAATTTAACAGTTTCAGGCACTTCTTTAGCTGTTTTTTGGGGGAATTCAGCTGTTATGTTGATAGCTGTTACACTCCCATCTTTATTTATTAATAAATTCACAAGTTGGGGTTCTTTTAGTGCTATTTTTTTAGCATAAGATATTTGCTTGTCAGAAAAATTATCAGCTTGTATAACTAAATCTTCTACTATTAAATCATCATCTTCTGCTCTAATATGTTGGAAATTAGTAATAGAATCTACTCTAGTAGAATATGGTATTTGCCAAGATTCATTAGTCAGCCATTCTACAGCGGATAAGTTTTTTCTAGTAAAAACATTTGAATTTTTAGGGCTAAGAACAATTAAAGCATTATCTTCTTTATTATAAGTATTTTGAAAAGCATCAAAAGCTAAAAGCTCTGGATTATCTTCGCCAAAAAACACTCGGAAATTAGTATCTAATTTTAAAAATCTAACACCACTAATAAAAAATAAGGATAAAGCTACTATTATAAAAATTATTAAATAACGCCTCTTTAAAATAAGATTTATATAGTTTTCAAACATATTGATATAGTAGGATAATATACATATCTTAATTATATATTTATTTATGCATTTAGAACTTAAATTTAATACAAATAATGATAAAGTAGTCTTAATATCTCAAGTGCTAACTTTATTGGATGCAAAGTCCATTTGTTATACTGATAATTCTAACAAACCAATTTTAGAACCCAAATTAAATACAACGCCATTTTGGGATTTTGTAACAATAAGAGTACTTTTTGCAATAAATATTGATATTACTAAGATTAAATTATTACTAAAAAAAGAATTTGCTATAGATGAGTTTGAGATTAAAACTATTGCTGATGAAAACTGGGAAGACTCTTATAAAAAGCATTTTAAGATAACAAATTTTAATAATAAGCTTATGCTTATACCTCTGTGGGAAAAAAGTAAAAATCTAAACATACCAAAAGGAGCAAAAATAGTATATTTAGACCCAGGCCTTGCTTTTGGGTCAGGCACTCATCAAACTACAAGATTATGCCTTGAGTATTTAGCTAAATACCCACCTCAAGATATAACAGTTATTGATTATGGTTCAGGTTCTGGAATTTTAGCAATTAGTGCTTCTAAGTTGGGAGCTAAAAAAGTCATTGCTATTGATTATGACCCTCAGGCATTAATAGCAAGTAATAATAATGCTAATATAAATAATGTTGATATTATTGTTTTAAATTCAGAAAAAAGCACAAATTATAAATGTAATTTACTTATTGCTAATATTTTAACTAATACCATAATATCTTTAAAAGCTAGGTTTTTAAAGTTATTAAAACCTAAGTCAAAAATTTTACTCACGGGGATTTTAAGAGAGCAAAAAGAACTAATTAAAAACACTTATAATAATTATTTTGATTTTAATTATGAAAAAACTAAGGATGAATGGTGTTTGTTAGTTGGAGAAAGAAAATGAAATATTATTATAAGAATATACACATAGATTTTAAATTTGAGTAAAGTATAGAAGTGCTATAGAAGCAGAGATTGGACATATGAAAAATGATGGTAGGCTTAATAGAAATTATCTTAAAGGTAAAGTTAGAGATGTGTTAAATCTAATATTTTATGATTAATTCAGGTTTGAACTAAATAATAAAAAATGATTAATAAACATAAAGCAGTATCCTTAATTTCTGGCGGTCTTGATTCGCTACTTAGTTCTAAGCTTATTTTGGATGAAGGGGTACATGTAGAGGGTATTAATTTTTTTACTGGTTTTTGTGTAGAGGGGCACACTCACGCCATTCGCAAAAAACACCGAACTAAACCAAAACGCAATAATGCGCTTTGGGTAGCACAGCAACTTGGTATTAAATTACACATTATTGATGTTATTGAAGAATATAAAGAAGTGCTTTTAAATCCAAAATATGGCTATGGTAAAAATATGAATCCATGCCTTGACTGTAAAGCATTTATGGTTAAGAAAGCCTATGAGTGGATGCAAAATAATAATTTTGACTTTATTATAACTGGAGAAGTTGTAGGACAAAGACCAATGAGTCAAAGAAAAGATACTATGCCAGTAGTGCAAAGAGAGTCAAATGCTAATGATTTATTACTTAGACCTTTATGTGCCAAACACCTGCCTCCTACTAAACCAGAATTAGAAGGCTGGGTTAATAGGGATAAATTATTAGATTTTAGTGGTAGAAATCGCAAACCACAAATGGCTTTAGCTAAAAAATATGGTTTTAAGGACTATGCTTCTCCTGCTGGCGGTTGTTGTTTTTTAACTGATGCTCAATATTCAAATAAATTAGTTGACTTATGGAAGGCATCAGGCAGTAGAGATTATGAACTTGATGACCTTATATTATTAAAAATAGGCAGACATATTAGACCTAATAATAATTTTAAAATAATTGTTGCTAGAGAGGAAGGAGAAGTAAACTTTTTAAAAGGTTATAGAAATAAATTTATCCACCTATATCCCATAAGCTGTAAAGGACCTCTTGCCTTAATAGATGGTAAGCCAACAAAAGATGATATTGAATTAGCAAGTAGAATTGTCGCAAGATATAGCAAAGATAAAAACAAAGATAATGTGATAATTGAGGTTAAAAATAAAAATAACACTAAGAAATTAAATGTAAAGCCTATGATAGCTACTGAAATACAAATTAATTGGTATATCTAGCCAATTCTAAATAAGAAATTTGTCACAAAGCAGTATTTTAAAAATTATTTACAATTTATTCTGCATAATAATTCTAAATTGCAATGATAACAAGAATTATTATTTAATGGTTTAACCTCTGCATAACCTTTACTAAATAAGTCAGCTATTTTATTAAGGTTTTCATTCCACTCAATTATTTGTTTTTGCCATGAATTACTATTACAGCCTGGCTTTGTTTTTTTTGTTATTAAGCTTTCACTACTGCTAAAACCTGAGTAATTAATATTATTAGATTTTATTTGAATATAGCCAACTGCATCTACTTTATTGCTGACTGCGTAAATAGCTAACTGTGGCTCTTTAATTAATTCTGAGCATAATCCAGCTAATTCAACCTTCCCAGTTTTATAATCAAAAATTACTTTTTTAGCAAGTTTATTTTTATCTATTCTATCTAAGCGAATATTAAACTCTAATTTACCAATTTTTACTTTTTGTGTTGCTTCTAAATCTACAACTTCAAAATAATCTCTCTCTTCTTCTTCTAATAAAAAGTTTATTAGTAGAGTTGTTAGCTTTTGTTTCTCTAATTCAGCAAACTCATCATTAAGCTCATATTTATTAAATATACTATCTATATGCTTGTTAACCATAAATTCTTTTTCATCTAAAGTCAATAATTTTAGTTGGCTTTGGTTTTTAATTTCTTTATAAATTGCCTCTAATATTTTATGAGTAATTTTCCCTTTTTGAATTTTATCTAAGCCTATATTAGTTTCTTTGTATTCATCTATATCTAAACGCATAGCAAATCCTTTAAAAGGGCATAAGGCTTGATTTTTTAATATAGTAACGCCTCTTCTAACTTCGTTTTCTTTAACCGCTGGGGCAGAGATATCTTTAGTTTTTGCTAATTTAATAGTCTTATACTCATTTAAATAACTGTCTTCAATATTAAAGATTTTATTTTCAAAATCTATCATTTGAGATGCATTACATTCCCTTGCATTACTCAGTCTGCTATAGCTAAATGTAATATCTAGAGCTAAGTTCTGAAAATTAACTAAAGTTTTTTTAGCCTCAGAGTAAACTTCTGCATAATCACAGTGAGTAATAGCATATTTTTTTGCTGTATAAAAAGGAATAAATTTATAATTTTTTACAGGTTTTGGCAATGTTTCATTATTTAATCCCATTATCCATACTTTATCAAAATATAATCCCTCTGCCTCTAACTCACCTAAAATGTGTATTTTTGCGCCTTTATGGCTTGGCTGAAATATAGTTTTTTGTAATAATTGTGCTAAATCATCTAAGGCTTGGTAAAAACTTGCTTTTTTAATAACTTTCCCAAACTTACTAAAATCTAAACTAAGCTCATAATATTTTTTAATAAGTTGATATTGGCTTTTTGATAGTTCTTTATTATTACCCAAGAAAGAGCTTAAAATAATATTAAAAATATTGTGCCAGTGGCTATGGTTTTTATCTCCCTTAAACATATTACTATCAGATATTTTTTTTAAAATATCTAAAAGCAAGTTACAATCTTGTGCTAATTTATTAAATATATCTTTATCTATATATTTAGTCTCTAAAGTATTTAAATTATAACTAATGCTATTTCTTTCAAACTTCTCCTCTTCATAACCTTTGATAAAAGGTGATGTCAAAATTTTATTTGCAAGCCCAATATCAATTTTGTTTTCATTAAATTGTTTAGTAAATAGCAGTATTGAATGAATATATTTGATAAGTGGGTAATTAAATAAAGGCATACCCAAAGATATATTATATGGCTTTTGATGAGTTTCTAATAGGTTGTGTTCGTCAGTTATTAAAATATTATTAAGGTGGTAAGTTAAGGTATTTTTAATTTTTGCCAAATTTGGAACTACTACAGCTATCTCCGCATTTGGATTTTTTGTATGATTTTTTTTTGCCCATAAAGCTGCTGCTATGATTTCATCTTCTTCATTAGTAAAGCTTTTAGTTTTTATATCAGTATTTTTAACTTTAGGATTAATTAATTTATAATTTATTTTTCTTAAAAAAACCTCTTGCTCTGGAGTAAGTCTATTAAAACCATAAATAAAAAATTTATTTTTTTTAAAATCTGTATTTTTTACTATTAAATCACTTAGGTTTAAATTATCAATATAGTTATTTGTTTTTAATAATTTATTGTATTCTTTAAAGATTTTTATAAAATCTTTATTTAATTCTGCTGTTTTTATTTTAAAAGTTTTTTTCAACTTGTAAGTATTTTGCACTTCATCTAATAGTGCTGAGTTATAAGTAATATTAAGGTTTTTAAAGCATAGCTCCCATATTTTTTGTTGCTGGTTTTTATTAATGAGCTCTTTGTCTTTTGCTGCTAATTTTTGGTAACTATCAAACAAAAAATTATCCCAACTATAAACAGAAGGAAGTTGTAATAATTTATTTTTTTTATGTTTTATTTTTTGATAGCTGTTATTAAAAGCTAATTGCTGACGATTATTTGCAACAATAATAATGCTATTGCCAGCTATCTCATTGCAAAATTCTGCTGTAATATTGACTCTCACAAGGTTTATAATACACAATTTAAAAAACATATTATTTGAAATTATGGAGCAATTTAGAGGAACTACAATCTTATCTGTAAGACAAAAAAATTTAGTAGTAATGGGAGGAGATGGACAGGTCTCTTTAGGAAATACTATTATGAAAGGAAACGCTAAAAAAGTAAGAAGACTATATCATAATGAAGTTTTAGCAGGTTTTGCGGGCGGCACAGCAGATGCTTTTACATTATTTGAGAGATTTGAAGGCAAACTTGAAACTCATAATGGTCAACTTACTCGTGCTGCCGTTGAAATGGCTAAAGACTGGCGCACAGATAGAGCATTACGCCGCTTAGATGCTTTATTATTAGTAGCTGATAGCCAAACTTCTCTAATAATATCCGGTAATGGTGATGTTATTGAACCAGAAAACAGTATTATGGCTATAGGCTCAGGAGGGCATTTTGCCGAATCTGCAGCTAGAGCGTTATTTGATAATACGAAGTTAACTGCTAAAGATATTGTAATAAAAAGCCTTACTATTGCTGCTGATATTTGTGTCTACACTAACCATAACTTGATAATTGAAGAACTTAAAATTTAGCTTTGTTACTATTAAGTCCAAGAATAATCTTCTAATAAATAGCAAAGACAATCTTGTGCAATAATCTTTTTTTCTGAAGTAATCATTGAAATAATATAAGTTTTATTAACATACACTTTATTATTTTTAATGCTAAAAATTTCATCTGCTATATCTTTACCCTTTTGGTTTAGAGCTATTAAAGGCTTAGTAACTTTTGTATGGGCAATAACTGTGTCCTTTTTTATTTCACTAAAGTTTAATTTTTCAAAATTAAAATCAAAATATAGGTCAACATTTTCATTTATGCCAAAATCAAAACTTACCCCGTTGCTAACTTTAATAGTTGCAAATGTTTCTACTAATTGCAAATCATGCTCTGAAAATGTTTTTTTAGGAAAGTGATCTAAGTGTAATAAGCCATCAATTAATGACACAGCATGTTCAATAGCAACTGTATTTCCCGGCTTACTACACTCTAAAATTACTGCTGGACAAATATTATCAAATGCCATAGTTGAAACACCTTTAGGCCATTTAAATGTAATTGCAAAATGATTAAATAATGATGCTAAATACATATTATCTTTATTAACATTTGTAATACAAGAGTAATGAGGACTTATACCTGTATTATTATGAATATCAACAAATGCAAACAATCCATCTTTACTGACTGTATCAAAAGTTTCTTGCATTAATTTAGTAGTTGTATTTTCTTGCATTAAAGTGCTAGGCCATGCTCTGTTAAAATCAACTTGATTTTCAAGATAACGACAATTTTTTTCTGCAGCATTTACATTAGCAACCATTAGCCAAATTGGTCTTGGTAAATTATCAACATATTTTTTTAAAATATTTTGCATAATAATAAGACCACTATACTCATTGCCATGCAATAAGATTGATATAAATAAAGGCTCTGGTTTTGAGCCTTTTAGATATATTAAAGATGGTTTTGGGAATATTTTTTTAATATTTTGAGATTTTATCTCAAAAAAGCCCTTAGGTAATTCTGTTAATAAATTTAAATTATTGCTCATTTATAATTTAACTTCCCAACTATGAACAGGTTTGTTTTCTCTTGCATTATTTAAATATATAGCAACTATTTTGTTAGTATCTTGGGTTAATTGCCACATCTTATGCTGCCATACCGCTCCAGTTTGTCCTGTCTTTGCTCTTGATTCAATAACATTTAGCCATTTATCATAATTCTTTATATTAAGGCTATTTAAACCTTTTTTAGCAATATTCAAGCCTTCATCTAAAATAACATCTCTTATGTTTCTTTTTTTATTATCTAACCAAGTAATGTTAGTATTAATACCATTTTTTGCTACATTATAAAAATCACTTTTTAAGGTATTAAAGTTTATATTAGTAATTTTATTAGCCATTGGGGTAAGCCCTTTTACTAGAGCAATATAAAATACTAAATTAGACATAGTATCAATTAAGGTAGGTCCTGATGGGGTTACCCTTAGTTCTAATCTGAGGGCATAATTAGAATCTTCATTTTTTGATATTATTGGTCTAACCCATCTCCAAATAGTGCCATTATGAATATTTAAGTGGTGCAAGTCTTCAACTTTAGTATCAACGACTTCTGGTAAAACTGGGCTATAATAAAAATTATCCTCAAATAAATCTAAAAAAGAATTTATATATCCTTTAGAAAAATGCACCCTAGGGATAATGTTATTTTTAATCTCTTCAATATTTCTAGTATCTACCGCTTGTTCAAACACGCCTATCCGAGATTCATGCCAACATGATTTTCCTAAAACTATTTTAGAATTAGCACTTATTGCTAACATTAATATACTTGCTAAAAGGGAAGCATTATATGCACTTACCAATTCATCAAAAGGCACTTGCATATGCACTTGTAAAGATGTTCCTAATGATTCTAACATCACATCGTTTCTGCTAGTATGTAATTTTTGCTCTCCTTCTAAATTGATTTCAACAGCTCTATTGCGCATTTTAATTACTTGACTACTAAGTAACATATAGCGATTGAGGTTAGACATGAAATGCTTAGGATTTAAGTGCTTTTCTTTAATGCTAGGTAAAATTCCGCATAATATAAGCTTGGCATTATTTTTATTAGCAGCATTCTCTGCTAAATCCCACAGACTTGTTAAGTCATTTTCAATTTTAGTAAAAACATCAGTAGTTAGAGAAAAAGGATTGCCATTTATTTCTAAATTAAATCGGGCAAGCTCATGGGTTAATAATTCGTTATTAGCAGTATTTATAATAGCTTGATTATTAGGACAAGGGTCAGCATTATCATCAATTAAGCATAATTCTAATTCATAGCCAAATTTATAATCTTTATTATCAAAGTTATTATTTTTAAATAATTCTCTTACTAAATTTGTTTCAATATTGAGGCGTTTTTTAAAATCTTCATAGTCTTTTTTATGAAACTCAGTTTGATGTATTTCTTCTCCCATAGGTCATATTTTTATCTTAATTACAAAATATAATCAACTTTTATAATTTCATAAGGGATATCACCTTTGGGAGCTTTTACTGTTATTTCATCTCCTTCTTCTTTACCTATCAAAGCTCGCGCTATAGGTGATATGTATGATATTTTATTGTTTGGAATATCTGCTTCATCTTCTCCTACTATCTTATAAGTAGTTTTTTCATTATCTATGAAGTTTAACACTTCAACAGTTGAGCCAAATACAATTTTACCGTTAGCGTTTAATTTTCTTACATCAATTACTTGAACTCTGCTAAGTTTTGACTCTATATCTTTTATTCTAGCTTCTATAAAGCCTTGTTCTTCCTTTGCAGCATGGTATTCTGCATTTTCTTTTAAGTCGCCATGAGCTCTTGCATCGCTTATGGCTTTAACAACTCTAGGTCTTGCAACACTTTTTAAATTATCTAATTCTTGGCGGATTTTATTAACCCCCCTCAAAGTCATAGGTACTACTTCCATTTAGTTATCCTTATGTAAGTCTTGTAAACGATTAACTTTAAGTTTATATCTAGTTTTAACTGAAGACAGCATAGCAAAAGCTGCAGATACTGTTGTAGTAAATGTAATTTTATGTGCTAGTGCTTGGCGTCTTATTTCTGCAGCATCATGGACTCCTTGAGCATCTTCAGTGCTGTTAATAATTAAATCTATATCATCATTTTTAATCATATCAATTATATGTGGCGATCCTTCTGATACTTTATTGACACACATACATTTTATATTTGAATTTTGCAATATATTATAATTCCCTCTAGTAGCGACAATTTCGTATCCTTGTTCTATCAGTTGATTACCTAATTTTACCAATTGCCTCTCGTCAATTTTACGCACACTTACAAACACTTTGCCTTCTGTTGGAATATAAGTCCCAGAAGCTAATTCTGCCTTACCAAAAGCACTAGCAAAACTCATCCCTATCCCCATAACCTCTCCAGTTGACCTCATCTCAGGTCCTAATATTGGGTCAACCCCTAGAAACTTCACAAAAGGGAATACTGTTTCTTTAACGCTAAAGTACTTTGGTATGATTTCTTTGGTATGACCTTGCTTTTTTAATGATTCCCCAACCATACATTTTGCAGCAATATTAGCTAATGGCTGACCTGTGGCTTTAGAAACAAAAGGCACTGTTCTAGATGCTCTTGGATTTACTTCAATCACATAAATTTCACCATCTTGATAAGCGAGTTGAGTATTCATAAGTCCAACCACATTTAAAGCTTTTGCCATAGCTATTACTTGTTTGCGCATTTCATTTAATATGGCTTTGGATAAAGAATGCACTGGTAAAGAACATGCTGAATCCCCTGAATGAATACCTGCCTGTTCAATATGTTCCATAATGCCACTAATTAAAACATCCTCACCGTCACAAATAACATCTATATCTACTTCAATTGCATGGTCTAAAAAACAATCTAGTAATACTGGAGAGTCATTTGATACTTTCACAGCAGTATGCATATAATGAATCAATGATTTTTTATCATATACTATTTCCATTGCTCTTCCACCTAATACATAAGAAGGTCTAACAACTAAAGGAAAACCTATAGCATCTGCTATGCTTATTGCTTGATCAACACTTCTCGCAGTGGCATTTAATGGCTGCTTTAAATTTAAGCTGCTTATAAGATTTTGAAATCTTTCTCTATCTTCAGCTAAATCAATAGCATCTGGAGATGTTCCTATTATTTTTGCCCCTAACTTTTCTAGTGGTAATGCTAGTTTAAGAGGTGTTTGCCCACCATAATGCACAATGATTCCATCAGGGTTTTCTATATTTATTATAGCCATAACATCTTCTAAAGTAAGTGGTTCAAAATATAATCTATCTGATATATCATAATCTGTTGATACAGTTTCAGGGTTACAATTAACCATTATGGTTTCATAGCCTAATTCTCTTAATGCAAGTGATGCATGGACACAACAATAATCAAATTCTATGCCTTGTCCAATCCTATTTGGACCTCCGCCTAAAATCATAATTTTTTTATTGCTACTAGGGTTTGATTCGCATTCTTTTTGATAAGTTGAATATAAATAGGCTGTTTCAGTATCAAATTCAGCTGCACAACTATCTACTCTTTTATATACAGGTAAAACAGATAAAGCTTTTCGTCTTTCATAAACTGTTCTATCTGAGCAATTTAATAAGGTCGCTATTCTTAAATCAGAAAATCCTTTTTGCTTATAATTATACAAATCTTCTTTTGTTATTTTTGATATAGAATTATTAGCTATATTATTTTCTGTAAAAATCAAATCTTCAATTTGTGCTAAAAACCACGGGTCAATTTTAGTAAGCTCAAAAACCTCACCCACACTCATACCTAATCTAAAAGAATCAGCTATATACCAAATTCTTTCTGGTCTAGCAGATATTAATTCTTGTTTTAAAACATTTTTAGCATTTGACTCATTCAAATCTACTATAGGGTCAAGACCTGTTTTATCCACCTCTAAACTTCTTAATGCTTTTTGTAGAGATTCTTGAAAAGTACTGCCAATTGCCATTGACTCACCTACAGATTTCATTTGTGTTGTCAATCTATTGTCTGCACCTGGAAACTTTTCAAAAGCAAATCTAGGAACTTTAGTTACTATATAGTCTATGCTGGGTTCAAATGATGCAGGGGTAGCACCATTAGTAATATCGTTATCTAATTCGTCTAAAGTGTAGCCTACTGCAAGTTTTGCTGCGATTTTGGCAATAGGAAAACCTGTTGCCTTAGATGCTAAGGCGGAAGACCTTGATACTCTAGGATTCATCTCTATTACAGTTAGCCTGCCATCATCAGGGTTTATAGCAAATTGAACATTAGAACCACCAGTATCTACTCCTATTTCACGAATGACTTTTATTGATGCATCACGCATGATTTGATATTCTTTGTCTGTTAAAGTTTGAGCTGGTGCAACAGTAATAGAATCGCCTGTATGTATTCCCATTGGATCAAAGTTTTCAATTGAACATACGATAATACAATTATCTTTTCTATCCCTAACTACTTCCATTTCAAACTCTTTCCAGCCGATGATAGATTCTTCAATTAATAGTTCATTGGTTGGTGATAAGTCTAAGCCTCTTTTACAAATTTCATCAAAATCTTCTTTATTAAATGCTATTCCTCCTCCGCTACCCCCCATAGTAAAAGAGGGTCTGATAACTGTTGGAAAACCAAGCTTAGGTTGGATTTTAAGAGCATCTTCCATATTGTGAGCAATTTTTGCTTTTGGCATATTAAGACCTATTTTCTTCATTGCATTTTTAAATAACTCTCTATCTTCAGCTTTGTCAATAGCTTCTTTATTAGCTCCTATCATTTCAACATTATATTTATCTAATACTTTATGGCGATGTAAATCAAGAGTGCAATTTAAAGCTGTTTGACCTCCCATAGTTGGCAATATAGCGTCAGGTCTTTCTTTCTCAATAATCTTTTTAACTGAACTCCATACTATAGGCTCAATATAAGTTGAATCTGCTATTTTCGGGTCAGTCATTATAGTTGCAGGGTTTGAGTTTACTAATATTATTCTATAACCTTCCTCTTTTAATGCTTTACACGCTTGAGTTCCTGAATAGTCAAACTCACATGCTTGACCAATTACTATAGGTCCGGCTCCAATAATTAGAATGCTTTTGATATCATTTCTTTTAGGCATATTAGTAATTTATAAAACTATTAAAAACCATCTATTTCAATTTTAGACTTGCCATTCCCAATAGCAAATTTACGGTTTTGTATATAAGTCTCTTTAGCAAAAGAATAAGGATCTAACTTTTCTTTAAGCATATCAGTCAAAGCTAGTGAATCAGCTCTTTTTTGCACTAGATTAATTGCCATTGCACTAATTCTATCTCTATTAACTGGCATTTGTTTTATAATATTGACCTCAGGATAAGCCTTATCAACTGCAAGACCAACTCCATCTCTTAAATTGCTTGGACCAAAAAATGGCAACACTAAATATGGACCGTCACCAACCCCCCACACTGCTAGAGTCTGACCAAAATCCTCATTATTTCTTGGTATATTTGTATCAGATGCCACATCAAAAAGTCCTAATACTCCAAATGTTGAATTTAACACTACTCTTGAAAAAGTATCAGTGCTCTCAATTATTTTACCTTGTAATAATTGATTATAAAAAGTTGTAACATCAGCTATATTTTTAAAAAAATCTGAAACTCTGTTTTGTAAATATTTTGGTGTAATATGTTCATATCCTCTAGCAACTGGCTCAATAATAGCTTCATCAACAACTTCATTAAAACCATATACGGCTCTGTTTATATTTTCTAAGGGGTCAACAGGGTCCTTCTTAATTTCTATAGATGAACATGAGCTTAATAATATAAACATTGCTAATAAAATAGTCTTTTTCATAACATTATCCTTATAAAATAATCAAATAAATAGTCCACATCGTGTGGTCCCGGGCTAGCCTCTGGATGTCCTTGAAAGCTAAATGCAGATTTGTTTTTAATTTTAATACCTTGGATGGTATTATCAAAAAGTGAGCGATGTGTTATTTCTACATTTTTAGGAATATTTTCTTCTGCAACACAAAAATTATGGTTTTGACTAGTAATCACCACTTTATTAGTTTTTAAATCTTTAACTGGATGATTTGCTCCATGATGACCAAACTTTAGTTTCTTAGTTTTAGCGCCGCTAGCTATGCTTAACAATTGATGCCCAAGACATATACCAAAAATAGGAATGTTTGATTCTAATAACACTTTAATAGCATCAATTGCATAATCACAAGGCATAGGATCTCCTGGTCCATTAGATAACAAAATACCATTTGGCTTTAAATTTAATACCTCTTTAGCCTTAGTTTTTGCTGGAACGACTATTAACTCACAACCTCTATCTACCAGCATTCTTAAGATATTCTTTTTCACACCATAATCGTAAACAACTACTTTATACTTTTTTCTTAAAGGATTAAATTTATTTGTTGCAAGCTCTAAACTGCCTTGATTAAATACATAAGATTTTTTGGTAGTAACTTCTTTTGCTAAATCAAGGTTTTTTAAACTGCCAAACTTTTTAGCTTTGGCTATGGCTATTTTTTTATCTATGTTTTTACCAATAGCTATATAACCGCCAAGTGAACCTTTTTTTCTAATATTCCTAGTTAGATTTCTAGTATCAATATTGCAAACAGCTGTTATTTTTTTATTCTTAAAATATTTTTCTAAGTCTTCATTTTTTCGCCAACTACTACTTTTTAAAGGTAAGTCTCTAATTACAGTAGCACTAGCAAAAATTTTACTACACTCATCATCTTCTGCATTAGTGCCTGTATTACCAATATGGGGGTGGGTAAAAACTATGATTTGTTTTGCATAAGACGGGTCAGATAAAATCTCTTGATAACCAGTTATTGAGGTATTAAAAACAACTTCTCCAGCTATTTCTTTATGATTACCTATTGACTGACATGGGAAAGTATTACCATCTTCTAATGCTAATAATGCAGACTTAAACAAAGTGATTTCCAAATGGTTCAAATTATGTAAATTCTATCATAATAGGGCGATTTTTTGGTATAGTAAATTAATTTTATTTGGGATTCCTGCTAAATATTTTATACACTAAATGCAAATAATATCAAATATGTAGGCGGTGTAAAACCATTAGCAATGAAATTAAAGGTAAATTTGATATTGATGAAAAAACTATTAAAGTAAGTTTATATAATATCATTGAAAAATAATAGACGACTTAGACTTTCCAACATACAAGGCAGCTTTATTATGAATATTAAACTTAATGGCAACAACTTTGAGATTAATGCTATTACTATTGAGCAATTAATCAAAGAATTGGGTTTAATTGATAAAAGAATAGCCGTAGAAGTAAATAAAAATGTAATTACTAAAACTGAGCATTCTAATTATTGTTTAAAGAATGATGATGTCGTAGAAATTATAAGAGCAGTTGGTGGAGGGTAGTTTTTACTACTAACATCAATTACTATAGCCTGAAGCGGCTATCAAATTTCTATAAATAAGTTAGCACAACTACACTGTATTATTTTATTTAAAATCCCACAATTTATACTTTAAGACCATTGCAAAATAGTTTATTGGGGATGGAGTTTGAGGAAGGGGAGATATATTGTTTCTTAACTTATTGATTTTACTCCCCTTCCTCATACAAACAACTTGAGTAAAGATGTTGTGAAATGTGCTTTTTACATTTTGCAACACTCTTACTTTGTATTTTATCAATGTTGGATTACTTCACAATTACCGTGCAACACTCTTAAATTAGATAAGTATAATTATTTTAATTTTTAAAAGGATTTTTTATGGTTAGAACTGAAACCCCAATATGTGATTTTGACAAATCTGCTATTAATTTCTCGCTAAAAGGTGTTGACAATAAAATATGGACTTTGGCTGATTGTAAAGGAGAAAACGGCTTGTTAGTTATGTTTATTTGTAATCATTGTCCTTATGTAAAATCTATTAGAGATAGAATCATAAGAGATGTTAAAGAATTAAAAACTTTAGGTATTAATTCTGTAGCGATAATGGCTAATGACCCTAGTGATTATGAAGAAGACTCTTTTGAAAATATGCAAAAAATAGCAACAGAGTTTAATTATCCATTCCCTTATTTAATAGATGAAACTCAAGAAGTGGCTAAAGCATATGGAGCAGTATGCACACCTGATTTTTTTGGCTACAATGCTGACTTAAAATTACAATATCGCGGCAGAATGGATGCATCAATGAAAGAAAAGATACCAGGAGCAAAAAGAGATTTGTTTGAAGCTATGAAAGAAATTGCTAACTTTGGTAAAGGGCCAAAAGAACAAATTCCAAGTATAGGATGTTCAATAAAATGGATATAAAAATTATCACATATTAAATAAATTGATATTGGATATTTTTCCTATTGCCATTTAACTTAGGCGTGTGAATTAAAATCTGATATTAACGCCGTTTTTTAATAACTTTAGAGAAATTATTCCAAGTAATATTATGGCTAATAATATAAACAATAAAGATTCATATACTGGTGAGCTGCTTACCCCTAAAAAACCAAATCTAAAGCTATCAACCATATAAAAAATAGGATTAAATTGGCTAATATTGCGCCAAAATTCTGGCAATATTTCTATGCTATAAAACATACCCCCTAAATATACCAACGGCATTAATATAAAAGATGGAATAATAGATATATCATCAAAAGTCTTAGCAAATACTGCATTTATAAAACCCATAAGAGAGAATAATATTGATGTCATTATTGTGGTAAGAAGTGTTATGCTAAGGCTATAAATACTAAACCTCACAAAAACCCAAGCTACAATTGAAACTGTAAAACCAACTGCCAGTCCTCTAGCAACTCCTCCAGATATAAAGCCTAACAAAATCACCCAATTAGGTGTAGGTGATACTAATAATTCTTCAATAGAGTGGTTAAATTTTGCTAAGAAAAAAGAAGATACAGTATTCATATAAGAGTTAGTAATAATCGTCATCAAAATAACCCCAGGCACAATATATTTAACATAACTAATACCAGACATATCGCCAATTCTTGAGCCCATAATGCCACCGAATATTAATAAATATAAAGATGTGGTTATAACGGGAGGAAATATAGTTTGCACCCAAATACGAATAAACCTTAATATTTCTTTTCTTAAAATAGTATTATAAGCTGTTAAATAAGACATAAAAATAATGACTCCAATCTATTGTGTTTATTACGAATATGATTAATGTAAATATTGTTTTTTGATAAATAGGTAATAACAGTATTTATATTAATATCTTTCGGTATATTTATTTCTAAAGAATAATCATCTAATCTTTTAATATCAAAAGTATCATTATTAACAATTTTTGGTAATTTACTTTTACTTTCTAATAATAATGTTTGTGAACTTTCTTTTTGTAAAAGGGATTTGGTAGATGTCTCAATAACCACCTTGCCTTTATCTAATATAGCTATATTTTTACAAAGACTTTCAGCTTCTTCTAAATAATGGGTAGTAAGAATAATTGTCATCCCACTTTCATTAAGCTCTTTGAAATACTCCCACATTGAATGGCGGATTTCTACATCAACCCCTGCAGTTGGTTCGTCTAATATTAACACTTTAGGGTTGTGAACCAAAGCTCTAGCAAGCATCATTCTTCTTTTCATACCACCAGAAAGCTCTTTAGCCATGCCTTTTCTTTTATCCCATAGTTGCATTTTTTTTAAAAGCTTTTCTATATTTTCTTTAGAGTCTTTCTTTTTAATGCCATAAAATCCCGCCTGATTTATCAATATTTCTTCTACTGGCTCAAAAGGATTAAAGTTAAATTCTTGTGGCATAAGACCAATCATTTTTTTGATTTCATTAGGTGATTTTTCTTGATTTATGCCAAAAACTTCAACTGAACCAGAGCTCTTCTTTAATAAGCCTGAGATTATTCCAATAGCAGTAGTCTTCCCAGCGCCATTTACTCCAAGCAAAGCAAAAAAATCACCAGCTTTTACTTTTAAGTTTACATCTTTAAGGGCTAGTAAGTTATTAGAATAGCGTTTTTTCAAGTTTTTTATACTTAAAGCAGTAGTCACAAGATTGTTTATGTTTAAAAACGCCCATTTTATAATAAGCGAGACTACTGTATTAGATTAAATTAGACCTAGAATTTAGTTAACAATAAGTAAGCGCAACATTATTACAGAAACAGTTGGAGAAGTTTTTATGCTAAATGAAGTTATTGTTAATAGTGTTATTACTAATATTTTATTCCCATTCCATTTCCATATAAACTTGTTGAGCATTCCTACCAGATAGTGATTCGTAGTTTAATAGATAGTTAAATTTTGAAAAATTAATGGATTTTATTTCAGTAATATCACCACCACTTTCCATAAATTCTGCTACTGACTTGCGTAGAAATACTAAATAATTATAAGTGTCTTTATTTGCTTTTTTTAAATTAGTTGCTGGTCCATGCCCTGGAATTATGTGCTTGGGCTTATGCGCTACCATTTTTTGATAAACATCTATCCAACTTTTGCTGTTTGATTGCCCGCCTACGCCTAACATACGGTTAATATAGACAATATCACCACTAAACATAACTTTCTCCTTAGGCAGCCAAACAAATGCATCGCCTGGCGTATGTGCTTGTCCTTCATGGTAGACCATAAAATTAGTACTACCTTTTTTAAAGTTTAATTTATCTTTAAATGTAGTGCCAGCATAGACAGGCTCTGTGCCTTTCATACCTTCATCCCCAACTAAATTTCCTAATGCAACAAATTGGTCTTGACTACGAACTTTTTGGTCAGCTACAGCTTTTTTACTAGCAATAATCTCAGCACCTAACTTTTTAAAATATCCATTGCCTAACCAGCGATGGTCTTGCCCTCCAGTATTGATTACTGTAACAATAGATTTATCTGTGACGGTTTTAATTAGCTTATGGATTTTTTTTGCACCAAGATAACTACCTCCTGAGTCAATTAGCACAATACCTTCATCAGTAATAACAAACCCAAATGTTGCATTATTGCCTAGATTATCAGCGCTTCTATTTCCAAGCTCTCCTACAATTGCATATATATTATTACTAACTTTTTGTAGGGTTAAATTTGCCGACCAAGATTGAGAGAATGGTATGATGCAAGCTGTTAACATAGCTAAAAATTTTAGTTTTTTCATTGATAATCCTAGTTCTTTAATAAGCGACAAGCATTATTTTATATTAAAAATAGAATTATTTAGCATTCGTCCAATACATATTATATTTTTCATTTAATTTTCCAATTTAAACTTTTACCAGCCATAAAAGGTATGATTTTTGTAGCGGCAAATGGATAACTTTGAGGTATTTGCCAAGCTTCTTTTTTTAAAGCTATAGTTTTTTTGTTACGCCTTAATCCATAAAAATCTGCTCCATAAAACGAGGCAAAAGCTTCTAATTTATCAAGTGCTTGGTATTTGTCAAACACACTTGTATATAACTCAATTGCAGCAAATGAACTAAATACTCCTGCACAGCCACAGTTTGTTTCTTTATTATTTATACTGTGGGGGGCAGAATCAGTTCCTAAAAAAAATTTAGGATTGCCAGATATTGCAGCATCAATTAGTGCTTTTTGGTGAGGGGCTTTGCGTTTTAAAATTGGTAGGCAATAATTATGTGGATATATACCTCCAGTTAGCATGTCATTTCTATTGTAAATAAGATGGTGGGCAGTAATAGTTGCTCCAATATTCTTATCAGATTCTAATACAAAATCAACTGCATCTTTAGTTGTGATATGTTCAAAAACAATCTTTAATTCTGGAAAAGTTTTAATTATAGGTATAAGCACCTTATCTATAAAAACTTTCTCTCTGTCAAAAATATCTACATTATCATCTACCACTTCTCCATGTACTAATAATGGCATATCCATATCAGCTATTTTTTCAAAAATAGGATATATGTTTTTTATATTACTTACCCCTTTAGCAGAGTTAGTTGTTGCACCTTGAGGATATAGCTTAAAAGCATAAACTATATTTGAGTTTTTAGACTTCTCTATTTCTTTTAACTCAATGTTATCAGTTAAATATAAAGTCATTAAAGGCTTAAAATTAGTCTTCTTATCAAGTGCTGCTAAAATGTGTCCCTTATATTTTTTAGCCATAGCAACAGTAGTTATAGGCTCTTTTAAATTAGGCATAATTATTGCTCTAGCCATTTGATTAGCGCTAAAATGTGCTACTGATTTTAACTCAACTCCATCTCTTAAATGCAAATGCCAGTCATCGGGTTGAGTTAAAGTTATTTCATGCATAATATATACTCCCTAATATTTTTTTTGATTTTGCACCAGTAACTGTAGGCTCATTACTGCATCTTTTGTTTATGGTTTCTCTAGCAAAATAAGCAAAGGCTTGAGCTTCTAAAAAGTCAGGGTCAATTCCTATGGCACTAACATTTTTAATATTACAATTTTCAGCTAGTTTTTTTATTCTTGTAATCAAAAATTTATTATGAACTCCACCGCCATATAAATAAATATCTAACTTAGGATTTAGCTCTTTCGTTATAGTAATAGCACTAAGTTCAGTTAAAGTAGCCATTACATCATTTTTATCAATATTGCTTGGGAGATATTTATTTAACCACTTAAGATTAAAATATTCTGCCCCAGTGCTTTTTGGAGGTTTTTGGAAAAAATATTTATCAGTAAGCATTTTTTCTAATAATTTATAATTTAACCTGCCTGTTTTAGCAATTTCTCCATCTTTGTCAAAATCTTTGTCAAAGTATTTTTTGCAATAATTGTCCAATAAAATATTTGCCGGTCCAGTATCAAACCCTATAGTTTTGCTATTTTCAATTAAAGTAATATTAGCTATACCGCCTAAATTTACAAAAATAGCTGAGCTTTCAGCTAAAATATATTTGTGAAAATAAGGAGCAAGTGGAGCTCCTTCACCACCAGCTGCAATATCAGCCATCCTGAAATCCGCTATAACATTTATATTAGTTTTTTCAGCAATTATTGCAGGGTTAGCAATTTGGAGGCTATATTTTTTTGGCTTATGAAAAATAGTTTGACCATGTGCTCCTATAGCCATTATTTTTTCATTACTAATGTTTGATTTATTTATTAATTCAATACAAGCCTTAGCATAAATATTAGCTAAATCTAAATCTAAATCAGCAAACTCAGTTAAAAATATTTTTTTATTATTAATATTATGAAGTTTGTTTTTCAGTTCATTTGGATATCTCAGATAGTGTTTTTCAATTAATTTAATATTTTTATCAACCAATACTGCATCTACTCCATCAAGGCTAGTCCCTGACATTAAGCCAATAAAATAAATACTATTGTCTT
Source organism: uncultured Thiotrichales bacterium (assembly GCA_964508055.1). GTDB lineage: Bacteria > Pseudomonadota > Gammaproteobacteria > PS1 > Pseudothioglobaceae > CAZDRI01. The sequence continues at coordinate 65,176 of CAZDRI010000005.1, forward strand.
CTACCATGACATTGTTTGTATTTCTTACCAGAGCCACAATGGCAAGGGTCATTTCTTCCTATTTTTGGTTGCTTCCTCTTAAAAGGCTGTGGTTTTTGTACTTGTTGGTTAGGCTCTTCACTTAAAGCACTTTGTTGCTCTGCATGTTGAAAGCTCATTTGTTGAGGTTTTTGTCTTTCATAGGCATCAATATCTTCATCTACCACTTGCACATTAGATACTATTTTTACAACTTCAAAATTAATGTTATCTAATAGTTCACCAAACATTTCAAATGCTTCTTTTTTAAACTCTTGAGTTGGGTTTTTTTGAGCATAACCGCGAAGATTAATACTTTGACGCAAATAATCCATAGAAGCCAAATGTTCCTTCCAAAAATGGTCTAATGTTTGTAACATAATGCCTTTTTCAAAATGGCGCATATTAGTATGTCCTGCTAATTCTTCTTTTTCTTGATAGTTTTCTTCAAATGCTGTAATTATTTTTTTACGAAAATCATCTAATTCAATGCCTTCATCCAACCATTCTTGTAAGGGTAAATCAGATGAAAAATCAGCTTTAAAAGCTTGCGCTAATCCAGATATATCCCAGTCTTCTTCAGTTACATTAACAGGAATATAATTATCTATTTGTTTATTGATAATATCTTCTCTTATTGATTTTATGTTGCTTATAACATCTTCTGCTTGCATTAGCATGTCTCTTTGTTCATATATGATTTTTCTTTGGTCATTAGCAACATCATCATATTCAAGTAAGTTTTTCCTAGCATCAAAATTATGACCTTCTACTTTTTTCTGAGCGTTTTCTATAGCCCTGCTAACCCAAGGATGTTCAATAGCTTCACCTTCTTGCATACCTAATTTTGACATCATTGCAGACATTCTTTCTGAAGCAAAAATACGCATTAAATTATCTTCTAAAGATAAATAATATCTACTAGAACCCGGGTCTCCTTGCCTACCAGCTCTACCACGAAGTTGGTTATCTACTCTTCTAGATTCGTTTCTTTCCGTTCCTATCACATGTAACCCACCAGCTTCTATTACTATTTTATGGTTTTCATCCCATTTTTCTTTAGCAGTATCTGAGGCGCTATCTTCAAGTTTTCCGCCTAATACTATATCTGTTCCACGACCAGCCATATTAGTTGCAATTGTTACAGCGCTAGGCAGCCCGGCGTTAGCAATAATTAAAGCTTCTCTTTCATGCTGTTTAGCATTTAGAACTTCATGTTTTATTTTCTTGTTATTTAAAAGTTTTGCTATAAGTTCAGAGCTTTCAATGCTACTTGTTCCAACTAAAACAGGCTGTTTTTTTGCAATTGTTTCTTTTATGTCATCAATTATTGCTTGATATTTTTCAGTTTGAGTCAAATAAATAGCATCAGCAAAATCTTGACGGACAGTTGGTTTATTAGTTGGAATTACTACAACTTCTAAGCTATAAATATCTTGGAATTCATATGCTTCCGTATCTGCGGTACCAGTCATACCTGAAAGCTTATCGTATAGTCTAAAATAATTTTGAAAAGTAATTGATGCTAAAGTTTGATTTTCTTTTTTTACACTCACACCCTCTTTTGCTTCAATTGCTTGATGTAGCCCTTCTGACCAGCGCCTACCAGGCATTGTCCTACCAGTAAACTCATCTACAATTACTATTTCATCATTTTGTTTTATATAATCAACATCTTTTTGAAATAAAACATGGGCACGAAGAGCAGAATTTAAATGTTGAGTAAGTAAAATATTGGCAGAATCATATAAACTTGACCCTTCTTTTAATAAATCAGCTTGAATTAATAATTTTTCTGCTTTATCATGACCTTCGTCAGTTAAGAAAACTCCTTTATGTTTTTCATCAACACTATAATCACCACTGCCATTTTCTTCTAATTGTTTTTCAAACTTAGGTATTAGTTGATTTATTTTATGATAAATATCTCCATAATCATCAGCTGGACCAGAAATTATTAAAGGAGTTCTTGCTTCATCAATTAAGATTGAATCTACTTCGTCTACAATTGCAAAACTAACTCCTCTTTGAACTTTTTGTTCTAACTCAAAAACCATATTATCTTTTAGATAATCAAAACCAAGTTCATTATTAGTGCCATAAGTTATATCACATGCATAAGCATCTCGCCTAGCATCAAGCTCCATATTTGAGATAATGATTCCAACTCTTAAGCCTAAGAATTCATAAATCTTGCCCATCCAATTTGCATCTCTTTGAGCAAGATAATCATTTACAGTAACTATATGTACACCTTTTCCAACTAAGCTATTAAGATAAGCTGCTAGAGTTGCAACAAGAGTTTTACCCTCACCAGTTCGCATTTCAGCTATATTGCCATTATGCAATACCATTCCCCCTATAAGCTGGACATCAAAATGTCTTAAGCCTAAAGTTCTAACACTAGCTTCTCTTACTACAGCAAAAGTCTCTGCCAGTATATCGTCTAAAGTTTTGCCATTTTTTAGCTCATTTTTAAAATATTCTGTTTTAGCTAATAATTCATTGTCTGATAATTTTTTAAGTTCTTCTTCATAAGAGTTAATTTCTAAAACAGTTTTATTGTATTGTTTTATAAGTCTCTCATTACGAGAACCAATAAATTTAGTTGCAATTTTATTTATAATACCCATAGGCTTTTAGATTTTAAAATATAAAAAATACATAATTTTCTCATATATGAAGTATAAATCATTAAAAAACATTTCAAATTTAAATGTATCAAAAAAATTGAATTCAATGATTAATACAGCTAAAAATATTAATACCATTAACACCTGGCTTAAAACAAAACTACCATCAATTTTAGCAGCAGAGTTAGACTTAGCCATTATTCATGATGGTGAGGCTGTTTTTGTAAGCACATCAGCAGCAATTGCATATAAGGCAAATTTAAGTAAAAATCAAATATTAAAAATATTAAATGAATATGAAATGCCTTTTAATGTTAATAAAATTAAAATTAAGGTAGCTAATAAAATTTAAATTTTAGTTTTTAAACTTGCTAAAGCTTTATCTAAATTTGCAATATTACTACCTCCGCCTTGTGCCATATTAGCTCTACCCCCACCCTTACCACCAATTTGAGTAGCTACAAAATTAAGTAATTCTCCAGCGTGATATTTATCTGTAATATCATTAGTAACTCCTAAATTTAATACTGCTTTATTATCATTTGTACTTGCTAATAATATAACAGCATTAGATAGCCTGTCTTTTAATTTATCTATCAAACCACGCATGTCTTTTGGTTGAATATTTACTACTTTTTGAGCTAATACTTTTACCCCATTTATCTCAACAACACATTTAATTAAATCATCAATTTGTGAACTAGCTGAATCTTTTTGAAATTTAGCCAATTGTTTTTCTAATTCTTTTTGTCTTAATAAAATCAATTCAACTTTTGCTACTAAGTTAGTTGTTGTTGCTTTTGTTAAATCTGCAATTTTATTAAAATCATTTTCTAAATCTTTGAGGTATTTATAGGCATTATATCCAGTTAAGGCTTCAATTCTTCTAACACCTGATGCTATGCTTGATTCTTGGACAATTTTAAACAAACCAATATCGCCAAGATTTTTAACATGAGTACCACCGCAAAGTTCTATTGAAAAATTATCAGCACCCATAGTTAATACTCTAACAATATCTTCATATTTTTCATCAAAAAATGCCATAGCTCCTTTTTTCTTAGCTGTTTCAATGTCAGTTTCGGCAGTATAAACTTTAGTATTAGCTAAAATTTTTGAATTAACTAACATTTCAATTTTATTTAATTCAGATTTTTTTATTGCTTCATCATAAGAAAAATCAAAACGCAGTTTATTAGCATCAACTAATGAGCCTTTTTGCTCTACAGTTTTCCCTAAAATTTCTCTAAGCGCTGCATGTAAAAGATGAGTTGCAGAGTGATTTCTAGCAATACTATTACGCCGTTTTATATCTACTTTTGCAACTATTTTATCACCCACTTTTAAAGAGCCTTCTTCTAAGTGTCCATAATGTTCAATAGCGCCTGATGCTTGTTTTTGGGTATCTTTTACTTTAAATTCAATATCACCGTTTTTTATTACGCCACTATCACCAATTTGGCCACCAGACTCTGCATAAAATGGAGTTTTATCCAAAACAATGATAGCATTACTACCTTCCTCTAAACTGTTTACTAAATTATTGTCAAGATTTATAGCCTTTATAGTAGCTACATCTTTTAACAACTTGTAACCAGAAAATTCACTCCCTATGTTAATTGATAATGAATTATTATCATCACTAAAAGTATTAGCTTTTTTAGCCCTATCTTTTTGTTTTTGCATTGCTAAATCAAAGGATTTAGTATCAACTTTAAGATTTCTTTCTCTTGCAATATCCATTGTTAAATCAAGAGGAAAGCCATAAGTATCGTATAATTTAAATGCTGTTTTGCCGGGAATTGTATTGCTTTTAAGATTTGAAATAGTTTCTTCTAAAATATCCATGCCTTGAGCTAAAGTTTGATAGAATTTATCTTCTTCTTTTTCTAAAATCCTTTCAATATTTTCTTGTTGTTCTTTTAGTTGAGGATAAGCAGATTCCATAGTTTTTACAATTGTTTTTACTAATTTATAAAAAAATGTAGTTCTTATATTTAGTTTATAACCATGACGCACAGCTCTTCTTATTATTCTTCTTAATACATAACCTCTACCTTCGTTTGCAGGCAAAATGCCATCTGCAATCATAAAAGATACTGAGCGTATGTGATCAGCAATTACTCTTACTGAACTTTCATTAGGCTTTATGTTATTACCAAGTTTAGATATTTGCTTTGTGAGTACTTGAAAGGTATCTATATCATAATTATTATTTTTATGTTGTATTACTGCTGCAATTCTTTCAAGCCCCATTCCTGTGTCCACACAAGGATGTGATAAAGGTTTTAAATATCCATCATTTTGTCTATCAAATTGAGTGAATACTAAATTCCATATTTCTACAAATCTATCTCCATCTTCATTTGCATGTCCTGGAGGACCTCCTGGGATGTGTTTGCCATGGTCATAAAAAATCTCCGAACAAGGACCGCAAGGACCAGTATCTCCCATAGCCCAAAAATTATCCTTTATGCCGCAACGAGATATTTTTCCTCTAGGAAAGCCAATTTCTTCTACCCATATTTTTTCAGCTTCATCATCATCTTCAAATATACTAACCCATAACCTATCTTCAGGTATTTTTAGCTCTTTAGTTATAAAGTCCCAAGCAAACTGAATTGCCTCTTTTTTAAAATAATCACCAAAGCTAAAATTACCAAGCATTTCAAAAAAAGTATGGTGTCTTGCTGTATAGCCTACATTCTCAAGATCATTGTGCTTGCCTCCAGCACGGACACATTTTTGACATGTTGCTGCACGACTATAAGGTTTTTTTTCTTTGCCACTAAATATATCTTTAAATTGCACCATACCCGCATTAGTAAATAAAAGCGTTTTATCATTGTGCGGAACAAGAGATGAACTAGGTACAATAGTATGATTATTTTTTGCAAAAAAATCTAAAAATTTAGTTCTAATTTCATTAGTTTTCATTATGAAATCTAAAAATGATATAAAGATGAGATTATACTAAATAATAAAAACAATAAATTTGTATAATTTGAGGCCTTTTGTAAAAGCTCATAATTTTGTTGCCAAAATTAAAAAATTATTTTTGCCTATTTTAAATTGTAAACCTAATGATTATTGCAAAGGTTTTAATTTATATCAGTATTTTAAAATAAGGTCAAAATACCTATTTCTAACTTGTACTGTGAACATAGTGTAAGTAATATTGGTTTGGAGAATAGGGTGTTATAGTGTTAAGTCAATAAATATAAAGTTAAAAATTTGTTTGCTTAGATTTTTCCTTAATATAGTTTGACTCTTATTACTAAAACCCTTATAAAACTTATTTGTTTTCCACTATATATTTATTTATAATTTGCAATCTAGCTTTTGTTATTTCATCTTTAATATTTTTTTTATTTAGTAATTTAATATCAATACCTTGTAAAAGTTTCAAGCAATCTTTTATAGGTTTAGTGCTGATATTTGAAACCTTATAAACTTCTAGTAATGTTAAGAATCTTTTCTCACGCCTCAAGGCATCACAATTTTTATAAAAATCATAAATATCTATAGCTTTTTGCTTTTTAAATGACTTAACAAACTCATACCAACGGCTTGAAAGTAAAGCTATTTCTGTTGTAGCTTTTGGACATTTCAGTCTGTTACACAATTTTAAAACAGTTTTTTCATATAACTTAATCAATAAAACCGCCCACTTTATATTAAAGTCATCACAAGAAATATTATCAATTACACTAAAATTATTTATAGTTTGTAATTCTGGGAATACTTTATCAAGAGCGCTACACTCTTTTAATGTCTCAAAAAAGACTGAAGGTTTTTTATAGCTTAAAGATTTGATTGTTTCAAGCCAAACACGTTCTGGAACTAAATAGTCAATATCACCATGAGATACCATTTTTTTTAGTAGATTTAAAGTTGGTTTATAAATTTTAAAATCAAAAATATTTAATTTGGTTTTAAACCTAGCAATACGCAATATCCTCAAAGGATCTTCTAAAAAAGCATTAGATACATGGCGTAATATTCTTTTTTTAATATCTCTTTGCCCACCAAAAGGGTCAATTAAATTCCCATCCACATCTTCTGCAATAGCATTAATTGTCAAATCTCTTCTTTTTAAATCTTCTTCTAAAGTTACACTTTTATTAGTATCTACACTAAAGCCTTTATAACCTTTAGAAGTTTTTCTCTCAGTCCTTGCTAAAGCATATTCTTCTTTGGTGACAGGGTGTAAAAAAACAGGAAAATCACTTCCTATCTTATAATAGCCTAAAGCCAACATTTCAGCTTCTGAACTTTGAGTTACTACCCAGTCTTTTTCGCTGAGTTTTAACCCTAATAATTTGTCGCGAACAGCCCCGCCAACTAAATAAACTTTCATATGTTTGTAGAGTACTTGAATAAATATAGCATAATAATTTTTAAAAATTTTTCAAAAAATAAAAAGAGTTTTGATTAGTTAAGCTACTTATTTTTAAATCTAAATTCACATTCTTTTAAATGTAATTCAAACATATTTTCATCTACCCTTCTAAATTTTGCAAGCCTTTGTATGTGTCCAGTGCAATATATTTCCTATATCTTAAATATCTCATACTGCACAATTTTATTACTCACTAATAGCATCTTTATTAATTTGCTTATTATAGAAAGGGGGTAAAATCAGCATAATTAAAAATGAACTCTATTTTAATAATTATAAAGATAGTAATATATACATGTGTCAGTAGTATATATGTAAAAAAATACATAAAAAACATTAAATTTATTATTGTTTATAAATATCTTTTATGTATAATTTGTTCTCCTTTGCTGTCATATATTTGATAGCTGTTCTTTAACAATAAATTTTAAACAACTTGTGTGGGCACTTGCGTAATAAAATTGTGCATATTGCATGTAATTTATTATGAGTATAGTGCACATAAAAAACCCGTTAAAGTTAATTCTTTAACAAAAAATTAAATCGTAAGATTTTAAAAGTTTTGATTAAACTGAAGAGTTTGATCCTGGCTCAGATTGAACGCTGGAGGCATGCTTAACACATGCAAGTCGAACGGTAACAGAAGAAGCTTGCTTCTTGCTGACGAGTGGCGGACGGGTGAGTAACGCGTAGGAATCTGCCTGATAGAGGGGGATAGCCCGAAGAAATTCGGATTAATACCGCATAATCTCTACGGAGCAAAGAGGGCCACTATTTATAAGCTCTCGCTATCAGATGAGCCTGCGTCGGATTAGCTTGTTGGTGGGGTAAAGGCTCACCAAGGCAACGATCCGTAGCTGGTCTGAGAGGATGATCAGCCACACTGGGACTGAGACACGG
>CAZDRI010000006.1:0-71622 GCA_964508055.1 uncultured Thiotrichales bacterium
GGTATAAACGCTAGTCAATTGGGTGTGGTGCACTTATGAGTTGAATCCACCATATTAAACAATCTCTATTAATGAGCTTTTTGCCAATTATCAGCTATACCTATATCTACTACTAAAGGTATGGAAATTTTAATAGCGTTAGCCATTAAATCACTAATTTTTATAGCATAGTCTTTTGCTTTATCAGCATCAACTTCAAATACTAATTCATCATGAACTTGCAATGTCATCTTTATATCTAAGCTATTATATTTAATCCAACTGTGAATATCTAACATAGCTCTTTTAATAATATCTGCCGAACTACCTTGCATTGGTGCATTAATAGCTGTCCTTAAAGCATGCGATTGGCGTAATCTATTTTTTGAATTAATATCTGGTAGATATAATCTTCTGCCTATTATAGTTTCAACATAGCCTTGTTTTTGAGCTAGCTTTTTAGTATTTTCTATATATTGTAGGATTTTTGGATATTTTTTAAAATAAGTATCAATATATTCTTTTGCTATTGTGCGTGATGAGTTTATTTGTTTTGCTAAGCCGAATGAACCCATTCCATAAATCAAACCAAAGTTAATTGCTTTGGCATTTCTTCTATCATTTTCACTTACCTCATTAATATCTTTATTAAACATTTGACTTGCTGTTGCAAGGTGAATATCTAAGCCTTCCTTAAATGCATTAACTAAACCTGCATCTTGAGATAAATGAGCCATTATTCTAAGCTCTATTTGTGAATAATCAGCAGCTATAATAGTTTTATTTTTATCTGCTATAAAAGCCTGTCTTATCTTTCTACCTTCATCGGTGCGAATAGGGATATTTTGTAAATTAGGGTTAGATGAAGAAAGCCTACCAGTAGCTGTTACCGCTTGGTGGTATGAAGTATGTAATCTATTAGTAGTGGGGTTTATTTGTTGAGGTAATGCTTTAATATAAGTTGATACTAATTTTGTTAAGGAACGATATTCTAAAATATACCTTGCAATTTTATGTTCATTTGCTAATTTTTTTAAGATATTTTCATTAGTAGATTTTCTTTTATTATTACCAACAGGAATTGCAAGTTTATCTTCATCATATAATACTTCAGATACTTGTTTTGGTGAATTTATATTAAATTCCATATTGGCAATCTCATATATTTTATCCTCAACATCTTTTATTTTATTTTCAATAGCATATTGATGTTTTGTTAGTAAATTTAAATCTAATTTCACACCATTGCGCTCCATATCCATAATAACTTTTATAAGAGGTAATTCTATGTTTTTATATAAGTCATTTATTTTTTTAGTGCTGCTAATTTTTTTCTCAAAAATTTTATTTAACTCGTTGGTTACAATTACATCTTCAATAGCATAAGGTGCGGCTTTTTCAATAGCTACTTCACTAAAACAGATTTGTGCCCTACCGCTGCCTACTAATTCCTTATATTTAATATTTTTATGATTTAAATGTATGAGGGCTAAATCATCTAAATTATGTCTGCTATTTACGCTATTAATACAATATGATTTCAGCATAGTGTCATCTTTAATACCATTTAATTCAATTTGATAATTAGCTAAAATATGAGCATCGTATTTAATGTTTTGACCAATTTTTTTATAATTCGTAGCTGTAAAAATTGGTTTTAATCTAGTTAAAACCATATCAATATCAAGTTGTTTTTGGACTCCTAAATAATTATGTCCAACTGGTAGATAATATGCTTTTTTCTTAAACCCAAACACTAAGCCAACTAATTTAGCATCTATAACATTTAAGCTTGTAGTTTCTGTATCAAATGTGAATTCTTTAAATGTGTTAATATCAACAATTAATTTTTCAAAAGTAGAATTATTTAAAACTGTTATTTTTTCATAGCTATCAATTAATGCTAAATCTTTGGTGATAATTGTTTCTTTATCTGTTTTTGTATTTGTCTCGGTATCTGTAATACTCAATTGTCTATACCAGTTTAAGAAACCATATTTTTTATAAAGTTTAGCTAAAGATTGAGTTTCAGCTATTACTTTTTTCTCAGCTATATCAAATGGTAATTTAACATCAGTTTTTAGAGTTACTAGTTTTTTAGATAGGTCAATAAGTTCAAAACTTGCTCTTAAATTTTCACCAATTTTGCCAGTTATTTTATTAGCATTTTTTTTTATATTATCAACTGAGCCGTATTTATCCAGCCAATTACTTGCAGTTTTAGGACCTACCTTAGGCACTCCGGGTATATTATCAGCTGTATCACCTGTTAATGATAAATAATCTAATACTTGGTTTATTTTAATGCCTAGTTTTTTATAAACAAAATCGCTATCAATAATATTATCTTTAAAATCAAGTAGTTTTATATTTTCATCAATTAATTGAAATAAATCCTTATCACTGCTAGCGATGATTGTTTTCACTTTTTGTTTTTTTGCTGAAGTTGCAAGTGTTGCTATAACATCATCAGCCTCTACATCATCTATACATAAAAAAGCATAACCCATAGCCCTAATAATTTTATATAAAGGCTTAATTTGCACAGCTAAATCTTTATCCATTGGCCTTCTATGAGATTTATATTCTGGATATAGCTTGTGTCTAAAATTATCACCTTTAGCATCAAATATAATTATGATATAAGCATCTTTAAAAAGTCTTTCTAACTTTTTAATTGAATTTATAACCCCAAATATCGCTCCTGTGGGGAAGCCTTCATCATTAGTAAGATTTTGTGAGAGTGTTGAAAAATATGCTCTAAATAAAAATGCCGAGCCATCAACTAATATAAGTTTGGTATTTTGCATAGAATTAATTATCCTCTATCAAATATTTATTTTGTTAAGTTTTAAAAAATATAATGATATAAAATTAAAATTAAACTCTAATAAAAAAATAAATGACAGCAACTTTAATAAAAACAGAAAATTTAAGTCTATTTAAACATCAAAAAAATATTTTAGATAATATTAATTTTGAAATTAAAGATGGAGAGTTTATAACTTTAATTGGACCTAATGGAGCTGGCAAATCCACTTTGATAAAAGCACTCATAGGCTTAGTTAAAATAACTTCTGGAAAGATAATTAAGCGTAAAAATTTAAAAATATCTTATACTCCACAATCATTTCATCCAAATCAGCTTATTTATATTAGTGTATTAGATTTTCTAAAGCTAAACACTAAAATAAAATATAATGAAATATTAAAAACAGCGTCTGAAGCAGGTATTGATAGTATTTTAAAAAAATCAATTAATGAAATATCTGGCGGCGAGATGAATAAAGTTTTATTAGCTAGAGCATTATTATTTAATCCTGATTTATTGATTTTAGATGAACCAATCCAAAATTTAGATGTCAATTCTCAAGTGCATTTTTATAAACTTATTCACGATATTCACCAAAATCACAAATGTGCAATATTAATGGTATCTCATGATTTACATAGAGTTATGCGAGAGTCTAATAAGGTTTTATGCTTATATCATCATATTTGCTGTATGGGTAAACCAGAGACAGTTTTAAAAAACGATAAATTTAATTATCTTTTTGGTGAGCAAATGAGTAGCTTAACTGCTAGTTATCATCACAAGCACAATCATAGCCACGAACATTAACTTTTCGTTTAATTGTCAATAGCAATCTCACTTATAAACAATATGTAGTTTGATGCCTCAGCATTGCGTAGTGCTTCTTGTAGCTTTTCTATTCCCTTGAGGTTTGGGTAAGACGCCAAAGTTTTACGGTAGAAATTTGTATAGAAGTAATCTGGTTCTACCCGAATCTGAAACAGGAGTGATTTGGTGCGAGGATGTAAAAAAGCCTCGTATCTAAGACGAGCTGTCTGACCTGGTGCAAGGCGTGTATCAAATAATTCCTCACTTAAATCCAGGCTTACCTGCCTAGCCACCACGACTTCTTGTCGTGTTCCTGGTAACTGCTGTTTCTTTTCATCTTGCTGGTGGGCGCTCATTATCACACGCGGGGTAACATATGTTGGAAATTGGTGGCCTACTTTTGTGTTGGTCATGGTCAAAATACCGCTAATGCTTTTGCTACTCGTTATGACTTTATGCAATTCTATTTTTACTCCAGATAAGGTAGTAGCCTTGTCATGAATGCCTAACCACAAGTGACGACGGTCTGGCATATGGCATGATTGACAAGTTTTGCCTGCCTTAGCTTGTGGGCTGACTCTCCACTCGTTGAATGTATTTTCAATTAGCTTCCCATTAAGTGCGTAGCCATCGTCCTCAAACTGATGGCAGGCAGCGCAGAATTTGGAACTTTCAAATGAACTCTCTACTTGCCAGCCGTTATGTGGTTTATGGGTATTTTCTTTTTCAGGAGTAGAATTTGTTTTCTCCTCGCTTTTAGGTGGACCATAGAGCTGATAATTACGCATATGACAGCCTGCGCATATCAATCCTTGATTAAAAATGGAGCCAATTGGGACGATGTTTTCGGTCAGATTTTCCGTGTCTGTTTCTTCATTAGATAACCAAGCAATTAATTCATCGGTTTGTTCTGCTAACGGAGCATGGCAACTCAAGCAACTCTGAAGTTCAGCCTTGTCGGTAAAATCCATATCCATGAGTTGACCGAGAATGCCGGGACCCATGGCGTGGGCATGCAAACTGTTCTGCCAGTCTTGGAATTGTAGCGGATGACAACTCCCGCACGCCTTCGGGTCCAATGAAGCCTCCAGCTTTGAAAAGGTATCCGGTGGTTCGCCTTGATGTTGGAGAGGGCGTTGCCAGTGATTAGCTAGAAAGTCATTGGATGATGAATCTTGTGCTGATGTAGCTGAAGTCAGTACTAAAAAAATTAAAGAACTAACAGATAAATACCAATATATTGGTGATTTTATTATTTTCACTATATCAAAATTTATCAAAAATACTCATAACAATGAAAAGCACAGTTAAACATCATAGAGAGACTCAAAGAGTACAGTTAATATTTACCGTATAAATCCTGCAATTTTACTAACACGCTCACTTTTACTCATACTTAAAAATAATCTGGCATTGTTAATAAATATAGCAAGCCCTTTTATTGTGTGACTAATCAATTCATAGGTGGCTCTGATGACTTAATCTATTAAAGATATAGTAATCAGTTTGCACCACCTTCAGCTTTATATACCAATTCATCGGTATTTTTTATTATCACATCTTTTAGCTTGATTTTAAGGAAGCGGCGTCCAGCCTCAAAGCTGAGAACAAGGATAGCAATCATCAACAAACTATAAACGACACTCCACAGCACCTCATTACCTCCTAAGGTATATGCAGCCCATTCTGGAATGGTGATGAAGTCAGTGAGCCCCTCCGACAACAGCAGTCCATCTATCTCTTCCTGAAACAAAGTATAAGGGATATAACCGATGAAAAATCCCGGCAGAGCACAGAGTGCAGTCATATATCCTAAACCCAGGCGAGCATAGGTGCGCACCTCACAGCCAATCATAAATACAGCTCCCATCGCTAAAAGAGGGCCGCCAACAATATGTCCCCAATACAATCCCTGTTCACCAGCGGCATTGGGTATATCACCGACTCCCATTATCCAGGCGCCAAGAATGTAGAGATTAAAAAGAACAATGGCAGCCATGAAACCCTGCAAAGGTAGCATGCCACGAAACATACGAAAAGTGCAGACAGGAAGTCCCTGACCGCAATAGTGTTTTTTACTAATAAATACTGATTCCGGCGCCATTACAGAGCACTCGGTGCCGAAACCGCACTTTGCAATACCTATCCCAAGTAGTACGCCTGGAATCGCAAGCCATATAACTTCAGACCAACCAATCTGACTCACGGAGCCCTGAATAGAATCTCCAAAAATAGCCATTAATAACGGAACACCTAGAAAGGCAATCAGCACAACATTCATCAATAATCTCATCGAATCACGCCATGGTTTGTAATTAGGGTCATAACCGGGATTATAGTGAGTTGAACTTTGATAATTGCGCATTGCAACTTCTTTTGTTTCCTGATGCCTGAAATAACTACCAAGTCCAGTTCCAAGTGCGAATTTAAAGGCGATAAAAGCAAATGGTATCCCCGATAAAAGCACTACCCAGGAAGCTATACTCATAGACGGTATACCTCCAACGAAATGGTGGGTTGTACAACCAGCTGCCAAACGGGTTCCAAATGAGAACAACATACCACCGATAAACGATAATAGCAGCATGCGTTTATTGTATCTAACCCAGCCGCGTGCTTCTCCTTCAGCGACAGCAACTAGCCGTGCACCAAGTAGGGCACCAATAATAGTCCAGTGAATGCCAGGTTCATAAACACGACCTACCCAGTCAATGCCAAAAAATTGCTCACTAGCGGCATACATCTGAGCAAAGCCTGTGGTGACGACAATAAAATCACTATTATCCGAATTGATATAGTAGGCAATTTCGGCAAGCCCTACAAACAAACCACCCAACCAAAAAGGCCATTGCTTTTGCATAAGCTGTTTAGTAAACATAATTATATTGTTATATAAATATAACTTACGGTCAAATCAAGCCGTCTTATTCAAACTTCATGGATGCCACTGGTTTTCCAAGGTGACTCCATTCGTGCATGGAACCGTCATAAAGGCTAACATTATCAGCACCGTTTAACTCATGCAATACAAACCAGCCCAAACTGGCCATTACCCCGGAGTTACACATGGCTATGGTTGGCTTATTTATGTCCATTCGTAGAAGTTCTGACACTTTTTGGAATGACTCTTTTTTATAAATTGTAGCTGGTCCTAAAGCGTTGCCGAACAGGGCGATAGGAAAGCTCTTGGCACCTGCTACATGGCCTTTAACGCCTGGAGTAACAAACTTACCACTGGCAGTTAAACCTAGATATTCAGCGGTGCTACGCATATCAAGCAATTGCTTATCACTTTGTCCAAGAGAGACATCGGTGACATCATCTGTGCTAGCAAGCATCTCTTTGCGTTCTGCACTGGCTTTAAAATTACCTCTTTTGGCTCTTGATTTTCCAAATTCAACCTTATTCTTATTCTTAATCCATTGTGCAGTTCCACCATTGAGTAAGGCTACATTATCAAAACCAAAATACTTCATAGTTAAGTAGAGGCGTGCAGCTATAGCGGTGTGTGGAAGCACTTTACCTTTGCTGGTAATAACTACAGCACTATCGTTATTAACACCAGATTTCTGCATTAAGCGTTCGAATTTATTTTTTTCTGGCATTAGAACCTTAATTTCTTTGCCTGCTATCTTACGCTTTGTAGTAACACCTTTCCATGGAACCAGTACAGCCCCAGGAATATGACCTTCTACTTTGATAGGACCCTTCTTCTTTCCTCCACCGACTCCACAAGGATTCACTGCCTTTGCAGTCTTAGCTCTTTTTTCGAAGCTTTTAAGATCTTTACGCACATCCAGTATTACTACATTATCAATATTGGCAGCAAGCCATTTGGTGTCTACCAACGGTCCTGGTAACTGGGTTGCGCGGGCAGGTGCGACAAGTAAGGTCAAGTAAAAAAACAGTGCCCCAATTAAAGTTGTATTTTTCATCTTCATATTTTATATCCCCCTTTTTATGTTGTAAAAAAACACTATTTATTTTAGCATAACTTCATACTGTGAGTTATATTTCGTGTTTTTTTAAATTATCCTAATTAGAATTTAAGACAGTATCTAAACTTGGTTCAGGGCAGCATGACAGCAAGGGAGATACTGAAATGCTTTGTCATTCTTATTTTATAAAATTGCATTTTCTTGCTTGTGCACATTATGCACAGTATTAAAATACGCTTTCATTAATTCTGCTTCACTTAGCATATTAGTTAGCTTATTATCAGCATCAACTACTGCTATAGCTTCTCCTATAAAATCACGAGATTCAAGCATTGCATCCCAAAGAGTAGTGCTTTCTTTAAATATTATTTTTGGTATTTTTGTTATTGCAGTTAGTTGTTTTTCTTTATTTTCATATAATTTATGTAAATGTATTATGCCTTTAAAAAAACCATTATCATCAATTACAGCAATTTCAGTTTTATCATTTTGGGTTAATTTTATTATTACAGCATCAATTGAATCTTTTATATTAGCAACAACATATTGTCTTTTATCAAATTCAGCCAATAAGATTTTTTTTAATAAGGCTTCTTCTCTACCTTGTGATAGGTCAATATTTTTATTTTTAAGTTGCACATCAAATAGGGAGCGCCCAAATATTCTATAAGATAAAAGATTAGCAAAAACTGCTGAAACCATTGCGGCTATAGCTAATTCATAATTTCTAGTAAGTTCAAATACAATTAAAATCATAGTTAAAGGTGCGCCAATAACCGGACTTGATACTGCTACCATTGCACATATTGCATAAACCACAATTCCAGAATTATCTAAGCCAAAGCTATTATTAATAATTGTCCAAAAGAATGCTCCAAATAAAGTGCCAATTAATAGCGCTGGACTAAACACTCCACCTGCAAAACCAAATCCTATACATAAAGCAGTTAAAAGTGTTTTTGCAATAATGATTATTGTTAACTCTTTAATTGTAAAAGCATTTTCAACAGTTGCAAGTTTTAAAGTCTCTTTGCCTATACCTAAAACCTCAGGTAGCCAAATAGCAATTATTCCTAATACCATTCCTGCCAGTGCTGGTTTTAAATATTGAGGTAAAGATAAACTATTAGCAATACTTGTTAAATTTAGAATTAAACGCATATAGATAATTGCAATGAGTGAACCAAACATCCCAATAATTGCAAATAATAAGAATTCATAACTAAAACTCACATTTTCAAAATTAATTAAAAACAAGGTTGGACGGTCTAAAAATATATTAGTTACTATAAACCCAGTAACAGATGCTACAGTAGTAGGAGCAAAAGCCTGCATTGAATAATGTCTTAAAATAACTTCATGAGCAAATATAAGTCCACCTATAGGGGCATTAAGAGCTGTAGCTATACAAGCAGCCACCCCGCAAGCAATAGCTATAGTTTGGATATTTTGTATTTTGAATTTTAATTTACTAACAACACTTCCTAATAAAGAACCAAGATAAACCATAGGTCCATATTGACCAACTGATGCTCCAACACCTAAAGATAACATTGCAGCAATTGTTGAAGTAAACCCACTTTTTACTGCAGGCTCTTTACCTCCAAATTGGGCTATTTTTATAGTATCCATAGGGGTGAGAGGTCGCTTTTCTTTTGTTAGATAATAAATTATCATTCCAACAATAACTCCACCTATAGTTGGCACTATAATTGTCATAGCATTTAGTAAAAATTGATTATCCTCGTTTTGGCTACGAGATTTTTGTGATATTAATAACACATCGTTTAGCCATAAGTAGCCTTCTATAAATCCAATAACACTAAAAGAAGCTATAAGACCTATTGCTACAGCCATAGCACTAAGTATGCTTATACGATAAAAAAAATCTGTAATTTTTACTTTTGTATTAATCAATTAATATTTTAGAGATAGATAATTAAAATCTATCATAGTTTATCATTAGATTTAAAGTTATATGTATAAAAAAAGCCCCCACTGGGAGGGCTTTAGGTGTCGTATAAAAACGTTGCCTACGAAAAACAAATTTCTTGGTATGAAAAGCATAACCTAAATGCAAATCATAACTTAAGCTAAAAACTCTAAGTTATTATCATAATAATGTTTTGCTTTTTGCTTTCTTTGTTTTTTTTGCACGATTATGCCTTTTATTACAAATTCTTTTTTTATTTCTATAGTAGGATAAATAGGGTTTAATGGTTTTATATATTTTTTATTATCTTGCTCTAGGTATTGGCGAAAATAAAGTTCATCTTCATATTCAATCACTACAAAAGCTTTATTATGTAATTTAAAGCTGGGGTCAATTATAATAATACAACCATCTTCAAACTCAGGTTCCATAGAATTACCTAAGTTTTGTAATGCAAAAGGCTCTGAAGAATTAGCACATTGAGTTTCAAATAATTCTTTTGGGTTATCATTCATATTTAAAAAAGTTCTATTTAGATACTAAAATTTAATAAGCGCTCAATTGATTTTTGGGCTTTGTTAATAATGTCAGTAGCAATTAAAACTTCGTTATTAGCGGTTTTTAATACATTTAGTAGTTTTTCTAAATTATTCATTGCCATCCATTCGCAATGAGCACAACTCTCACAATCAGCAGATATACCCATAGTTGGTGCCTCAATTAAAGTTTTACTGGGAGCTATTTGTTTCATTTTATGAAAAATACCATTATCAGTTGCAACTATAAATTTTTTTTCTTTGCGGGTTTTCACTGCATCTATTAACTGAGTAGTAGAACCTACAACATCAGCTAAGGCTATCACTTCTCTTGGTGATTCAGGATGAACTAATATACAAGCATCAGGATTAAGCTTCTGTAAGTTTTGTAAAGCATCAGCTTTAAATGACTCATGTATTATACAAGAGCCATCCCATAGTAACATATCAGCACCAGTTTGCTTTTGAATATAATCACCAAGATGTTTATCTGGAGCCCAAAGGATTTTTTTACCTTTTGCTTTTAAATAATTTACAACTTTTAGACCGCTACCAGAAGTTACCATCCAATCAGCACAAGCTTTTACTTCTGCTGAAGTATTGGCATAAACTACTACCTCTCTATCAGGGTTCTTAGCACAAAATTCACTAAACTTATCAATAGGACAAGATGTGTCTAATGAGCAAGTAGCATTTTTATCTATAATTAATACCTTTTTATCAGGAGAAAGAATTTTAGCTGTTTCACCCATAAATTTAACACCTGCTACAACTATTACATCAGCTTTGCTATTCTTACCAAACCTAGCCATCTCCAAAGAATCAGATACTATACCTCCAGTTTTATCTGCTAAATCTTGTAAAGTGCCATCAACATAATAATGCGCTATTAAAATAGCGTTTTGTTTTTTTAATTCTTTTATTATTTTTTCTTCAATATTCATAAGTATTTATTCTAGCAAAAAATTATTTTTTAGTTAATATTAAAGCAATTAAAGCTATTATAAGCATTGGGATAGCTGTAATATTAATAATTTGCCAGCTAAATTTAAAATGGATAATGCCTGCAAGTAAGGAAAATAGCCCTGCACTTGAAAATACTACAAAGTCATTAAATGCTTGGACTTTGGCTCGTTCTAAATTATGATAAGTAGAGCTAAGTAAAGTGCTGCCACCAACAAACATAAAATTCCAACTTATACCTAATAAAAACATAGACCACCAAAAATTTAAAAAACTAATGCCTTTTAAATTAATAATAATTGAAATAAATCCAAGCATTACCCCAATAAAAATAACTTTTCTAACTCCAAGGTAGTTAATAATACTGCCAGTAAATAAAGATGGGGCATACATAGCCATTACATGCCATTGGATGACAAATGAAGTGGAACTAAATGAGTGTTTATAATGGTCCATAGCTAAAGGTGATGCTGTCATAATAAATGCCATAACAGCATAGCCAATAGCTGCACTTAATATAGCTAAAATAAAATTTGGTTGAACTATTATTTTTTTAAGGTTTCTTTCAATATTGTGATTAACATCAACTTCATCTCCTATCATATGTTCTGGTATTTTTAAAAAGCTTAAAAATATAAAAGAAAGCATATGTAAGATAATAATTGAGCCATAACTATAAGCAAAAGGAGCAGTGGAAATATCTTTAGTATAAGATGCAATATTAGGACCTATTATTGCTGCAAATACTCCTCCTAAAATCACAAATGCAATTGCCTTACTTTTATGGTTAATATCAACTATATCAGCAGCTAACATACGATAATAATTACCAAAACCATTAAACATACCAACAAGCATAATGCCAAGTATAAATATCCAAAAATTAGTTTGATAAATACCTAAAAAAGAGAAAAAACCACCGCTAATACCAAGAGAAGTTGCAGTCATAAAGCCTTTTTTTCTACCAAATTTTTGTAATAAAAAAGCTGCTGGTATGCTCATAAACATCCCAGCTAAAAGTAAAACAGCTAATGGTAAGGCTGCTAAGGCTTTATTAGTAGCTATTTGTAAGCCAACTAATGGTGATGAAGCTACAATCAAAGTGTTACAACTAGTCATCAATGATTGACAAATTGATAATAAACTTACTTGTTTTAAATTTTTCATAACAGTGATTTTAAAGAATTTTAAGACAGCTAAAAAATTATATTTAGAGTGGGTTTTAAGGAAAGAGATTTTTATCCTATTCCCTATCCAATGCAGTGATAGTCTTCAATTGGATTTTAAATATGCTTTGTAAATTCAATTTTGCTATAATGAATATTTTGGATATTGAGGATTTATTAATGACTACAGAGACTATAGAGTTTTTTACAAGTTTTTTTGGCTGGGCAAGTGTTATTAATATTGCTATTTTATTATGGTGGGCTTTATTTATGTTTTTTGCAAAAGATTTTGTTTATAAAACCCATACTAAGTGGTTTAAGATTTCTAAAAAAACTTTTAATGCTATTCATTATTCAGGCATAGCTTTTTATAAACTAACAATTTTTGTATTTAATTTAGTGCCTTATATTGTGCTTAAAATAATGTATTAAATATATACTTATTATGTTGTATAATTTGCCTATACACAATCCAGAGCAGTAAGCAAAACCAAATTAATATGAGTTTTGCCAAACCTCTGGATTTTTTTATGATATAGCAAAAAATGAGAAATATAGCAATTTTAGTTGATATTAAAATTAAAATTCTATTGTGCTTATACTTTTTTGAAATGTGTTTTAAGGAATAATGCTCATTAGCGTTTAAATATTAAAATCAAAAATCTATAGCTTTTTGAGCTTTTATATTATTATTAAAAGCATGCTTTATATTCCTAACCTCACTTACTGTATCAGCTATTGCTATTAACTTAGCGTTAGCTGCTCTACCTGTTAATATTAAATGTTGATTTTTAGGCCTATTTAAAATAGTATTGATAACTTCATCTTCATCTAAGTATTTATAATTAAGCATATATGTTATCTCATCTAAAACTATTAATTTAATCGTATCATCTTGTAATAGCTTTTTTGCTTTTTCCCAAATTTTTTGAGCAGTTATAATATCCTTTTCTTTATTTTGGGTATCCCAAGTAAAGCCAGTTTTCATAACTATTTTAGTAACTAAAGGCTCATTTTCTAAAAATAAATCTTCTCCAGTTTTTTTCCTGCCTTTGATAAATTGCACAATGCCAATTTTCATTTTATAACCTAAAGCCCGCATAATCATACCTAAAGCTGAGCTTGTTTTGCCTTTACCATTACCAGTTAGTAATACTATTAAATTTTTATTAATATTTGCTTTACTAATACTCTTATCAATATAGCTTTTCTTTTTTTGCATTCTTTTTTTATAATCACTCATAATGAAAATAGCCATTTTTATTAATAATTGGATAATTAAATGCCTTAGACAGATTTTTAGCATTAAACACAGTTTCTTTATTGCCTAAAATGTATTGTGAATTATTTAACATAATTAATATATGAGTGCAAAATCTATATGCTAAATTTATATCGTGAATTGCCATAATAGTATTATCATTTTTATGGAGTAATGTTAATAATTCAATTTGATGTTTAATATCTAAATGGGTATTAGGCTCATCAAGTAAATAAATACTAGGACTTTGCGTTAGTATAGTTGCTATTTTAAGTTTTTGATACTCACCACCAGATAATTCATGTGAGTTTTTATTCTTATAGTTTAATAATCCTACTTGGTTTAATGCATTATTAGTAATATTTATGTCATATTCATTTTCCCATAGCTGATATGTATCTAAATATGGGTATCTGCCACTTATAGCGAAATCAAAGACTGATAAGCTAAATTCACTATAATTATGTTGGCTTAAAACTCCAATAAACTTAGCTGTTTCTTTTAAACTATAATTATTTTTCCTCTTATCTTTATAAAAAACATCACCGCTATAGTTATTATATAAATTAGCTAAAGTATTTAAAAGTGTAGTTTTACCAACGCCATTCTCACCTAAAATAGCCCATTTTTCATTAGTGTTTATTTGCCAATTTAGATTCTTTATAATAGTTTTATTAGCTATTTTTATTGTTAAATTTTTAGTTTCTAATAATCTCATTTTCTTAATAAGTAAATAAATATAGGCACACCTATCAAGGTGGTAATAACACCTACTGGGAGTTGAGAAGGGCTAAATAAACTCCTCGCAATACTGTCTGCTATTAGTAAAAATGAGCCTCCAACAAAAGCACTAGCTGGTAATAATAATCTATGGTCAACTATTTTCATAAATCTTAAACTGTGGGGAATAATAAGACCTACAAACCCAATTACTCCAGCAGAAGTAATTGAAATAGCAGTAGTAAGTGAAGCTAAAACAAACAATATTATCCTTAGTTTAGCAACATTTATCCCTAGACTCTTAGCTTTATTTTCACCAAGCATTAAGATATTTATTTGTCTTGAATAAATAATAGCAATTATAAGAGTGATAGCTAAAATATAAATTGGTATTAAATTTAATTCAACAGCACTTAAATCACCCATCAACCAAAAAACCATAGATTTAAGCTCATTACTATTACTAAAAACTAATAACAACTTAATGATAGCTGTATATGCCGCTGCTAATACCACACCTGTTAGCAGTAATTTTGTTGGATTATGAGCTTTGTTTTTTATAGAAAAATTAAAAACTAACATAATTGATAGTATTGAGCCTATAAAAGCATATGAATTTAACCAAAATGTAGAAAGCCCTAAACTAATAGCACTTAAAGCACCAATAGAAGCACCTCCAGAAATGCCAAGAATATATGGTTCTGCTAAAGGGTTCCTTAATAAAACTTGCATCATAACCCCAGCAATAGCTAATAATGCTCCAACACCAAAAGCATTAACACTACGATTTAAACGCAAGTTAAAAATATTATTAGTTAAGCTATCAAGCGAATAAAATAAATCAAAATAATTTAGGTTAACACTGCCAAAATTAAGACTTATAAAAAAAATAATAACAGCTACTAATACTAAAGCTAAAATTATTTTAATAAAATTATATTTGTTTACGAACATAGTCTAATTTTTCACATAACTCTTTGACCCCATCTTGCAATCTAGGACCCATCCTAGCCAAAAGTGAATCAGATACAGTGATTATTTTTTTATTAAAATCAGAAAATTTATGCCAAAAACTATGTTTTAGCTGTGATTCATTCATAATGATAACATCTGGATTTTTAGCTAAAATTAACTCAACATCAATTTGATAAGTTACTTTGGCTAAAGCAGTAAAAATATTATTAGCGCCACAAATATTAATAGCTTGGTTTATTATTTGCTTACTACCAATAGTCATTAATGGCTTATGCCATATTTGATAAAAAACAGATACTTTTTGTTTGTGTTTATATTTATTTTTTAAATTATTAATTTTAGTTAAAAAACCATTTGCCACTTTTTCAGCATTTTTTATATTATTAGTAAGTTTGCCCAATTCCTTTATTTCATAAGCAACATCATTAAAAGTCTTAGCATTACTTAGAAAAACCTTAAAACCTAACTTTTGTAATTGTGTTACTTGTTTTTTATTACTACTTTGCCAAGCAATTATTAAATCAGGTTTTAAAGATATTATTTTCTCCAAATCTAAATTATGAAAATCACCTATTTTAATAATATTCTTAGTAGCATCAGGATAATCACTGTAATTATCAATTGCTATTATTTTATTCCCAGCACCAATTGCAAATAATATCTCAGTAATATGTGGGGTTAAACTAATAATATTTTTACCATAAGTAGCTAAACTTATAAAAAAAATCAAAGAAGTTAGAATAAATTGATTTAGTTTTTTTGTATTAAGTTTTAATTTTTGTTTATTATTAAAAATCATAACTTATACCTAATGAGATATTTCTACTAAAATTAATAGGGTATATAGCATCATCTCGTATCCACAAGCCATTATTTTTTTCAAATAGGTTGTTTACACTTAATAAAAAAGTCATTTTTTTACTGTATTGATAAAACAGTGTTACATCAGTGCTTTTATAAGCCTTTTGTTTTTGTTTATCATTATTATCAAAATCTGTTGCGTTGTAAGATTTTGCTATATATTTATGACTTATACTACTAAGAATTTTATTATTTGGTTTGTAGCTTAAAGCTATAGTTGTATTATGTTTACCTACCCCTGGTAAATAATTGCCATCAAAATTTATATCGTTTTGAGTTTCTTTGGATATTTTTGCTATGGTGTATACATAATTAAGATTTAAATTAATTTTATTATTTAATTTATGCTTATGTTCTAAATCAAATCCATATTTATAAGATTTATCTATATTAGTGTTAACATCATTTGAAAAACCAGCGTCATCAAAATAATAAATTTCATTTTTTAATTTTGACTTAAAAATACTAAGTTTTGTTGAAAAATTACTATCATAATAATTAGCACCTATATTTAATGTCTTTATTTTTGCAGGTTCAATAAAACCATTAAAATTACCACTACCAGTAAAAAAACGGTCAACATCAGGAGCTTGATAAGCGATATTATAATTAGTGAAAATACTAACATTATCATATATTTTCTTATTAAAACCAATATCATAAGCCTCTAATTTATGCTTTCCTTTTGTTACACTATTTTGTATATACTCATAGTTCACTTTTTCTTTTCGCCCACCAATAGATATTGAGCTATCAGCAAACTTATAACCAATTTCAGCAAATATTGATTTATTATTTTTTTTTGTTGTATAACCATAAGCATCGCGTTCACCTGAAAAGAGCTCAATTCCAGTTATCAAAGAAATTTTGTGGTTTTTATAATTAAAGATTAAATCTTTAGAATCATAATTATAATCAGCATCACTGTTGCCCCATGATGCTATAGTTTTATATGATTTCTCTTGTTTTGCATAATTAAAATCTATGCTTAGATTGTTATTCATCTTCTTACTAATAGCAAAATTAAAACCATCAACATCATACTTTTGTTCAGTAAAAATAACTCCATTTTTGGCTTGAGCAGGATTTTCATTAAATTGTGCTAAAGTTAAATCATCTGGAAAGTAAACATTCGCACTAGCTCTTGATTTTGAGATTTTCATTTTTGTTGTTGGGTTAATTATTGCATTTATTTTAAATTCACCATTTTTTTGCTTTGATTTATCACTATTACCATTGCTGTCAGAATCACTAAATCCTGGATGTAGTTGATTTGAACCATTAAAAGATAAAGAGAATTTGTCATTTTTAAAATTATTAGAAAATGATAGCTTACGCTGACCCTTATCATCTATTACAACATTAATTGTATTGGAGTTATGCTCTTTAGTATAAATTCTAATAACCCCAGCCATAGCACTATCACCATATATTACTGAACCACTACCTTTTATTATCTCAATCCTTTCAATATCAATAATATTTATGTTAGATAAAAATTGAGAAGTCATATCAATATTATTGATTTTTTGCTCATCAACTATTATGGCAATATTTTGATAGCCATTCTCAATGCCAAAGCCACGCATAGATATTTTTTGACTATAAGAATTGCCATAGTTGGGCATAGTTGTAATTGAAGTATGTTGTCTTAAAAAATCATATAGGTTTTTGCTATTAGATTTTTTAAGTTCTTTTTGAGTATATACTTTTGCAACATGAGTATTTTCATCTATTTTTGTTTTTGAGAATATAGTTATTGGACCTAATAAAGCATAAACATCAGTTAATAAAGCTAAACTAGCAATGATAATTATTACTTTTTTGATTTTCATATTTGATAAGTAAAATCAATGAAGGTGTGTAGAGACTTTCTACACTTTATCTACCCTTCGTAGTTAAAGTATAAAGTTTATATGCTAAAGCCAGCATAAAACTTTCTTCATTTTCTAAGTGTGTATCGGACTTAAAGTTATTAAACTTATCACCGTTGCGAGGGCAGCGTAGGACTAATTATGTTTTTTAAGTTCACCTACTTCCACAATCTTAAAAAAGCAATTATTCTACATAAGATTTAAATTTAACTATAACTATTTTGGTAAAATTTATAAACTTTCATTATTTGATTTTTCTCTAATGCTAAGAGCTTACAATTTCAGTGCTGGTCCATCAGCTTTGCCTACAGAGGTTTTAACTGAGGTGCAAGAGGAATTATTAGATTTCAAAGCTAATAAAACCTCAGTAATGGAAATATCGCATAGAGGTGATATTTTTATGGAGTTAGCTACAGCTGCTGAAAAAGATTTAAGAGATATTTTAGCTATCCCTAATAATTATAAAGTGCTGTTTTTACAAGGCGGTGCCTCCAGTCAATTTGCTATGGTGCCAATAAATTTATTAAGAGGTAGACAAACTGCAAATTATGTCAATACTGGACACTGGTCTAAAAAAGCAATTGCAGAAGCAGAAAGATTTTGTGAAGTAAACATTGCCTCAGATAGTATAAGTAATGGTTATACTGATATAGCTGATTTTGATAAATGGATAATTGATGAAAATGCAGCTTATTTACACTACACACCTAATGAAACCCTCTCTGGTTTAGAGTTTGATTATATACCAGAAGTGGAAATGCCCTTAGCTGCTGATATGTCATCTACTATCTTATCAAGACCTATTGATGTAGCAAAATTTGGGGTGATTTATGCAGGGTCTCAAAAAAATATCGCTCCAGCAGGGCTTACAATTGTAATAGTAAGAGATGATTTAATAGGCAGACCTATCAAAGGGCAACCTACTCTATTTAATTATAAGATTCATGCAGATAATAACTCTATGTATAATACTCCTCCTACATTTGCTTGGTATGTGGCAGGCAAAGTATTTAAATGGATTAAGAAAAAAGGCGGGCTTGAATCTTTAGCAAAAGCAAATAAAGCTAAAGCAATGAAGCTATATAACGCAATTGATAATTCAGCTTTTTATCATAATAATGTTAATCATAAATATCGCTCTTGGATGAATATTTCATTTGTATTAGCTAATGAGAGTTTAAATGAACTTTTTTTACAAAAAGCTATTAATAGAAATTTACTATATTTAAAAGGACACAAAGCAGTAGGTGGTATGAGGGCTAGTATTTATAATGCTATGGACGAAAAAGGCATAGATGCTTTAGTAGATTTTATGAAAGATTTTGAAAAAGAAAATACTTGAGCAGTTTGGAGCTCCCTTAAATGACAAAAAACACATTAGAGCAATTAAGAAAAGAAGTTGACTTAATAGATATAGAATTACAAGAATTAATTTCAAAAAGAGCAAAAATTGCTAAAAAAATAGCAGAAGTAAAAAAAAATACCGATGTTAAAAAATCAAATTTCTATCGTCCAGAGCGCGAAATTGAAGTCTTAAGAAGAGTAAAGCAAAGGAATCAATTAGACAAGGTTTTAAAAGATGGAGTAATTACTCATATTTTTAGAGAAATAATGTCAGCGTGTTTAGCTTTAGAGCAGCCTTTAAATATCGCATATCTTGGGCCAGAAGGAACTTTCACCCAACAAGCAGCATTAAAGCACTTTGGCAGTAGTGTTAAAACTATTGATTGTGCTACTGTAGAAGATATATTTTATCAAGTAGAAAAAAACAATTCTGATTACGGAGTAGTGCCAGTTGAAAACTCATCTAATGGAGTTGTAGGTATTACAATTGACATGCTTTATGCCCTTAATTTAAAGGTATGTGGTGAAGTTGAAGTTGAGGTGCATCATCAATTAATGACTAAAAATATCAATCAGGAAATAAAATACATTTATGCTCACCAACAAGCTTTTGACCAATGCCGTAGATGGCTTAATAATCATTATCCTAATGCAATTTTAAAAGCTGTTAATAGTAATGCCTTAGCAGCAAGAATGGTAATGGATGAAGAAAATAGTGCAGCCATTGCTTCAGAATTTGCCCTTAGTTTATATGATTTAGAATTACTCCATAAGAATATTGAAGATAAAGTAGGGAATAGCACAAGGTTTTTAATTATTGGTAAAGAATATATTAAAAGAACTCATAATGATAAAACATCGTTATTAGTAGTTGCTAAACATGAAGCTGGGGCACTGTTTAGTATTATTGCACCTTTTAAAGAAGCAAATATAAATATTCTCCAATTAGCAAGACACCCAATTCCTGGAGTTAAGTGGGAATATTTGTTTTTTGTAGATATAAAAGGGCATAAAGATGATAAAGAAGTTGCAAAAGCCCTACAAAAAGTAACTAAAAAAGCATCAAAGTTAAAAATATTAGGCTCTTATGCAGTATCTGAATTATAAATTGTGAATTATGAGAATATGTGAGAATTTAAATAATATAACTCCATATAAAGCAGGAAAGCCAATAGAGGAATTAGAAAGGGAATTAGGATTAAAAAAAATAATCAAACTTGCATCTAATGAAAACCCTCTTGGAGTAAGTGAAAAAGCAAAAAAAGCTATAAAAAACTCCCTTAATAATATTAACCGTTATCCTGATAGTTTTGGTTTTGAATTAAAGAAAGCCTTAGCAGCCAATCTTAAAGTAAAAATTGATAATATCACTATAGCTAATGGCTCTAATGAGGTTTTGGAGTTAATAGCTAGAGCTTTTGTATGCAGTAAATTAGATGAAGTTATATTTTCAGAATATGCTTTTGTAGTTTATTCATTAGTGACTAAAGCCATAGGAGCTAAAGAAGTAATAATCAAAAGCAATAATTATGCTCATGATTTGATGGCGATGTTAGATGCTGTAAATGATAATACTAAAATTATATTTATTGCTAATCCTAATAATCCTACTGGCACATTTATAGAAGATGGGGATATTTTGAATTTTCTAATAAAAGTCCCTAAAGATGTAATTGTAGTAATTGACCAAGCTTATTTTGAATATACTGATTCTAAAATAACCGCTAATTATATTGATAAATTTGAAAACTTAATATTAACAAGGACTTTTTCTAAAGCATATGGTTTAGCAGGGCTAAGAGTTGGATATGCAATTGCATCTAATAAAATAACAGATTATTTAAACCGTATCCGTGAGCCTTTTAATGTAAATTCAATTGCCCAGATAGCAGCAATAAATACTTTAGCTGATAAAGGTTTCTTAAAAAAAAGCATAAAAATAAATGCCTTAGGTTTAAAGCAATTATCTCAAGGATTTGATGATTTAGGTCTTTTCTATATAGCTTCAAAAGCAAACTTTATTAGTGTTAAGGTTGATAGTGCTATGGATGTTTTTAATAAGCTTCTTAAAAAAGGTGTTATTGTAAGACCAGTTGAAATGAAAAATTTTCTAAGGATTTCAGTAGGCACAGCAGATGAAAATGACTACTTTTTAACAAAACTTAAAGAAGTTTTACTAAAAAATAATCATACTTATTCAGGCTAGATTAATTAAGTGCCTTTTTAATTTCAGCAAGTAAATTCTTAGGAGGTAAATAGCCTGGAATATTAACACCATTAGCCAAAAACATTGAAGGAGTCCCGGTAACGCCTAACTTATGAACTAAAGACATATGCTGTTCAACAGGATTTTTACATATATTATATTCTACCTTTAACCCACTTTTAGATGCTGTCATTGCTGCTTTTTTATCCTTTGCACACCACACTGAAACAGTTTTATCATATGAATCAGATCCTACCCCTGCACGAGGAAATGCCAAATATTTAACAGTAATACCCAAATCATTCATTTCTTGCATACCCATATGTAATTTTCTGCAATATGGACAATCAATATCAGTAAATATATCTACTGCGTATTTTTCATTTTTTGCTTTAAAAATTATTTTATATTCATCTTTAATTGTTTGTAATATTTTTAAGTTAGTTTTAGTTTTCCTATTCTTTGTTATATTTATTTTATTATTTAAGTCATATATATCTCCTTGAATAAAATACTTACCATCACTAGATACATACATAATTCTTGAATTAATCATCACTTCATACAGCCCGTCAATTGGTGTTTTGTTTATGTTTTCACTTGATATATTTGGTAAAAATGACTTTAGACTATTAATAATTTCTTTTTCTGCTGCAAAACTATTTATAGTAAATAAAATTATAAAAATAGGGATTATTCTATTCATTTTGTTTATATTAAATAATAAAAATTTTAATTTTACATTACATAATGTATAGAATATCTAATTTTAAATTTTAAAGAAATATAGCTATGAAATTTTTATCTTCAAAAGAGTCCATCAATAACATTGAAACAGAATGTATTGTATTAACTATCTTTCAAAAACAAAGCACGAATATTAAACTTATTGATGAAATTTTAAAATTAGGTGATTTCAAAGCTAAAATTGGGCAAACACTGCTTTTATATCCAAATAAGAATGATAATTTTAAAGCTAAAAAAATACTACTTTTGGGTTGTGGCACAAAAAAAGACTTAAATGAAAGAATTTTTAAAGAAATTTTATTATCTTTAACCGCATTTCTAAAAAGTAGTAATATAAAAAAAATAGCTATTGATGAAGTAGATTTTACAAATAAAACTAAAGAATGGATTTATAAATTTAGCACATTAATTATTAAAAACAGTCGCTATGTTGTAAATAAAATTTTCAAAAAAGAAGGCAAAAGCAATAAAAACACATTAAAAGAAGTAATATTTAAGTCTAATATTAATATTGATAAATTTATCAAACAAGGCGAGGCTATAGCTGATGGCATGGCTTTAGCAAGAAATTTAAGCGACTTACCTGCAAATATTTGCACCCCGTCTTATCTGGCTAATGCCGCTGAAGAATTAGCTAAAAAACATAAAATAAATTGTGAAATATTATCTGAAGATAAAATGCAAGAATTAGGCATGAATACTTTATTAACTGTAGCAAAAGGTTCTACAGAACCTGCAAAATTAATTGCTATGGAATATATGAAAGGTGGTGAAGAAAAACCTATTGTTTTAGTAGGGAAAGGTGTTACTTTTGATAGTGGAGGTATATCTTTAAAGCCTGGTTCATCAATGGATGAGATGAAATTTGACATGTGTGGAGCTGCAAGCTTATTTGGAGTTATTGAAGCTATAGCATCATTAAATATAGCTATTAATCTGATTGCACTTATTCCAGCTGTTGAAAATATGCCTTCACATAGGTCAGCAAAACCAGGAGATGTAGTAAAAAGTCTATCAGGTAAAACAATTGAAATATTAAACACTGATGCTGAAGGTAGATTAATATTGTGTGATACTTTAAGTTATTGTAAAAAATATAATCCAAAAATCGTCATTGATGTAGCAACTCTTACAGGTGCAGTAATAATAGCCTTAGGGAAAAATTTAACAGGACTAATAGCTAACAACCAAAATTTAGCTGACGATTTATTAGAAGCAGGAAATGAAGTTTTAGATTTTGCCTGGCAATTACCATTAGTTGAAGAATATAATGAATTACTGAATAGTAATTTTGCTGATTTAGCTAATATTGCTAGTTCTAGTGGAGCGGGGACTATTACCGCTGCATGCTTTTTAGCACAGTTTACAAAAAAATATAAGTGGGCTCATTTGGATATTGCAGGCACTGCTTGGACTGGCGGAGAAGCAAAAGGGGCTACAGGTAGACCTGTCCCCCTATTAGTACAATATATATTAAATCAAATAAATTAAAATTCGCCTATAGCTGCATCGTCCATTATTCTATATATTGTTTCTTGGACTCTTAATGCTTTTTTATGCAACTCAGGAGGTAGAGGTTTGCCGCCATAAATCATCATATCCATATCTAAGGTATATAACCATCTTTTACCTTGCATATCTTCTATCAAAGATATACGACATGGTAAATATGCTGAAAAAGAGTCAGAATAATTAACCATATCCATAGCTGTTCTTGGCGAGCAATATTGGTAAATTTTTAAAAACCTTTGTTTTTTATCCGTTTGTAATTCTACCATTTCAGATAAAGGTAATTTACCGACATCTCTGATATTTAATTCTGTTGAAATATTATCCATTGCTTCTTCAACATCTTCATTTGAAATATCATCAGCAACAGGAACTTTTCTAATACTTGTCTGGGTTATATCACCTGTTTCTAAAAGTTTAGTGATAAGATTTAAGTAAACAGATGGGGCTTTTGGGTGAAGTTTAGGAGCAAAAATAATTTTAGTTAATAAACCATAATTTAATTGTAAATAAATTAATAATGTAAAAGTTAAAACTCCTAAAATGATAAAAAAAGATTTTAGTATTTTCATAGTAAATATATAAGATAAAATCTGCATTATAACATTTTTATTTTAATTTAACTCTAACATGTCTAACATATGGAATGAATGCTTAAAAAACTTAGAAGATAGATTAACTTTGCAGCAGTTTTCTATATGGGTTAGTCCAATTGAAGCTAATGAAACTAAAAGTAAACTTATACTAACTGTTCCTAATCAAAACTCATTAAATTGGGTAAGAAAAAACATATATAAAAACATAATAGAATTAGCAAAAGAAATTAATAATAAAATAAATGTAGAGATAAAATTAAAAAATTCAGCAGATAGCAAAATAAGAAATAAATTTTCTACATCTTTATCAAAAGAGTTTAGTTTTGAAAATTTGGTAGTAGGAGACGCTAATCAAATAGCATGTATGTCCGCTAAACAAATAGCTGGTAATTTAAAAAAATCAGTATACAACCCTTTTATTATTTATGGTGCTTCTGGATTAGGTAAAACTCACTTATTGCAAGCAATGGGTTGGTATGCTAGAAAAAAAAATGAAAAAGTCAGAATAATTTATACTTCACTAATAGACTTTGTAAAAAATCTCACTATAAGTTTACGTCATGAAAGGATTGAACAAACTAAACTATATTATCAATCAGCTGATTTACTCTTAATTGATGATATTCATATGATTGCAGGTAAAGAAAAATCACAAGAAGAGTTTTTCCACATATTTAATTTTTTATTTAGCACAAAAAAACAAATAGTTTTAACTTGTGACCAGCCTCTTAAAAATATAAAAGGTTTAGAAGAAAGATTAAAATCAAGATTCTCTTCTGGGCTGGTGCTTCAATTAACACCTCCAGAATTAGAGATGAGAGCAGCAATACTTTTAAAAAAAGCACAACTTATGAATTTTCATATAAGTGAAGATATTGCCTTATTCATTGCTTACCACTTCAAATCAAATGTAAGAGAATTAGAAGGAGCTCTAATAAAATTAAAAGCATATAGTGACTTCACACATACAGATTATTCTTTAATAGATGAAAGTTTTGTAAATAAAGCATTAGCAGATATCTTAGTAATTCAAAAAATCAATATAAATATAGATGAAATACAAAAAGCTGTTTGTAATTATTATGGAATAAGTATATCAAACCTAATATCAACCAAAAGAACTAAACACACCACCTTCCCAAGACAAATAGCTATTTATCTTACAAAAGAATTAACAAATTTAAGTCTTCCAGAAATAGGTAAAAATTTTGGAAACAGACACCATACAACCATATTACATGCTTGTAAAAAGATAAATGAATTATTAGAAAAAAATGAAACTACTATAAAAGATTATAAAAATATAAAAATGAAACTCAATGTTACCTAAAGGCAAATTCTAACTATAACATCATCGGTGTTGACTAATATTTGATATGTGTATCCAATACATATTACACTTGTATCTTAAATATCAATGTAAATAATCAAGTTTTAATTTTATTAGATTTATACAGATATTTTTAAGAGGTAATACGAGAGAAAAAAGAGGTATATAATAAGTTAAGACTTATTTTTAGTTAAATTATTAACACTCTCTTTTAGTTTTTCAAAAGCCTTTGGGGCTTGGATTTCAATCATTTGCTGAGCAATCCATTTTTTATCTTTTTCACTTACAATTTCTTTAATTTTCTCACCAAAATAACATAAAAAATTATTGTTAGGTTCTCCATCCATAAAATCAAATTTTGAATAATGCTCAGTGCGCTTGTTAAAAGTTTGTAAAAAATCTAAATAATATTCACCTTCTGCCATATCTGCTGCTTTATTTTCTTGGAAATGTTGGGCAGAGTACTTTGCTAATTGAACGATAATTTTTTTTCTGCCTTCAAATTCAAACTTATCAACAATCAATCTATCAGTACACTGTATTAGAAAATATAAGTATTCAGCAATAATAGCAAATACTTCTGGCTTTTTAAGATAAAAATCTTCATTTATTAAATCCTCAATCGCATCTTTAGCAATACGCCAATTTATAAAAGCTATCGCACTACTTATGTCACTTATGGATCTGGATTTTTTCTTATACCACTTATTTCTAATTAACATACAATTTCACAAACAGTAATTTTTGTAAGAACCTAAATCATAAACATTATCATAACCCATTTGATTTAAATATTTTTTAGCAATACTAGATCTATGTCCTGTTACACAATACAAAATTATAGGAGTTTTATCAGAAATTAAATTTTCAGCATTTGCAATAAATTGTAATGGGATATTGATAGCATCTGGCAGGGCTCCTTGGCTAAATTCAAATTCAGAGCGAACATCAATAAGTTGAGCATTATTTTCAAATAACATTTTGCACATTTTCTCATATGAAATATTATCGTTTAACATAGTATAATTCTATTTATATTTACAAAATTTATATTAGAAAATTATTATATACTTATGTTAGAAATAAAGCAATTAAGAGAAAATATTGAAAGCATTTCAATAAAGCTTAAAAGACGTGGTTTTAGCTTGGATGTAGAAAGTTTTAATAGCTTAGAAAATGAGCGTAAAAAACTGCAAGTAAAAATGCAAGATATGCAAAATCAAAGTAATATTCAAGCAAAAAATATCGGTCAAGCAAAAGCAAAGGGTGAAAATATTGCTAATCTTTTAGCATCTATAAAAGACTTAAAGAGTAGTTTATATGAGATAAAAAATAAGCTTGATACTATTCAAAATAATATTAATAAAATATTATTAAATACTCCTAATATTCCTCATGAATCTGTGCCAGAAGGTACTTCAGAAGATGATAATGTTGAGGTTATGAAATGGGGTGAAAAACCTATATTTAATTTTGATATTAAAGACCATGCTGATTTAGGTGAAGCCAATTCTAAATTAGATTTTAATTCTGCGGCTAAAATTTCAGGTGCAAGATTTACTGTTATTAAAGGAGATTTAGCAAAATTACATAGAATACTTATTCAATTTATGCTTGATGTTCATATCAATAAACATAATTACACAGAGGTTTATGTTCCATACTTAGTAAATAGTTCATCACTTACAGGGACCGGACAATTACCTAAATTTGAACAAGATTTATTTAAAACCTTTTTAGATAGTGAGAAAAAAGATGAAAAAAAACCTCTTTATCTTATCCCAACAGCAGAAGTTCCTGTTACTAATTTAGTAAGAGATATGATACTAAATAGTGAGGATTTCCCATTAAAATTTGTAGCTCATACTCCTTGTTTTAGAAGTGAAGCAGGCTCTTATGGCAGAGACACTCGTGGTCTGATTCGCCAGCATCAGTTTGAAAAAGTAGAATTAGTACAAATTGTTAAAGCAGAAGATTCTTATGACACTTTAGAAGAATTAACTGCTAATGCTGAATATATATTACAGGCACTAAACTTACACTATAGAAAAGTAGCTTTAGCAGCTGGTGATTTAGGTTTTTCGTCAGCTAAAACATATGATTTAGAAGTATGGATGCCTGGACAAAATGCTTATAGAGAAATATCATCTTGTAGTAATTTTGAAGACTTTCAAGCAAGGAGAATGCAGGCTAGATACAAAAATAAAAAAGATTCAAAAACAAAATTAGTCCATACTTTAAATGGCTCTGGTCTTGCTGTTGGTAGAACACTGGTTGCCATTATGGAAAACTATCAACAAGCTGATAATAGCATTAAAATACCTGAAGTTTTAAAACCATATATGAACGGAATAGAAAAAATAAATATATAGGCTGGTGACCAGATATAAAAATTATATAATTGTATTTTTTCTAACTTTTATAGTTGTATTTGCTTGGTTCTTGCGTTTTGAGGATTATTTTATTTGGTCTAAATTTGAGTTCCGCCTACTGTTAAATTATCAACTTTAACACTTGGTTGACCTACTCCTACAGGCACAGATTGACCGTCTTTACCGCACATTCCAACACCATAATCTAAACGCAAGTCATTACCAACCATAGATATTTTATGCAATACTTCATCTCCAGAGCCAATGATAGTAGCTCCTTTTATAGGGTGGATAATTTTACCTTTTTTAATCAAATAAGCTTCATTTGCAGAAAATACAAACTTACCTGAAGTTATATCTACTTGTCCACCACCAAAATTAGCTGCATATATACCATTATCTACACTTTTAATCATCTCATCTAAACTAGACTTACCCGACAACATATAAGTATTAGTCATTCTCGGGATAGGAAGAGATGCGTAAGATTCTCTTCTACCATTACCAGTTGATTTTGTGCCCATTAATTTAGCATTTAATTTATCTTGCATATAATTTTTTAAAATACCTTTTTCTATTAAGACTGTATTTTGAGTAGGGTTACCTTCATCATCAATATTCAAACTGCCCCTACGGTTAGCTATGGTGCCATTATCAACTATTGTGCATAATTTACTTGCAACTTTTTCGCCCATTTTATTGCTAAAGACTGAACTTCCTTTACGATTAAAATCCCCTTCTAATCCATGCCCTATAGCCTCATGCAATAATACTCCTGGCCAGCCCGGACCTAAAATAACACTCATAGAGCCTGCTGGAGCTGGTTTACTATTTAAAGATACGATAGCTTGTCTTAGTGCTTCTTCTGCATAAAATTTATCTAGATGATTATCAATAAAATAGCGATAATCATATCTCCCACCTCCACCAGAGGATGCACTTTTGATAATAGCTTTATCTTCAACAATTACATTAACACTAATTCCAACCATTGGGCGAAAGTCTTCTTCAAAAGTAGAATCGCTGCCTGCAATAACTACTTGCGAATAATTACCCATAAGAGTTGCTGTTACTTGTTTTACTCGTTTGTCCTTTCTAGCAATATTATTTATATTTCTAAGTAGTGATATTTTCTCTAAAGTTGATATGCTATCTAATGGATTTTGGCTATTATGTTTATTATGATAGTTTTTTGTAACAAAAGATTTGCTAGCTTTATTTTGTCCTTGCCTTGCGATTGCTTTTGCAAATTTTATTGATTTCTCTATTGACGGCACACTCAACTCATCAGAGTATGCAAATCCTGTTTTTTCACCGCTAATCGCTCTTGTGCCAACTCCATGATTAATATTATATGAGCCTCTTTTAACTACTCCATCTTCTAAAACCCATGATTCACTTATATCATATTGAAAATACAAATCGGCATAATCAATAGTATTAGAGTGAAGCTTTGCTAAAAAATTAGAAATTGTATTTTCATTAATATTATGTAAATCTAGTATTTTTAACATTTATTCTATTACAGGATTGTCCCAAGGACCTGTTATTTTATATTCAAAATCAATAATTCTATCAACTGTTTTTTTCATAATTTTACCGCCAAGTAAAAACTCATCAATAGTCCATATCCCAAGACCTGCTAGACCTCCTCCTAACAAAAAACTTGTTACTGGTAATGCAGAAGATGTTTTAGGTCTAACAACAGCATCATAGTTAAAACTTTTGTTAGCCAAATCACTATATCCCCCAATAGTAATATCGCTTGACTTGCTTTCTAATTTAAAGCTTTTCATTATAGCTAAAGCTCTAGATAAATTGATTTTTGCTGATATTTTATCGTATTGAAAACCTTTAGCAAAAATATCATCTAAATCAAATTTTATATAATCTTTTAACGATCTAATATTTAGGAGAGATAATAATTTAGCAAATGGATTTCCTTCATCAGTAAATGAGCCTTCCTTAATATCAAAATTTAAATTACCATTAATATCCTTTAATTTGACTTGCCATGGTTTGCAAGGACAAGATAGAATACCTTTAATTTTAGTTTTGCCTTTATCCGCACTAACTTTAATGTCAAATTTTTTTAAAATACCTGCTAACTCATCAGAATATAAGCCAAAATCAATTTCAAATTCTGAGTCTGACCATTTTCCAACAAAATCAATATTAAAGTCTTTGTCTTTAATTGTGCCTTTGGTTATTTTTAAATATTCATCTTGTTTATTAAATTTAGCAAAAACACTTCCTAATTCTTTGCCATTTAATAAAACATTATCAATTACTAAGTCAAAATTATACAAATCTTTAGGAGATAGCTTTATATCACTGTCATTTTTATTTTCTACTAGTTTTGATAAATTTAGTTTTTTCAACTTTATCTTGGCAGTGTTATTAATATAGTTATAAGGCAATATTAAACTACCATCTACAATATTATTAGAAAAAATAACATTTAGTAGATTATCATCCATACTTGTGATTTCTGAGCTAAATTGTTTAGAATTAATCACTGTTTTAAAATTATTTTTGTCTTTAAAATCTAAATCAAAATTAGAGTTTATTTTATTAAAGCTAAACTCTCCATTAGCCTTTATATGCTCTTTTTTATTATCATAGCTAACTTTTGATTTAAAGTCTTTAATAGTAGAAAAATCATTATAAAATTTTAACTCTTTTATATTAATATCAAAAAAGTTAGGTAAATCATTTAAAAATAAGTTTATATTTTGTTTTTTAGTAGTAAATAAATTTTTTAAATCTAAATATTCAATGTCTAATTTCCAGGGATTTTTTTTAGCATCTTTAGAAAAAATAAGATTTCCATTTGCAAATTTGCTGAAAAAGTCAGCACTCCATAAATCATTGCCTTGTAAATAAATATTTGCCTTTAATAACTTAGAATTAAGGTTTATGTTTAGACTTTCTTTTTCACTAAAAGATAAATCAAAATTATGCGGCATCTCTCTAAAATACCCTTCTCCAGTTGCAGTTAATTTGCCTTGATAATATTTAACTGTAGCGTTTAGATTATCAACATTAATACCGGTGTCTTTAATTGATAGTTTATTACTTCTAAATTTGCCTGCTATGTCAATTATAGACTCTTTATTATCATGTCTGCTTGTGGGTATAAAAAGTTTCACAGCTATATCTCCAATGCCAGATATGTTTAGGTCTTCAATATTGCTACCAATATCTTCGTATAAGGCATCGTTCTTTAAAAATTGTAATACTTTTTTGCTATCTATTAAAGTCCTAGCGTTTATCTCAACAACTGGTTTTTTTGTCATTATATTAGGTATTACAACTTGAGCATCTTTAAAGCCTATTTTGTCAATATCACCATTTGCATTAACAACTAACTTTTCATTTTTAATACTTATTGTGCCGTTTAAGTTTTTAATGTTTGGCCACTTGTTATGAAAGTTTAATTCATTATTTCTTATCAAAATATCAAAGTTAAAATTATTTTTATTAGTATTAATAAATGGCAATTCTGTTAAGTTGCCTGATAACAAAAAAATAACTTGCTCTATATCTCCTGCAATAAAAGCATTTTTTAACCAATTTGCTGCTGTTTGGTTTATTACTTTATCAGGGACATAATTTTTAAGATTTTGACTCTTAATGTTATGTGCTAAACCAGTTAAGTAAATAATATTTCCTTTCAAATTATAAGTAAGATTTGCTGTTAAATTTACATCATTATTTTTTATATAAATATCATTAATCTTAATGATATTCATATCGTTAAAATCAAATTTTGCACCTAAATTAAAATTTGGTATTGGTTGCGAGAATATTTTTTGAAACCCTAAAAACTGGTCATTAAGTTTTATATTAGCTGTATTGTTATTAATAATTAACGATGAGCTCTTAATGTGATAGGTCTTATCAAAAATTAAATATATATCGTCTATTTTAATATCTATATTGGGTATTATTGCTATGGGGTTATTAGCTAGATTTAATTTATTCAAAATAACTTCCCATGTATTTTCAATATTTTTACTAAAATTTAACTTAACATTTTTAATATATATATTTTCTATATCTCTTTTTCTTGTGATAAGGTCAATAAAATTAACATTTGCTTTTATATTACCAACTGCAACCAGTTGTTTTTTACTATCTATAGTGCTGAATTTAACATTAGAAATATTCAGCATTAAATCTTTTTTATTAAATTCAAAATATACTTTATCAAGACTGACATCTAGTTCTGTAAACTTTTCTAATTCATTGATAATAGGTTGTTTTAAATAATTAGAAAAAAAAACTAAAAATATTATTAATGATATTAATAGTAATAAAAACAAAGTACTAACAATTAAACTTGTCTTAATCAAAAAAGT
This sequence comes from uncultured Thiotrichales bacterium, assembly GCA_964508055.1. GTDB lineage: Bacteria > Pseudomonadota > Gammaproteobacteria > PS1 > Pseudothioglobaceae > CAZDRI01. The sequence continues at coordinate 32,297 of CAZDRI010000006.1, forward strand.
TTTGTTTAGTAATGTTTGTATACCTTTTTTTAACATATATTTAAAATGAAATTAATTATCTTATATAATTTATCCTTTAATTCTATATTGTAATCATAATTTTCACATTTAAGGCGGTTTATGAGTAAAGAAAAAAACTATTTTAAATTAAGTATATTAGGATTTATAGCTGTATTTATTTTAATATTATTAATTGGTTCAATTTTTAATAATATAATTTCTAAAAGTTACAAAACTCATGCAACAGATATTAGAAAAATAATAAAACCAATAGGTAATATATACACTAAAACTTCAACTACTAAAATAACTAAAAAGAAAACTGTTGCTAAGGTAAAGATTCGTAAAGGTAAAGATATATACAATGCTTTTTGCAGTGCTTGCCATTCGGTAGGTATTGCCAACGCTCCAAAACTTAATAATAAATCTGATTGGCAAGTTAGACTAAAACAAGGTATCAATGCTTTATTAATGTCAGCTAAAAAAGGTAAAAATGCTATGCCCCCAAAAGGCACATGTGCTGATTGTTCTGGTTCTGAGTTAAAATCTGCTATAGAATTTATGACTTCAGATTTAAAATAAAAAATCAATTAATTATGATAGATAATAAGTCTAAACTGTAATTTATTGTAATTTAATGCTTTTTATTTCTTGTTCTTCAGCTATGAAAATAGACTTTGATAATATTAAAAATAAAGCTGAAGATATACCAGCAGTGCCAAAAACCATACACATAACCATAATTTGATACCTAGCAGCTATTAAGGGCTCAACCCCTGCTAAAATCTGTCCAGTCATCATACCGGGTATGGAAACTAAACCCACAGCAAATAAAGAATTTATTATTGGTATTAATGATGCCTGATAGGCATCTTTTCTAGCTGTAATAAAATCTACCCCTCTTGAAATTTCTGAATTTAGTCGCTCCGCTGCTAAACTTACACTATTCATAGAATTTGCAAAAATCATACCTGCAAGTGGAATCATATATTGTGGTAGATACCAGGGGCTTAAATCTAATACTCCTTTAGTTACTAATAATAAAGTAATGCTACCGCCAATAAAAATTGCAATAAAGGCATTCTTAAACAAAACTATGCGTTTTTGCCTGATAACACCTAATGCAATCCAACTTGATACAATAATCATAATCATTAGTATTATTAATACAATACCACCGCTGTTTAAATTAAAAATAAAATTTAAAAAATATCCAATTATTAATAATTGAGCTAACATCCTTCCTATAGCATAGGTGGCATTAACAAAATTTAAAGACCATTTATATAAGATAAATATTATTGCTATAACTGGTATGAAAGCTATAGCTAGATTTAATAATGGTATGATTTGCATAGCATCATTCATATAAGGATTATTGGTTTTGTAAAATATGTTTTTTATTTTACAGCATCTTTAATTAAGTAATTAATTTGAAAGTACAAGGTAAATTTATATTTATTCTTTACCAAGTTGCTACTCAATTACCTAATCAAGTTCTTTTAAAAGTTTAGTGTAAAACTTAAAATATATAAGATAATGCTTCATGTAAATAAGAGACAGGAGCTATTTCTAAGCCTTTTATATTTTCTTTAGGACAATTATCTTTAGGTATTATAGCTTTGCTAAAACCATGTTTTTGAGCTTCTTTTAATCTCTCTTGTCCATTATATACTGGCCTTATTTCTCCAGTTAGACCTATCTCTCCAAAAGCCACTAAGTTTTTAGCTATTGTTTGATTTCTTATACTAGATATTACTGCTAATATTACTGCTAAATCTATGGCTGTTTCGTTTATTTTAATTCCTCCCACAACATTAATAAAAACATCTTGGTCCATTGTTACAATGCCGCCATGTTTATGCAATATTGCAAGTTGTAAGATAAGTCTATTTTGCTCTATTCCCACGCAAACTCTTCTAGTCTGTATATTTGTCTTATCTACTAATGCTTGAATTTCTACCAATAATGACTTTGAGCCTTGTTTAATAACTGTAACAATACTGCCTGGTGTTTTTTTTGCACTTCTATTAAGAAAAATAGCTGATGGATTTTTTACTTGTTTTAAACCAGTATCACTCATAGCAAAAATACTTAATTCATTAACTGTGCCAAAACGATTTTTTACTGCACGAATAACTCTATACCTATCACTACTATCCCCTTCAAAATAAAGCACAACATCAACCATATGTTCTAAAATTCTTGGTCCTGCTATAGTTCCATCTTTAGTCATATGTCCGATAAGCAATAAAGTGGTATTTGTTATTTTGCAATATTTACTTAATTCTAAAGAACAATTTCTAACTTGAGATACTGAACCTGGCACAGATTGTGATGTTAAACTTTCCATTGTTTGTATAGAATCAATAACCATTACTTTAGGTTTAATTTTTTTAGCAAGGCTTATTATTTTGTCAATTTTAGTTTCACTTATTAATAATATATCTTCATTTATATTAAGTCGTTTAGCTCTACTACTGATTTGCTCACTTGACTCTTCTCCACTTATATAAAAAGTGGAATATTTTTTATTAATATTTGCTAAACACTGAAGTATCAAAGTTGATTTGCCTATACCTGGACTACCTCCAATCAATACTACAGAACCTGGAATTAGACCTCCTCCCAAAGTTTTATTTAATTCACTAAAACCAGTAGTTATGCGAGATGAGCCTTCTAAATCTGTTGAGGTTAATTTTTGAACTTTTGACTCTGGTAAGTCTTTTAAAGAATCAGATATATTATCTACTATCGCTTCTTCTAAACTATTCCAGCTATTGCATTTTGAACATTGTCCTTGCCATTGTAAATGGCTGGCTCCGCATTGTGTGCAAATAAATTGTATTTTATTTTTAGTCATTAATTTATTATAAGTGCTTATATATTAGTTACAATTATGATTTGAACTTAGCTGATATTTATTATGTTTTTAGATAAAAATTAAAAAAATTACAAAGATAGAAGTTTATGATTATAAGTATTTTTTAATAGTTTATTTTTTTAAAAACTCATCAATTCTTTTAGCTACTTCTCTACCTTCGTTTATAGCCCATACCACTAGAGACTGTCCTCTTCTACAATCTCCTGCTACAAAAATATTCTTTTTATTTGTTTGAAAACACCCATATTCAGCTTGATAGTTGCCTCTTTCATCTAATTCTATACCTGATTGATTTGATAAATAATGTTCAGGAGATATGAAACCCATAGATAATAACACTAAATCAGCATGCCATATTTTTTCAGAATTGGCAATGTTACTAAATTTATTATCCACCAACTCTACATTGTGCGTTTTTATAGCCTTGATATTACCATTGCCATCATCAATAAATTCATCTGTCATTATTTGGTATGTTCTAGGGTCTTTTCCATAAGTTTTTTCAGCCTCTTCGTGACCATAATCAACTCTGTATATATGTGGCCAACTTGGCCAAGGATTATTATCACCCCTAGATTTTGGTGGTTTTTGCATTAATTCAAAATTCACAACAGACTTTGCACCTTGTCTAATCGCTGTGGCAATACAATCAGTCCCTGTATCTCCTCCTCCAATTATTATTACATTTTTGCCTTTTGCTAAATCATCTGCTTTATTAAAATCAAGTAGATTTTTGGTATTTTTATTTAAATAATCCATAGCAAAGTAAACACCATTTAATTTGTTATTATTAATTTCTAAATTTCTTGGTTTTGTTGCTCCTGTTGCAAAAAGAAGCACATCAAAATCTTTTTCAATATTACTTATATTAATATTTTTACCAATATCGGCGTTTGTTATAAATTCTATGCCACTTTCTTTTAACAAATTTACTCTACGATTGACAATATTTTTATTAAGTTTCATATTAGGTATGCCATACATTAATAATCCACCAACCCTATCATCTCTTTCAAAAACTACTACATTGTGCCCCATTTTATTAAGTTCTTCACTAGCTGCAAGACCTGTAGGTCCAGACCCTACAATTGCTATTTTTTTACCAGTCTTATTGCTGATATTAACCTTCTTTTCCCATCCTTCTTTAAAGCCCATATCAGCTATTGCCATTTCAATATTTTTTATTGTTACTGCAGGATTAGTTACTGATAAAACACAAGCTCCTTCACAAGGTGCTGGGCATACTCTTCCAGTGAATTCAGGGAAATTATTGGTTTTTTTTAAGCGTTCAAAAGCCTCAAACCATTTGTCACGATAAACTAAATCATTAAATTCTGGTATTAAATTACTAACTGGACAACCATCGTTAGATTGACAAAAAGGCACTCCACAATCCATGCACCTAGCTGCTTGTATTTGTAATTTCGCATAATTATGACCTACTGCAAAAACTTCATTGTAGTCTTTAATTCTAATGTCAATATCACGATAAGCTTCTGTTTGCCTATCATATTCCATAAATCCAGTAACTTTACCCATATAATAAAATTTAAAATAACAAAATTGTCTCTTATTATCCCATATAGAGAGCAAATAAAAATAAAAGTGTTTTTTGTATAAATTCAGAAACAAATAAATTTGTAATTAATGTAGAATTATTTTTATAAACTGGCTTTTAAAAACAAGTTTTTATTGAACTTACGCTTAATATAAGACTCTTGGATTGGTTAAAATATGATGATAGCATCTATAATGGAAGCAATTAGGATGAAAAAGTGTTATTAAATTTATTAGCAAAATAGAAAAACTCATAAGGTAAGAATTAATGAGGTGAGGAAAAAGAAAATTTAATTACTCTTTAATTTTTCAAAAGGATATAAATGATAAAAGACAATAGATTAAATAGATTAGTTATAGCTATTTCATCTAGAGCTTTATTTAATTTAGATGAAAGTCATAAAATATATGAAAAAAAAGGAGTTGAAGCCTATGCAAAATATCAACAAAAAAATGAAGATATTATCTTAGAGTCTGGAGTTGGCTTCCCATTAGTAAAAAAATTACTTGCCTTAAATAGTGAGAAAACACCTATAGATGTTATATTACTTTCAAGAAATAGCATTGATACAGGTCTTAGAGTTTTTAATTCTATTGAAAAACATAATCTTAATATTACCAAAGCCGCTTTTACTAGAGGTGAAAGCACTTATCCTTATGTTGGAGCTTTTAATGCAGATTTATTTTTATCAGCGAATAGTGATGATGTCCAAAAGGTATTAAAACAAAATTATGCGGCAGCTACTATTATTAGCTCAAAAACAAACAATAACCAAACTAAGCAATTACGCATAGCTTTTGATGGAGATGCAGTTATTTTTTCTGATGAATCTGAAAAGATTTTTCAAGAGCATGGGTTAAAAGCTTTTGAAAAAAATGAAAAAAAAGCAATGAATAAAGCATTAAAAGCAGGACCATTTAAGCCATTTTTATACTCTTTACAAAAAATTCAAGCAGCATATCCAGAGAAAAACAACCCTATTAAAACAGCATTAGTTACTTCTCGTTCTGCTCCTGCTCACAAAAGAGTTATTCATACTATGAGGGAATGGGGTATTCGTATTGACCAAGCATTTTTCTTAGGTGACGTAGACAAAGGTAAGTTTTTATCAGAGTTTGGTGCAGATATATTTTTTGATGACCAACATAAACATTGTAAGTCAGCTAGTAAATATGTTGCAACTGGACATGTTCCTGATGGCATTACTAACAAAAATAAAAATTGATTATTTACACTAATTTTTACAATGCTAGTGCAATTATGTATTGGATTCATACATAGTCTTGTAATACTTGTTTAAATATAGGATAATTTAGCGTTTTTTTGCTTTACGGCAAAGATAGTTTTTTTAATGTTACACACTTTTTCATAATATAAATTAGGGTGCTTTGAAATACAAGTTTAATTTATAGAAACAGTGGAAGAATAACCCAAGGAGAAAATATGGCTAAAGTAACTATGAAGCAAATGCTAGAGGCTGGCGTCCATTTCGGACACAAAACAAAATTCTGGCATCCAAAAATGGCACCTTATATTTATGGGGCAAGAAATTACATCCACATAATTAATTTAGAAGAAACTCTACCAAGATTTAATGACGCACTAAATTTTGTAAGTAGCATAATTAGTCAAGGTGGAAAAATACTTTTTGTCGGCACTAAAAGAAGCGCTGGTGAGGCTATAAAAAACGAAGCAACAAGATGTGAAATGCCTTATGTTAATAACCGTTGGTTAGGTGGCATGATGACTAATTTTAAAACAATTAAATCATCTATAAAACGCTTAAAAGATTTAGAATTTTTACAAGAAGATAATTTTAGTCAATTTAATAAAAAAGAAGCATTAACAATGACTAGAGAATTAGAAAAACTAAAGCAAAGCTTGGGAGGTATAAAGGATATGCAAAGCATTCCTGATGCTATATTTGTTGTTGATATTGGCTATGAAAAAAATGCTGTAAATGAAGCTAAAAAATTGCACATACCTATTATTGGCATTGTGGACACTAATTACAATCCTGATGGCATTGATTATATGATTCCTGGTAATGATGACTCTATTCGTTCTATTACTTTTTATGCAAGAGAAATAGCAAACACAATTGTTGAAACTAAAGCTGTGATAGCAGCAACTTCTGGGCAAGCAAAATCTAAAGTTGCAGTAGTTGAGAAAAAACCTAAAACTCAAAAGCAAGAAGAAAAAACTGATATTGTAGAGAAAGTAGAAGAAGTAAAAGAAAGTAAAAAAGCTATTGCAAAAGAAACTAAAGAAGTATCTAGTGAAAAAGATACCAAAAATCCAACAACTAAAAATAAAGCTAAAACAAAAACTAAAAAAACAACTACAAAAAAAGCAGAAGAAAGTAAAAATAATGGAGAAAAATAAAATGGTAATTAGCGCATCTTTAGTAAAAGAATTAAGACAAAGAACTGGTTCTGGAATGATGGAATGTAAAAAAGCATTGGTTGAAACAAATGGTGATTTAGAACAAGCGCTAGACTTAATGCGTAAAAGTGGTGCTGCAAAAGCTGCTAAAAAAGCTGGAAGAATTGCCGCAGAAGGCTTAGTTAATATTGCAATGTCTGCAGATAAAAAAGAGGCAGCAATTATAGAGGTAAATTCTGAGACAGATTTTGTATCTAAAAGTGATGATTTCATAAATTTTGTAAATGAACTTAGCCAATTAGCACTTGAGATAAAGACTGATGATATAGATAAATTTAATAATTCAAATATGACATCTGATACAACTGTTGAAGATGCTAGGAAAAACCTGATTGCTAAGATTGGTGAAAATATATCAGTTCGTAGAGTAAGTTATATTAATGCTGGTAGTGGCAATATTGGCAGTTATAAACATGGTGATAAAATAGCTGTATTAGCGGTACTGTCAGAAAGCAATGAGAGCTTAGCAAAAGATGTTGCTATGCATATTGCAGCAAGCCGCCCAGAATGTATAGATGAATCTCAAGTTCCAAAAGACTTGTTAGCTAAAGAAAAACAAATATTTGTTGAACAAGCTAAAGAAAGTGGCAAGCCAGAAAATATCATTGAGAAAATGGTTGCAGGAAGGGTTAGAAAATTCATTTCTGAAATTACTCTTTATGGTCAAGCATTTATTAAAAATCCAGATACTACAGTTGGAAAGCTTGTAAAAGAAAATAATGCCGATGTTATAAGTTTTATTCGCTTTGAAGTTGGAGAAGGGATAGAGAAAAAAGCTGATGATTTTGTAAAAGAAGTAATGGAACAAGCTAAAAGCTAATAATTTGTAGTGGTCTAAATTAAATTTAGATTGCTACCCATATTTTTCTCCTATTATTGTCCAACGCAGTGGTGTTTTTATTTTATTACTTTTGTCTACTTTAAAAGCTTTATTAAACCTATTTTAGTGGCTGCTTTAACCATTTAAACAACATACACACATTCTTACATTTTTATTGTTAGTTATTTATAATATCAACCTTACGAGCTAATAAAATCTTAGATGTTAGAAAATTACTTACCAATAGTTGTTTTTATTATTTTAGGCATAGGGTTTGGAGTTATCCCTATTTTAGCCGGAGTAGTATTAGCACCTCATAAACCTGATAAAGAAAAATATTCTCAATTTGAATGTGGTTTTCCTCCTTTTGAAGATGCTAGAATGCGCTTTGATGTTCGCTACTATTTAGTAGCAATTCTTTTTATTTTATTTGATTTAGAAGTAGCTTATGTTTTCCCATGGGCAGTTGTGCAGTCTGAATTAGGCTGGTTTGGTTTTACAGCTATGGCTATATTTTTATTTTTATTAGTAGTGGGATTTGTTTTTGAATGGAAAAAAGGTGCTTTAGAGTGGGAGTAATAAGTTTAGTATGGCAATAGAAGGTTTAATGCAGCAAGGGTTTATTACCACTTCCTTAGACAAGGTCATTAATTGGGCTAGAACAGGTTCAATGTGGCCTATGAGTTTTGGCTTAGCATGTTGTGCGATAGAAATGATGGAGGCTGGTTCATCAAGGTATGATTTAGATAGATTTGGCATAGTATTTCGTCCAACACCTAGACAATCTGACCTTATGATAGTTGCAGGCACTTTAACAAATAAAATGGCTCCTGCATTAAGAAAAGTATATGATCAAATGCCTAATCCAAAATGGGTTATTTCTATGGGTTCATGCGCTAATGGAGGAGGATATTATCATTACTCCTATTCTGTAGTTAGAGGTTGTGACAAAATTGTTCCTGTTGATATTTATGTACCCGGCTGTCCACCAACTGCTGAGGCATTAATATATGGCATCACTCAACTACAAGAAAAAATCCGTAGAACTAATACTATTGCCCGACCAAAAGTAGATGAATAATAAAGAATTAAAAAACAAATTAAAAGATAGATTTGGGAAAAAATCCATAGTAGAAGATTTTGAAGAATTAACATTAACTATAAATGTTAATGATGTAAAAAAAAATTGTAAGATCCTAAGAGATGAGTTTGATTTTGATATTCTTATAGATTTATGTGCAATAGATTACTTAACATTTAATAAAGCAGAATGGGATGCTAATACAGAAATAAATGCTTCATATTGTCGTAGTAGACAAAAAATAGCATATCAATCAGATTATAAAAAGCGTTTTGCTGTTGTGTATCACTTGTTATCAGTTAAAAACAATTTACGCTTAAGAGTTAAGACTTATTTAAAAAAAAATTTGCTAATAGATTCAGTAGTAGATGTTTGGAATGTTGCAGATTGGTTTGAAAGAGAGGCTTTTGATTTGTTTGGAGTATTATTTAAAGGCCATCCAGATTTGCGTCGGATACTTACTGATTATGGTTTTGTAGGACATCCATTGCGTAAAGATTTTCCTTTAATAGGAGAGGTAGAGATGCGTTACGATAAAAAATCAAATAGAGTTGTTTATGAACCTGTTACTATTGAAGAAGTTATTAATGTTCCTAAGGTTATAAGATAGCAAATGACAGAAATAAATAATTATACTTTAAATTTTGGACCCCAACATCCTGCTGCGCATGGCGTATTGCGTTTGATTTTAGAAATGGATGGCGAAGTAATTGAAAAAGCAGACCCACATATAGGACTGTTACATAGAGGTACAGAAAAGTTAATAGAAAGTAAACCATATACTCAATCTATAGGTTATATGGATAGATTAGATTATATGTCTATGACATGTAATGAACATGCTTATGTTCTAGCTTGTGAGAAATTAGCTGGTATTAAGGTCCCTGAGAGAGCTCAATATATAAGAGCAATGTTTGATGAGATTACTAGGATTTTAAATCATCTTTTGTGGATAGGAACTCATGCTTTAGATGTGGGTGCAATGACAGTGTTTTTATATGCTTTTCGTGAAAGAGAAACTTTAATTGATTGCTATGAAGCAGTGTCAGGTTCAAGAATGCATGCAACATACTATCGCCCTGGTGGGGTTTATAGAGATTTGCCTGATAGAATGCCAAAATACCAAGAGTCTAAAATTCGCACCAAAGAAGAAATAAATAAACTTAATGAAAATCGTCAAGGTTCTTTATTGGATTTTATTGAAGAATTTACTAATAATTTCCCTAAATGTGTTGATGAGTATGAGAATTTGTTAACTGATAATCGTATTTGGAAACAAAGACTGGTAAATATAGGAGTGATTAATGAAGATAGAGCTAAACAATTAGGTTTTACTGGACCTATGTTGAGAGGTTCAGGAGTTAATTGGGACTTAAGAAAAAATCAACCTTATGCTGTTTATGATAAACTGGATTTTGCAATTCCAGTAGGTACAAACGGAGATTGTTATGATAGGTATTTGGTAAGAGTTGAAGAGATGCGCCAATCAAATTATATAATTAAGCAATGTGTTAAATGGTTAAAAGAAAATCCAGGTCCAGTAATAGCAGATAATCATAAATTTACTCCACCAAAAAGAATTGATATGAAAAATGATATGGAATCTTTAATTCATCACTTTAAACTTTTTAGTGAGGGTTTTAGTCTGCCAGAAGGAGAAGTTTATGCAGCTGTTGAGCATCCAAAAGGAGAGTTTGGAGTATATATGGTTTCAGATGGAGCTAATAAACCATATAGAGTAAAAATAAGAGCAGCAGGGTTCGCCCATTTATCAGCTATAAATGAAGTAATAAAAGGCCATATGTTGACAGATTTAGTAGCAGTTATAGGCTCTTTAGATGTGGTTTTTGGGGAAATTGACAGATAACTTTGTAATAATTATCTGTAACTAGGTTTTTATAATTAATTGAGGAAATTATTTTAATAATAAAATTTTTAAAATATGATTTCAGAACAAATAATAAATCAAATAAATTTACTTGCTAAAAAATACCCTAAAGATAATAAAAAATCAGTGGTAATGGAAGCACTTAAAATGGTGCAAAATGAAAATAGCGGGCACTTGACATTAGAGCTTATTAAAGAGTTAGCAGAATATTTAAATCTTCCAGCAATAGTAGTGCAAGAGGTGGCATATTTTTATTCTATGTATGAGCATAAACCAGTTGGTAAGCATAAAATTTGCATATGTCATAATATTTCTTGTATGTTAAATGGTAGCGATGATTTAATAAAGTATTTGCAATCTAAATTAGATATTAAGACTGGAGAGGTTACTAAAGACGGTAAATTTAGCATCAAAAAAGTTGAGTGTTTAGGAGCTTGTGTTGGTGCCCCTATGATGCAAATTGGTGATACTTATTATGAAAACCTCACCAAAGATAAAATAGATATGATATTGGATGGCTTTTAAATGAACAGAGTTTGTTTTAAAAATATAGATAAAGTTAAGTCTTGGACTCTAAATTCTTATTTAGAGGGTGGAGGATATGAAGTATGGAAAAAAATACTTAAAGGCAAACTTACAGCGGAATTTATCATTGATGAGTTAAAAACTTCAAACCTTAGAGGCAGAGGAGGGGCAGGGTTTCCAACAGGTCTTAAATGGAGTTTTATGCCAAGGAATAATCCAGGACAAAAATATATAGTGTGTAACTCTGATGAGGGTGAGCCGGGTACTTGTAAAGATAGAGATATCCTCCGCTATAACCCACATGCTGTAATAGAGGGTATGATGATAGGCGGTTTTGTAATGAATGCCACAGTAGGATATAACTATATAAGAGGTGAGTTTATTGAGCCATATAATAGATTTGAGGCTGCATTAAAAGAAGTCTATGAAGCAAGTTTGCTGGGAAAAAATATTCAAGGTAGTAGTATTGATATGGATATTTACACTCATTTAGGTGCTGGAGCATATATTTGTGGAGAAGAAACTGCGCTTTTAGAATCTATTGAAGGCAAAAAAGGGATGCCTAGATTTAAGCCACCATTTCCAGCAAATGTTGGTTTATTTGGGAGACCTACTACAATTAATAATACTGAAAGTTTTGCCTCTGTGCCAATGATACTAAGAAAAGGAGGAGAATGGTTTAGGGATTTAGGAGTAAAGAACTCTGGAGGCTATAAATTATTTTCAGTGTCAGGACATATTAATAATCCTGCTAATTTTGAGGTTCCTATGGGCACACCATTTAGGGAATTATTAAAATTAGCAGGAGGGGTTAGAGATGGTCATAAATTAAAGGCAGTAATTCCAGGAGGTTCATCAACACCAGTTTTGCCAGCAAAAACAGCATTAGAGATGGACATGGATTATGATTCTATTGCAGAAGCAGGGTCTATGCTTGGGGCTGGTTCAGTTATTATTATGGATGATTCTACTTGTATGGTTAAAACATTAACAAGAATAGCTCACTTTTATTATGACGAATCTTGCGGACAATGCACACCGTGCAGAGAGGGAGCAGGCTGGATTTATAAAATATTGCAACGCATATTAGATGGCAAAGGTAAGCTGGAAGATTTAGATTCTCTACTTAGCGTTCAAGAAAAGATTATAGGACATACTATTTGTGCTTTAGGAGATGCAGCAGCTATGCCTGTTGAGAGTTTTATAAGACATTTTAGAGATGAGTTTGAATACTATATTGAAAATGGTAGGTCAATGGTTGAATAAATGGATATTGAAATAAAAATTAACGGTAAAAAATATAAAGCCAATGCAGGCGAGATGTTAATTAATGTAGCTGATAGAGAGGGTATATATATTCCAAGATTTTGCTATCATAAACAATTATCAATAGTTGCTAATTGTAGGATGTGTTTAGTTGAAATAGAAGGGATGGCAAAACCAATGCCTGCTTGTGCAACACCAGTTGATGATGGTATGAGTGTCAGCACTAAATCAGAAAAAACTTTATCTTATCAAAAAAATGTTATGGAGTTTTTGCTTATAAACCACCCATTAGATTGTCCAATATGTGACCAAGCTGGTGAGTGTGAACTTCAGGATATTTCACTTAAATGCGGAGCTGTATATTCAAGTTTTAAGGAAAAAAAGAGAGTTGTAGCTGATAAAGATATAAGCCCTTTAATACATACTCAAATGACACGCTGTATACATTGCACTAGATGTGTAAGATTTGGTGAGGAAATTGCAGGTGTAATAGAGATGGGTTCAGTAGGCAGAGGCGAAAATACCAAAATAGAACCTTTTTTAGATGAAGGTATTAATTCAGAATTGTCAGGAAATATTATTGATATTTGCCCAGTAGGGGCTTTAGTATCAAAACCATATAGCTATGAGTTTAGGTCTTGGCAAACAAGTGCTAAATCAACTATTGCTAGACACGATTTAATAGGCTCAAATATTTATGCACATACTTTTAATAATAAGGTTAAAAGGATAGTAGCAAAAGAAAACGATGAAATTAATGATGTTTGGATATCTGATAGAGATAGATTTTCATACGAGGCTCTTGAAAGTGAAAACAGGCTTTTAGTGCCTCAGATAAAAAATAATGGCAAATGGGAACAAGTAAGTTGGGATAAAGCATTAGATTTTACTTTTAAAGGCTTAGCAAATATTTTAGAAAAAAACTCCCCAAAGGATATTGGGGGTTTAATTTCTGCGAGCTCAACTTTAGAAGAGTTATATTTATTTAAAAAACTGTTAACAGGGTTAGGTTCAAACAATATTGATCATAGATTTAATAGACCTGATATCAAAAATTTCATCTCACCTTCTTCATCATTACCACTTCAAAATATAGAGAATAAAGATTTTATTTTAATAATTGGAGGTAATCCAAGGTTAGAACAGCCTATGCTAAATTATAGGATTAGGAAAGCAGCATTAAATGGAGCTGAGATAAATGTTATAAATCATGTAGAGTTTGATTTTAATTATGATGTTAAACTACAAAAACTTATAGCACCACAAGATTTAGAATCTGAGCTGGCATCATTATTAAAAGCTCTTTTAACTGAAAAAAAACTTGATATTTTTGATTATTTAAATGATATTAAGATAAGTGATTCTCATTTAGAATTAGTAAAAAAACTCATCTGTTCTAAAAGTCCACTAATACTTTTAGCAAACCATGTAAGTAATAATTCTAGGTATATGGCTATTTATAAATTAACTACAGAAATAGCCGATATAATAAATGCTGATTTCATTCATACCAACCCTGATTCTAATAGTATAGCTGCATTGGCTAGTGGTGTTATACCTCAGCAAAAAGGTCTAAATACTTATGATATGTTTTTAAGACCGTTAAAGTCTTATTTGTTATTTGATGTTTATCCAGAATTTGATTTTTTTAATTCTAGCTTGGCTATAAAAATATTAGAAGCAGCAGATTTTGTAATTTCGTTTAATTCTTTCTATGCTGCTGCTGTTTATAAGTATTCAAATGTTATATTACCAATAGCAAGTTTTTTTGAAACTTCTGGAACTCATATTAATATAAATAATAAATCTCAATATTTTGAGGCATCAGTAAAAGCACCTCATGAAGCAAAACCGGGGTGGAAAGTTTTAAAAGTATTGGCGGATTTATTTGAATTAAAAGATTTTGATTATATTGATACCAAGCAAATATCAGAAGAGGCAAAAAATGCTATAAAAAATAAATTAACTTATGTTAGTGATTATAAGCTGCGCAAAATCTTAAAAAGCAAAGATGTTAGCGTAATACGCCAATTGTCCCCTTATGCTAAAGATATTTTAGTTAGAAATGCAAAATCTTTACAAGAAACAAAAATAGGTAAAATAAATATCGCTATGATGAATAGCAAAACCGCAAAAATATTAAATGTAACTGATAGCTATAAAAATATACCAATTAAAATAACAGATAATATAGCAAAAAATTGTGTTTTTATTTATTATTCAAAACCCTTTAATGAAGAGAGCAATGAAGAGGGTAAGGAAGAAGTTTTATGATGAAGCTTTGGCAAGACTTTTTGGTTGAATTACTACCTTATGAAGTGGCAGTAATAGTCATTATATTAATTAAAGCATTATTGTTAATAATGCCTATTATGCTTGCTGTTGCTTATTTAACTTATGCTGAAAGAAAAATTATAGGCTATATACAACTTAGAATAGGTCCTAACAGAGTTGGTCCTAAAGGCTGGCTGCAGCCTATAGCTGATGCATTAAAACTCTTATTTAAAGAAATTATTTTTCCAACTAAAGCTAATATATATTTATATTTTTTAGCCCCAGTTTTAACAATAGCACCAGCAATTACAGTGTGGGCAGTAATGCCATTAAGTGATAGTATTTTTATTACTAATCTTGATGTAAGTTTATTATTTGTTTTTGCAATAGGTTCAATCGGAGTATACGGGATTATTTTGGCAGGTTGGGCATCAAATTCAAAGTATGCATTATTAGGAGCCATGCGCTCATCAGCTTTATTAATTTCTTATGAAATTGTGATGGGTTTTGCAATAGTAACAGTAGTGATTATTGCAGGGAGTACAAATTTAATTCAAATTGTAAATGCACAACAAGGAGGTATTGTATATTGGTATTGGATACCTCTACTACCGATGTTAGTTATATTTTTTATTTCTGCATTAGTTGAGACCAATAGAGCGCCTTTTGATGTGGTAGAAGGTGAATCAGAAATAGTAGGAGGTACTCATGTTGAGTATTCTGGTATGTCATTTGCAATTTTCTTTTTGGCGGAATACGCAAATATGATACTAATGGCAACCCTTACTGCCTTGTTGTTTTTTGGTGGATGGCATTCTCCTTTTGAAGGTATTCCATTTATAGGAGAGATGTCTTTATACATTCCAGATATATTTTGGTTATTATTAAAGGTAGTAATCCTTTTATTTTTATTTTTATGGTTTAGAGCTACTTTTCCAAGATTTCGTTATGACCAAATTATGAGGCTTTGCTGGAAAGTATTTTTACCACTAACTATAGTTTGGATTTTTGTAGTAGCATTAATGTCTCAATTGCAAATACCAGTTTGGTTTTAAATTATGAGTAATTTTTTTAAAAAAATATATAAAACATTTTCTCTTATGGAATTGAGAAAAGGACTAAATGTAACAGCTAAAGAATTAGTGAACAAAAAAATAACTGTGCAATACCCTGAAGAAAAAATTCCAATATCACCAAGATTTAGAGGGCTTCATGCACTAAGACGCTACTCAAATGGTGAGGAAAGATGTATTGCCTGTAAATTATGTGAAGCTGCTTGCCCAGCTAGTGCTATAACTATAGAATCTAAAAAGAGAGAAGATGGCACTAGAAGGACAACAAGATATGAAATAGATTTATTTAAATGTATTTTTTGTGGTTTTTGTGAAGAGTCTTGTCCTGTTGATTCAATAGTAGAAACTCATATTTTTGAGTATTCATTTGAATCTAGAAATGGCAGTATTTTAACCAAAGAAAAATTACTAGAGCTAGGTGATAAACATGAAAGAATGATAGCCGAGCTAAGAGAAATTGATGCACCATATAGGTAAGTTATGACTATAGAATTATTTTTATTTTATTTTTTCTCATTTTTTTTAGTGCTATCTGCATTTATGGTTGTTTTTGTAAGAAACACTTTAAAAGCAGTTCTATATTTAATATTGGTTTTTTTTAGTGCTGCTGGTATATGGATATTATTAGAAGCGGAGTTTTTGGCAGTTATTTTAATATTACTATATGTAGGTGCAATAGTAGTATTGTTTTTATTTGTTGTTATGATGTTAAATATTGATGAATCTAGCGCAAAAGCAAAATTTATAAAATATTTACCTATAGGTATTTTTGTTATGCTGGTTATTATTGCTGAGCTAATATTAGTTTTAGGTCCAAAACAATTTGGTTTAGACATAGTTACAGAGCCTTTTAGACACTCTGAGAATTATAGTAATATTACTGAGGTAGCATCATACATTTATACTATTTTTGTTTATCCATTTGAATTAGCAGCAGTTTTATTATTACTTGCTATTATTTCAGCAATTATGCTGGTTCATAGAGGTAAACCTAGAAGTAAGAAACAAGTAGTATCAAAACAAGTACAAGTAAGTGCTAAAGATAGACTGCGTATTATTAGAGATTATAAAGGAGGTACAAAATGATAAGTTTGTCACATTATTTAATTTTAAGCTCTATTGTTTTTTGTGCAGGTCTAGTAGGGATTTTTATTAATCGCACTAATGTTATAGTTTTATTATTATGCGTTGAATTAATATTGTTGGCTGTTAATACTAATTTTATTGCATTTTCTTATTATTTATACGATGTAGTAGGTCAAGTTTTTGTATTTTTTATTTTAACTGTGGCAGCAGCTGAAGTAGTAATTGGTTTAGCAATAGTAGTTTTATTGTTTCGTAATCGTAGCTCAATTGATATTGATAAAACAAGTTCATTAAAAGGTTAACTTATGCAGAATTTGTATTTAATAATTGCTTTATCACCCTTAATAAGTTCAATGATTGTTGGTCTTTTAGGTTGTTATTTAGGAAAAAGTCTTTCTCATTGGATAGCGATATTAGGTGTTTTAGTTTCAACTACATTATCATTATTAGTTTTTAATAATCATATTTTTGAAGGTTATGGGGTATTTAATCAAAACATATATACTTGGGCTAGTATAGGTAGTATAAGTTTAAGTATAGGGTTTTTAGTAGATAATCTCACAGCAACAATGATGGTTGTAGTTAGTTTTATATCACTTATGGTGCATATTTACACTATTGGTTATATGAAAGACGACCCTGGATATACTAGATTCTTTAGTTATATATCATTATTCACCTTTGCAATGTTGATGTTAGTTATGTCCAATAATTTTCTACAATTATTTTTTGGTTGGGAAGCAGTTGGACTAGTTTCATATTTGCTGATTGGATTTTGGTTTAAAAAAGAAAGTGCAATTTTTGCTAATTTAAAAGCCTTTTTAGTAAATCGTGTTGGGGATTTTGGGTTTTTATTAGGTATTGGCTTGATATTTATGTATTTTTCTAGCTTAGACTACTATGAGGTCTTTAATCACAGAAGTTTAATAGTAGATGAAACTTTATTTGGAAGTATATCTTTAATAACTGTGATATGCATATTATTATTTGTTGGCGCTATGGGTAAATCAGCTCAAATCCCACTACATGTGTGGTTACCTGACTCAATGGAAGGTCCAACACCTATATCAGCATTAATCCATGCTGCTACTATGGTTACAGCAGGTATATTTATGGTTGCAAGAATGTCGCCGCTTTTTGAAATGTCAGACATTGCTTTGACTTTTGTTATGGTTATTGGCGCTATAACAGCATTGTTTATGGGAATATTAGGCATAATCCAAAATGATATTAAAAGGATTATAGCTTATTCAACATTATCCCAATTAGGGTATATGACTGTAGCATTAGGAGTATCAGCATATTCAGTAGCTATTTTTCATTTAGTAACCCATGCGTTTTTTAAAGCATTATTGTTTTTAGCAGCTGGTTCAGTAATTATTGCAATGCATCACAAACAAGATATTAGAGAAATGGGAGGTATTTGGTATAAGATGCCGATAACTTATATTACCTCATTAATTGGGACTTTGGCTTTAATTGGCTTTCCTGGATTTGCAGGGTTTTACTCTAAAGATATGATTATTGAGGCGGTGCATTTATCTAATCTACCATATGCTAATTGGGTTTATTTTGCAGTAGTTATAGGTGTTTTTATTACTGCTTTTTATAGTATGAGGCTATTGTTTTTAGTTTTTCACGGCAAACCTAGAATGAATGAGGATACCAAGAGCCATATTAAAGAAACTCCTTATGTAGTAACAATCCCACTTATGTTATTAGCCATTCCTTCAGTAATAATAGGCTTTGCACTTATAGAGCCTATGCTGTTTGGTAATTTCTTTATGGAACCAATATTTAGTAATTCAATTTTTGTAAACAATAGTCATTTAGCTATGACTAATTTAACCTCTCATTTTGAATCGGCGTTTCAATTATTAACACATGCTGTATATACACCTCCTTTTTGGATGATGGTCATAGGCATAATCTCAGCTTGGATATTTACTTTAAAAAAACCACAATGGGCTGATGTGCTTAAAAATAAACTAAGCTTAATACACAATATATTAGAGAATAAATATGGTTTTGATAAATTATATGAATTGGTGTTTGCAACAGGTAGTAGAAGATTAGGAGAGTTTTTATTTAAGGTTTCAGATTATTCATTTATAGATACATTTATAGTAAACGGTAGTGCTAAAGTAGTTATGTTTTTCTCATCATTTGCAAAGACCATTCAAAATGGGCATATATATTTTTATGTTTTTTTTATGATTACTAGCTTATTGCTTATATTATCTTGGCTTTTATTTATTGGGAATGAGCCTTTAATAAGCTTAAATTCGTTTTAGGATATGATTGATTATTTGTTAAGTTTGTTGATTTGGACACCTATTATTGGAGGTGCTCTTACTTTGCTTTTAGGCAGAGAGCAAGTTTTATTAACTAAAATATTTGCTTTAATTATCTCCCTAATAACTTTTATATTATCAACTTTTTTATATATTGGTTTTAATAAATCTACTCATTTAATGCAGTTTGTTGAGAGGTTTGATTGGATTAAGACTTTTAATATTGAATACTATTTAGGTGTTGATGGTATATCTATGCCTTTGATAATACTAACAGCTTTAAGCACAGTTTTAGTAGTAATTGCTGCCTGGGAAGTAATTAAACTAAATGTTAATCAATATATGGCAGCATTTTTAATAATGGATGGTTTAATAATTGGGACTTTTTCTGCATTAGATAGTATGTTGTTTTATTTATTCTGGGAAGCCTCGTTAGTTCCAATGTTGTTAATAATAGGTATCTGGGGAGGAACTAGACGAATTTATGCTGCAATAAAATTCTTTTTATATACATTTTTTGGCTCAGTTTTTATGTTGGCATCAATAATTTATATGTATAACCAAGGAGGCACATTTGCTATCTTAGACTTGCATAATATGAGTCTAACATTATTTGAACAGGCATTAATTTTTTGGGCATTTTTTATAGCATTTGCAGTTAAAGTGCCTATGTTTCCAGTTCATACCTGGTTGCCTGATGCTCATGTTGAAGCACCAACTGGAGGCTCGGTAATATTAGCCGCTATTATGTTAAAAATGGGCGGTTATGGTTTTTTTAGGTTTAGCTTACCTATTACACCAGATGCTGCTTTAGAATTTTCAAATATAGTAATAATATTATCTTTAATTGCCATAGTTTATATTGGCTTTATTGCTTTAGTGCAAAAAGACATGAAAAAACTTATTGCTTATTCATCTATTTCCCATATGGGTTTCGTAACATTAGGTATTTTTGCAATATTTTTAGCTCTTAAGCAAAGTAAGGGAGGGGCATTATTAGGTTTAGATGGTGCTATGATACAAATGATATCGCATGGTTTTATATCAGCTGCTATGTTTTTATCTGTAGGTGTTTTGTATGATAGGGTGCATTCTAGAGAAATTTCAGCCTATGGTGGAGTTGCAAATAAAATGCCTATTTTTGCAGTACTTGCAACTATCTTTGCTCTTGCAAATGTAGGTATGCCAGGAACTTCAGGCTTTGTTGGCGAGTTTATGGTTATATTAGGAGCAATACAAGCTAATTTTTGGTTTGGTTTTATTGCTGCATTAACTCTTATAATAGGTGCTGCTTATACTCTTTGGATGGTTAAAAGAGTATTTTGGGGTGATGTTAAAAATGATAATGTTGCAAATTTAAAAGATTTGAATGCAAATGAGTTTCTAATATTAGCTACTTTAGCTATTTTAGTTTTATTTATGGGTATATATCCAGAGCCTTTCTTAGAGGTAATGAGAGCTTCAATAGAAAACTTATTATATCAAGCATCAGAAAGTAAGTTATGAACGAAATAATACAAACATTTAAATTTAATATTGGCGATTTAATATATGTTGTTCCAGAGATATTTTTATTATCTGCTATTTCTTTTATACTTATTTTTAATCTGTTCTTATCAAAACAATTTAGAGAAGTTAGTTACTATTTAAGCCAAATAACTCTTTTAATAACTTTAGCATTATCTTTTAATTTATTAAACAAACCAGATGCTGTTATTTTTAGTAATTCTTTTATTCATGATGATATTGCTACTATTTCAAAGATTTTTGTTTATATATTTACTATGATAAGTTTAGTTTATTCAAGATATTATATAAAAACACATAAGTTTTATAGTGGCGAGTATTTTGTATTAACCCTAATATCGGTACTAGGTTCAATGGTAATATTATCTGGTTATAATTTACTTACTATTTATTTAGGTTTAGAAATATTATCATTATCGCTTTATACTTTAATTGCTATGGTAGTAATAAGAGGCAAAGCAATAGAAGCAGCATTGAAATATTTTATTTTAGGAGCAGTAGCTTCTGGATTATTACTTTATGGTATTACTATGATTTATGGCATTAGTGGTAGTATAGATATTAGTGAGATTAATAAGTTTGCTTATAGCTCATATTTAGATAATAGAGATATTCTAATATTAAATTTTGGGCTTATTTTTATAATTGCAGGATTAGCCTTTAAATTAGGTGCGGTACCTTTTCATATGTGGGTTCCTGATGTTTATCATGGCTCACCTACATCTGTTACTATGTTTTTAAGCACTGTTCCTAAAATAGCTGCTGTAGTAATGACTATCCGCTTACTTACTGATGCCTTAGGTTCTTTAGTGTCATATTGGCAAGATATTTTAACTATGCTTGCAGTCCTTTCAATTATTATAGGAACATTAGCAGCAGTAAAACAAAAGAATATTAAAAGAATGCTTGCTTACTCTACTATTGCTCATATTGGCTTTGTTTTACTTGGTTTTATAACTGGGGTTGTATCAGGCTATGCTGCTGCTGTTTTTTATGTATTAGCTTATGTACTTATGGGCATTGCTGGTTTTGGAATTATAATACTTTTAAATACTAAGGGCTTTGATACTCAAAAAATATCTGATTTCAAAGGTCTAAGTAGAACTCACCCTTGGTTTGCTCTTATGATGTTGATTGTTATGCTTTCTATGGCAGGCATACCGCCTTTTATAGGTTTTTATTCTAAATTCTTTGTTTTACAACAAGTTATTTTTCAAGGTTTTGTTTGGCTTGCAGTATTAGCCTTAGTATTTACAGTAATAGGAGCTTTTTATTACTTAAGAGTAATAAAAGTTATGTTTTTTGACAGTGCTAAAAAAACAATTAGAATAAATGCCAATATGGACATTCAACTTGTAACTTCAATTAATTCTATTGTTATACTATTATTAGGCTTGTATCCAAATTATTGGTTTGAATTGATAATTTCTATATTTATAAAATAATATCCTCATTTTGTGTTATTTCCATGCGTGAGCGTATATAACTTCATATGTAGTAGGCAGCACATTGTTTATTCTAAACTTCTCATAGTTTTTTAACATAGCATTAAACTTAAATTTAGGTGTTAAAGTTTTATTAGCATTGTTTACAGTATTAGCTCCTATACATTTAATGTCTTTTAATAAGTCTATAACATTATCATAAGTTAGAGTTATGTTCTCTCTGTTTATCACAGGATTTAAGTATTTTGCTTTAATAAGCTCATTCCCTACAGTATGCATATCAAAAAAATCATTGATATGTTTATTATTATCAACTTCAGCCCAGCTTTTTTTAAGCTCTATCAAAGTATCAGGACCAAAAGTAGAAAATATAAAAAGCCCGTTTTTTTTTAAAACTCTGTGTATTTCTATGAGTATTTCATCTAAATTAGCACACCATTGTAGCATTAGGTTAGATATTATGAAATCAATGCTATTATCTTTAAAAGGAAGATGGTAGCTATTAGTGCAAACTGTTTTGATTCTTTTTGATTTTCTTTGATTTAGTTTTAGTGTTTCTTCGGCAAAATCAATTGCAATAATATTTTCACTTGGATATTTACTTAATAGTAATTTAGTCAACAATCCAGTTCCAGCTCCTAAGTCAGCAATTATCTTTGGCTTAAAATCAATAATATTAAGATTATCTATAAGCCTTAACGCTATTTCTTGTTGAACAAAAGCAAATTTATTATATGTATTAGCAGCTTTGTTAAACGCCCTCCTAATTAGTCGGTCATGCATTGTACAATGGATTTAGTAATATTATCTAACAAAATAAAGTAATGATTTTCACTAGAAGGTATATTTCTGCCTAAAGGATCAACAGAAAAGTATTTAAGATTTAAATCTTCTTTTATTATATTGACTTCTTTTATTTTTACTTCTGGGTTTCCTAATAAACATTTAGGTTTTAATTTTTTTATTTGGCTTCTTATATTGATAATCTTTTTAGCACTTAGCTTGCTATGATGGTGGTTATGTTCATCAGAGTCCTCAATAATTAATACATTATTTATATTGTAATTTTTTTCAAAATATTGATAAGCATCATGAAAAGTAGCTATGGAAATATTTTTATGCTTTTTAAATATAGATTTAAATTCTAAATTTAGTTTATGTATAGTTTTTTTAAAGAGCTTAAAATTATTAAGATATATATTTTTATTTTTTAGATTAATTTCAATTAATTTATTTTTAATAATATTAGCAATTTCAATAGCATTTGTTTTTAAATCAAGCCATATATGCCAATCTCTCCTATCAGAGTCTGCCCTTAATTTATAAAATATAAGATTTTCATTATCACCTATTGCAATACTTGGAACGATGGAGATTATTTTTTTTATACTAGTTTCAAATTTTGGATGAATATAAATAAGCAAATCAGCTTTAGATGCTTTTTTTATTTGTGATATTTTAAAATTAAATTCATGTGCTGATTGTTTATTAGTTAATAATAATTCAGGCTTGCCAATACCTTGCATAAGAAAAGATGTAATTGAATGTAGAGGCTTTATAGATACTAAAACATTAGGAGATGAATAAACGGTAGTGGAACTTAAAAGGATTAATAAACAAATTAAATATATTTGTGTTATTTTCATTTCAAGGCTTTTTCTATAAGGCTATTTATTTTTTTAATTTCATTGGTATTATTTTCTTGTAATAAATCTTTAGTTAATTTCAAACAAGCCATAATCATAATTTTTGACCTATCATCTATTTTACGATATTGAGATTTGACTCCTCTTATAGCATTATTGATTCTATTTACAGCTTCATCAATAATAATAATTTCATCTTCTTGACACACTAAGTCTATGTCTTCATTAAATATATTAACTGTTTTTTTCATGAACTGTATTCTATTATTTTATTTGATAATTCTTTAATTTTAGTTTTAGCTTTTTCTATTTTATTTAATTGTTCAGTATAAGATTTTTTTAAATAAGTGTTTTGTTTATATAAACTTTTATTCTCAAGCTGTAGGTTTCTATACTTTTCAATAAGAGCATTAGTTTGGTTTTTTAGTAATTCTAAATCTTTAGACATAAACAGTTATAATTTAAATAATTTTAAAATTCAATAATATACCAATAATGAGCAAAAATTTTAGAGCTTTTACCTTAAAATCTAATAAAAGATTAAAAATAATTAAACTACAAATTGGTGTTGCAGAAACATCCTCAACAGGCATGGAGCCAAAAAAAGATAGTATTATAACATTTTGGGCAGTGTGGGATACAGCAGCAACCCAATCTTGTATATCTGAAAATGTGGTAAAAAAACTTGAATTAGAACCAGTTAGTAGTATCAATATTCATACTGGTAATGGGATTTCACAAAAACCAACTTATATTGTTGACATTTTTTTACCAAATAATATTAGAGTAACGCCAGTTCAAGTTACTGAAATTAAAGCTAATACTTACATAGGGTTTGATTTAATAATTGGTATGGATATTATTAGTCAGGGAGATATGAGCATATCAAATGTTAATGGAGAGACTATGTTTTCTTTTAGAGTTCCTGCACTTGGAGCTATAGATTTTGTTGAGCAATTTAAAAAAGAAAATAAGAAAATATCAAAAACCAACATTATTGCTGCTGGTCGTAATCAATTTTGTCCATGTGGTAGTGGCAAGAAATATAAAAATTGCTGTGGAAAAATAAATTAATGCCTTTTCTACTAACATTAATTTTATCAACTACTTTTTTAATATTTCATTTATGGCTGGCTCCTTTATTTGCTTTAAGTGTTGATGAAGCACATTATGCTTTATATGCAAAAAACTTAGCTTTAAGTTATTTTGACCACCCACCATTAGTTGGTTGGTTACAATATATTGCATTATTTTTTGGTGATGATGAGTTTAGTTTAAGAATTATCCCAATAGTATTATTTTGGCTGTCTTCTATACTGTTATATTCACTAACAAGGCAAATATATCCAAACCATTCTCAATATGTTGCTTTCATTGCAGTTTTGTTATTGCATTTATGTGCTCTTATTCATATAACAAGTATTGCCATGCTCCCAGAAACTCCACTTTTATTTTTTGGTATATTAGCAATGAAGTTTTCACATAATGCTATATATAATAAAAAAATAAAAGATTGGTTTTTTTTAGCTATTGTTTTAGGTTTGGCAGGCCTTAGTAAATACAGTGCTTTTTTATATGCAATATCAATAATACTGTTAATTTTTTATTATAAAAAATATAAAATACTTATATCTATAAAGCCTTATTTAGCTACCATTGTTACCCTTATTATAATAAGTCCAGTTTTATATTGGAATTATGAGCACAATTGGATTTCGTTTAATTACCAATTAAATCACGGTTTACAAGATTTGAATAGTTGGAACTTGCTAACATTTATAAAGGCTCAATTATTACAATTAGCAGTGTATGGTCCTATTATTTATATAGGAGGTATTTTGGCAATTATTTGGTCTTTTAGTTCTAAAGAAAATAAATTTTTCGTCATCTGGTCTTTACCAGGGTTAATATTCTTTGCTATTGCAAGTGGGTATAGTATGCCACTTGCACATTGGACTATGTTTGTTTGGGTTAGTTTGCTGCCTTTGATAGCAGTATATTTTTTTAAAATCATCAAATCAACAATAGGTAAATATTTTATTACTATATCTTCTATATATTCCTTAGTATTAATTTGTGCAATTTATATTGTAGTTTTAGATTATTTACCATTTAATTTTAAGCCCCATCCACTTAGAGATTTAGTTGGATGGAAACAATCTGCTTTAATAGCTGAAAAACTAAGAAAATCATATGCAGAGCAATATAATGTAGATAATTCTCAGTTATTCGTTGAAAACTGGAGTTACGGCTCTAGGATAGCATGGTATGCGTATCCACAAAAAGTTCACATTCTTGATACAAGGTTTGATCAGTTCGATTTATGGAATAAGCCCAATAATTCTAAAGCAGGGATTCTAATAAGTTTAGAAAAAGTTGATAAAAAGCATAATGATTTTAAAAATTGTATAAATATTGATAGATATTTAGCTTATAGTCCTAAGCAAAGAATATTGCTTAATACTTTTTATTTTTACTGGTGCGAAAAATGATTAATAAAAATATAAATAAATTAGATATTTGGATATTACCGATATTTTTTGCTTTGCTTATGTTTGCACTTTGGTATACAGATAATAATGCTTTTATATTTTTTATTATCAATGCATTGGCAATATATAACTTAAATGATTTCTGGGAATATATTACTGTCTTAGGAGATGCTCTAATATTATTAAGTTTTTTAGCATTTTTTCTTAAGAGATTTTTCCCCTGGGTTGTTACTGGGTTAATTGCAGCTATTATCTCAGCTACAGTAGTTCAATTAATGAAACATGGTTTGGATATTGATAGACCTTTTTCTATTTTAGATAAATCTGACTTATATATTATAGGAAATCCTTTATCACATAAATCCTTCCCTTCTGGGCATACAGCATCTATTTTTGTTTTTTCCACAGTTATTTTTTTATTGGCTAAAAGCAAGATAATTTCAGCACTAACATTATTATTAGCAATTATTGTTGGTTTTTCTAGAGTGGTAATAGGAGCACATTGGCCATTGGATATATTAGCAGGCGCAATTATTGGATGGTTGTCGGTATATATTGCAATATTAATTACATCTAAGATTAAAAAAATTAACAAAATTTTTCATTTGATTATTATTTTATTTATATTAGCAGCAAGCATTTCATTATTTTTTATTAGAACTGACTATGAAAATACTTATTTAATGCAAATATTTATAGCTACATTTACTACAATTACCGCTTTTTATAATTTGATTACTTTTCACAAACAAAAATAGCTCTAACAGGAGCAGGGTAGTTTTCAATAGTTAAGTTAATATCATCTTTATTAAGAAAATCTGCTAATGATTCAGGATTTTCGCTTAACCATTCAGTTTTTCTTTGTTCATCATCCGCCACTTTAGTTGTGTCAATTAATTTGATTTTTTTAAAACCAACTTTTTTTAACCAGATCTTAACTGTACTAACAGAAGGTATAAACCAAACATTAGTCATTTTTGCGTATCTATCTTTTGGAGTTAAAGCATAAGATTCTTCACAATCTATAATTAGCGTTTCTAAAATTAACTCACCGCCTTTAATAAGCATTTTTTTTAACTTTATTAAATGCTCAATTGGTGATTTTTGATGATATAAAAGCCCCATAGAAAATACTGTATCAAAAATTGGGGCATCTGTTAATTCTTCTAATCTTAAAGCATATAAATTAATATTAGGTTCTTTTTTGATTAAAGACTTAATAGCAATAAATTGATAGTTAAACAATAAAAAAGGCTCTATGCCAATAACTTTTTTTGCCCCGTATAATGCCATAAGAAAACAAAAATATCCGTTTGAACAGCCTACATCTAAAACAAGCTTATCTTTTAAAGGTTTTATATTTGATATTAATCTTTGCCATTTTAAATATCCTTGCCACTCGCTTTCTACTTTTAAGTCTGCTATTTTGAAAGGACCTTTTCTCCACGGTCTAAATTTTTTTAAATTTTTTTTAAGAATACTTGAATTTTTAATATCAGCATTGATATCAATATAGTAGTCAGTTAGCTTTAACTCACCTTTATTAAAAGTTTTAATTTTTTTTATAGCAGATTCCCATTTCGGGATGTTTTTATTTTTTCTTGCAAAAACAGCCTTGTTTTTTTTATCTAAATCGCTAGTAAAATCAAAAATATTATTAATTATCATTTTAAAAGTTAAACTTTGCTTATAGTTTTGTTAAAAAATCATAAAGTTGCATTAAAGTAGTATATGAGTATAAAATGCAACTTATTATAGTTATATATTTTATTTGGAGATAAAAATGCATAAATTCTTTACAATTTTGTTATTAAGCTTATCCTTTATGTTTGTTGAGGTGTCATTTGCAGGAGGAGATGATAAAGACAAAGGACCAGTTGAAACATTAGATAATATTAAAAAATCTGCCCCAGTAACTTCTAAAAAAGTATCAACTAAAGTTAAGGAAGAAGCTAAGCCTATGACTATGAAGCCTGTTTCAAAGGAGTCTAAAGTATTAGATAGTGCTTCTAAAAAAGCAGTAGATACGGTTGCAAGTTCTAAAGCTAAAAAAGTATCAACTACCCCTGAATTTATTAAAGACACTCCTTTAGAAAAAATTTATGAAACTTGCGAAGATATTTATGATGGAGAATCTGGAGTTTTAAGATATACTTGTGCCATTATCTTAACAACATTTGCTGTATTATAAATAAAGTTGATAAAGCCAGTCATATAAATAAAAAGCCTTGTTATTTAACAAGGCTTTTTTTATATTTACTATAAATTAAAAATCAAATTTCTAACAAACTTTTTTCTTTATCAGCTAATTTAGCATCAATAATTTTTATATGTGAATCAGTCATATTTTGAATATTACTTTCACCAGCTCGTGCTTCATCTTCAGATATTTTTTTTCCATTTTGTAAGTCTTTAATATCAGAATTTGCCTCGCGTCTTATATTACGAATGGCTACCTTACTGTGTTCGGCTTCATCTCTTACCACTTTGATTAACTCTTTTCGTCTTTCTTCTGTAAGTGGAGGAAGAGGCACTCTTATAACATCTCCAACAGAACTGGGATTAAGTCCAAGCTCTGAAGTCATAATAGCTTTTTCAATTACTGCTACCATTTCTTTTTCCCAAGGAGATATTTTTAGTGTTCTAGCATCTTCAGCAACTATATTTGCAACCTGTGCAATAGGAACTTGAGAATCGTAATATTCTACTACTATTTGGTCTAATAGACTTGGATGCGCACGACCTGCACGAATTTTAGAAAAAACAACATTTAGTGCCTCAACACTTTTGTCCATTCTTTCAGAACTATCATTATAAATTTCATCTAACATTTTTATTCTCCAATAAAACTACCTAATTTTTCACCCTGTAGAATACGAGGAAGTATACCACCATCCCCTAACATACTAAATACATATATTGGCATTTTATGTTCTCTACAAAGTTGAAAAGCAGCCATATCCATTATTTTCAAGTTTTTTTTAATAGCTTTATCAAAAGAAAGTTTATTATATTTTTTTGCATTAGGATTCTTCATCGGGTCTTCAGAATATATGCCATCTACTTTAGTTGCTTTAAAAACAATATCAGCTTTAATTTCAATAGCTCTTAAAACTGCTGCTGTGTCAGTGGTAAAACAAGGGCTGCCAGTGCCAGCAGAAAATATCATTACTTTGCCTTTAGTTAAATTTTGTTTTGCTAAGTTATGATTAAAATTTGCACATACTCCTCCTCCTATATCAAAACCAGACATAACTTCACTAGCGATATTATTACGCTTACAAACATCTTGAATGGCTAGGGCATTCATAACAGTTGCTAACATCCCCATATGGTCGGCAGTTACTCTATTTATTCCTGCTTTAGCTAATTTAGCACCTCTAAATAAATTGCCTCCACCGATGACTATAGCTATTTCAACACCTAAATCTTTTACTGATTTTATTATGCTAACTACATCATCTAGTATTTTTGGCTCAATACCAAAGCTACTATCACCTGCTAAAACCTCCCCACTAAGTTTCAGTAAAATACGCTTATATTTTGTCATTATTAATAATCTTGTTTAGAAAAGTAAATTTGTAATTTTATCTTAATAAAGAAAGAGTGTTGCAAAATGTAAAAAACACATCCGCTCGTTCCCAAGCTCCTGCTTTCCGCTCGTTCCCAAGCTCCTGCTTGGGAATGCATATACGGCTGATAATTTTCAAATTCCCAGTACATCCGCTCGTTCCCAAGCTCCTGCTTGGGAATGCATATACGGCTGATAATTTTCAAATTCCCAGTACATCCGCTCGTTCCCAAGCTTCTGCTTGGGAATGCATACTTGCTTGTAAAAGCATAACTAAACAACACGCTCCCAAGCAGGAGCTTGGGAGCGAGAGCACAATGTGCTTTTTACATTTTGCAACACTCTTAACACTTATTAATATCTGCATAATTATAGTTAATATTCAATATAACCATTATTTCTGCATATAAAGTAGTGTATTTTATTAAACTTCAGCTAGCTCACTACGCATAGCGTCAATGGTTTTTTTATAATCTTTAGTGCCAAATATAGCCGAACCTGCAACAAAAGTATCAGCACCTGCT
The DNA here is from genome assembly GCA_964508055.1 of uncultured Thiotrichales bacterium. Lineage (GTDB taxonomy): Bacteria > Pseudomonadota > Gammaproteobacteria > PS1 > Pseudothioglobaceae > CAZDRI01. The sequence goes on from CAZDRI010000006.1 coordinate 62,696, forward strand.
GCTGCTATTTCACGAATATTATCAACCTTTACCCCGCCGTCAATTTCTAAGCGAATATCAAGATTTTTATCATCAATTGCTTTACGCACAGCTTTTAATTTTTCTAAAGTATATGGGATAAAAGACTGCCCGCCAAAGCCCGGATTAACAGACATTAAAAGCACCATATCTAAGTCTTCTAACACATGGTCTAAATAACTAAGAGGTGTTGCTGGGTTAAAAACCAGTCCTGCTTTACAGCCATTTTCTTTAATTAAAGCTACAGTTCTGTCAATATGCTCACTTGCTTCTGGATGAAAAGTAATATAATCAGCCCCAGCTTTACAAAAGTCAGGGATTATCCTATCAACTGGTTTAACCATTAAGTGCGCATCAATAGGAGCCTTAACTCCATGATTTCTTAGTGCCTCACATACTAAAGGGCCAATAGTTAAATTAGGCACATAATGATTATCCATAACATCAAAATGAACTATATCTGCTCCTGCAGTTAAAACATTATCAACTTCCTCACCAAGTTTTGCAAAGTCCGCTGATAAAATAGACGGAGCAATAAAATTGCTTTGTTTCATATTAATCTCCTATATTAAATTTAAAAATCAAAAGTTAAAAGTTTACATCCTGTCATTTCTTTTGGGATATTTATCCCCATTAATTCAAGTATTGTAGGAGCAATATCAGATAATTTTGCACTAGTTTGATTAGTAAATTTTGCTTTCCTACCAATAAATAAAAGTGGCACTTCATTATTAGTGTGTGCTGTGTGGGCTAAATTAGTATTATAGTTTAGCATTTGCTCCGCATTACCGTGGTCTGCAGTAATTAACATTTCAGCTGCTACATTTTTAACAGCCTCATAAATATCACCAAGACATTTATCCACCGCTTCTATAGCCTTTACAGTAGCTCCCAATTTACCACTATGTCCAACCATATCAGCATTAGCGAAATTACAAACTATTAAATCATACTTACCATTATTAATTTCAATAATAAGTTTTTTAGTAAGCTCAAAAGCACTCATTTCTGGTTTTAAATCATATGTAGTAATTTTTGGTGATGGAATTAGCACTCTATCTTCATTAGTAAATGGTTTTTCAACGCCACCATTAAAGAAAAAAGTAACATGAGCATATTTTTCTGTTTCTGCAATTCTAAGCTGCTTCATACCTAATTTAGCAAGATATTCTCCTAAAACATTTTTTAATTTTTCTACCCCATAAGCAGTAGGTAGATTAAATTTTTCATTGTATTCAGTAAGGCAGATATATTTGCTATTTACAAAATTTCTATTAGCAAATTTGTTAAACTTTTTATTTGTTATAGCTTCGGTAATTTGCCTTATTCTATCGGCACGAAAGTTCATTGCTATTATTGCATCACCATCATTTACAGTTATTTTTTCACCAATAGTAGTTGCAGATATAAACTCATCACTTTCACCACGCTTATATGCCATATCAATAGCTTCTTGGGCTGATTTTGCACTATATTTAGCTTTGGCATTGATGATCAATTGATAAGCCTCATCAATCCTATCCCATCGGTTATCTCTATCCATTGCATAAAACCTGCCAATAACAGAGGCTGTTTTGCCAATTTTATAGAAGCTTATTTTATTTTCTAAGTTCTTTATAAAGGTTTTAGCACTTTTAGGGGGAGTATCTCTGCCATCAGTAAATATGTGTAAATATACTTTTTCACAATTATAGTGTTTAGTAGTTTTTAGCATCATAAAGATGTGTTCTTCATGTGAATGCACACCTCCATCGGATAATAAGCCCATAATATGCACAGCTTTATTATTATTTTTGGCATAAGTTAAAGTTTCTTTGAAAATTTTATTATTTTGAAAATCACCAGATTTAATATCATCATTAATACGCATTAAATCTTGTTTTACAATTCTACCAGCCCCTAAATTTAAGTGCCCAACCTCAGAATTTCCCATTTGTAAGTTAGGTAAACCAACACTATGACCAGATGTTTTTATTAGAGTATGGGGATAATTTTGCCAAAGCATATCCCATGTGGGAGTTTTTGCTAAGCTTATTGCATTATCTTCTTTATTTTTAGAATAGCCCCAACCATCTAAAATAATTAATAATTTGCTTTGTTTCATTAAAGAGTGTAATTTTATTAATTAGGAAAAATATTATCCCATAAATAGCTAAGTCAAATTTTGTTAAAAGTTATCTCTCTTAGTATTTTAGACATTAAATAAGAAATGCATTATATCGCCATCTTGCACTATATAGTCTTTACCCTCAGAGCGAAGTTTCCCTGCGTTTTTAGCTCCTTTTTCTCCCCCACATTCTATAAATTCTGAGTATGATATTACCTCAGCACGAATAAAACCTCTTTCAAAATCGCCATGAATTTTTCCTGCAGCTTGTGGAGCAGTTGAGCCTATTTTAATTGTCCAAGCACGAACTTCTTTTTCACCTGCAGTAAAATAAGTTTGCAGACCTAAAAGTTTATGCCCAGCGATAATAATTCTATCTAAGCCAGATACACTTTGTCCCATATCTGTTAAAAACATTTTTTTATCTTCTTCATCTAAGTCTTGTATTTCCGATTCAATATTTGCACAAATCGCTATAATTTCATTTTGAGTTTTAGAAATATGCTGCTTTAACTTATCTAAATAAGGGTTATTTTTAAAGCCATCTTCATTAACATTAGCAACATATAGCACAGATTTAGCAGTCAATAGTTGTAATTCTTTCAGAAGTTTTTTCTCTTCTTCATCAAACTCTATACTCCTAATAGGTTTTTCGTCATCTAACATAGGTTTTATTTTTTCAATTAGATTTTTCATAGGGACACCTTCTTTTTGACCTGCTTTAGAATTTTTTATTGCTTTTTGATATGCTTTTTCAACCGTATCTAAATCAGCTAATATTAATTCGGTATTAATAATATCAACATCTCTTACTGGGTCAATAGTTTGGGCTATATGTGTTATATCATCATTGTCAAAACATCTAACTACATGAATAATAGCATCAGTCTGTCTTATATTAGCTAAAAACTTATTACCAAGGCCTTCACCTTTTGAGGCACCAGCAACAAGTCCGGCAATATCTACAAATTCCATAGTAGTAGGTAATATTTTTTGTGGATTAACTAATTTTGCTATATTATTTAAGCGTTTATCATTTACTGGAACAATCCCTACATTAGGCTCAATAGTGCAAAATGGATAATTTTGAGCGTCAATACTAGCTTTGGTAAGAGCATTAAATAATGTTGATTTTCCAACATTAGGTAAGCCAACAATTCCACATTTAAATCCCATATTAATCCTTGCTCAAACTGGACTATGTAATATATTCATAACCTTTTCAAAGTCTGAAGATACAATATCATCAATAATTGTTAAACTTCTTGCAATCACATTATCTATCATTATTTTTTCAGTTTTATTTGGCTTATTAAGCACATAGTTAGTTACTTTTTTACTATCTCCAGGATGTCCTATTCCTATTCTTAATCTATAAAAATCATTTGTAGCTAATTTATTTATTATATCTCTTAGACCGTTATGTCCACCGTGACCGCCACCTTTTTTTATTTTGGCAACCCCCACATCCAAATCAAGGTCATCATGGACTACTAAGATTTGATTTGAATTAATTTTATAAAAATTTGTAATATTTCTAACACTTGTGCCAGAATTATTCATAAACACATTTGGTTTTAATAATATGACTTTATTATTGATAGTAATATTACAAATATTTGCTGCAAACTTTGTTTCAAATTTAAAGCCTAATTTTTCACTAGCTGCAAGTAAATCTAAGAACCAAAAACCTACATTATGGCGATGTTTTGAGTAATTTATTCCTGGATTGCCAAGACCAACAATTAAGGAGATTGCCATATTTTAAAAAGATTAACTATTTAGATTCTGAATCAGATTCTTCATTTTTATCTTCACTTTCACCTTCAGGAGTTTCTGCACCTTCTTCATCTTCTGCACCTTCTACACCTTCTTCAGTTTCTATATCTTCTTCAATTTCTTCCATAAGTTTAGGCTTAGCAATAGCAACTATTGTTTGGTCATAAGATTCATCATCACCGTGGGTAAATGCTAAAATAGTAACGCCTTTTGGCAGCTTAATATCTGATAATTTTAGACTTTCGTCTAATTTTAAATTAGCAATATCAACATCAATACTTTCTGGTAAATCCTTTGGTAAACAAGATACTTCTACATCAATAATAAACTGATTCATAATTGCGCCCATTCTTATTGCCTCACAATTTTCCTCTCCAATGTAGTTAAGAGGTACACGCATTGTGAGTGTTTGTTTAGTATCAATTCTTTGAAAGTCTATATGAGATATTATTTGCTTTGCTGGATGTCTTTGTAAGTCTTTAATAACCACTTTTTGAGTTTTGTCTTCTACTTGTAGTTCTAAAACAGAGCTAAACATTGTTTCATCTGCTAAGATATTACTAATTTTGTTAAAGTCCATAGCTATTCCTACAGGTTTTCTTTTACCACCATAGACAATCCCAGGCACCATGCTTTGACGACGAAGGCGGCGGCTCGCACCTTTCCCTAAGTCTTCTCTAAAAAAAGCCTTAATTTTATTGCTCATTTTATACTCCATAAAAATAAAAAAGAGTTCTATACTTAGAACCCAACTTTAAATCACGCTTTGCGACCAAACGCAATTTCAAAAAATAAATTTTACCTAATTTATTTCTTTAGTATTATAAAAATAATAGTAAGTATGGTTGTTATTACTGCATAATAAGCAAATCCAGCAATTAAAAATATACTAGTGCTTATAAAACTAGCGCCAGCTAAGATATTATAAGTATGGCTTTTAGAATTATTACTAAGTAATTCTTTAATAGCTGTTAGTTCTTTGTTTTGATAATTGATATTTAACTTATTTTTATTTATTTTGTCTAAGGTATTAAGTACAAGATTAGGCAGGTATGGGACATTTTCTATAAATTCAGGCACTTCAGCTTTAACTTTATTTATAGTTTTCTTAATATCAAATTTTTCTTTCTTTATCTTTTCTAAAAAAGGCTTTGCACTATCCCACAAGTCTAGCTCTGGGTAAAGTTCTCTTCCTAACCCTTCAATATTTAATAAAGTTTTATCAAATAAAAACAATTGTGGCTGGATGTAAATATCGTATCTTTGAGCTTCTTTAAATAAATTGATTAAAACTTGACCGAAAGAAATGTCTTTTAAAGGTTTATTAAATATAGGTTCACAAACACTACGAATAGTATTTTCAAATTCTAATTCATTAATATCCCCACTTACCCAACCAGCATCTAAGTGAACTTTTGCTAATTGTTTATAATCTCTATTAAAAAATGCTAGAAAAATCTTAGCAATAAACTCTAAATCATTGTCTGATAAATATCCCATAATTCCAAAGTCAACGCCAATATATTCATTACTTTTACCTATAAAAATGTTGCCCGGATGCATATCAGCATGAAAAAAATTGTGCTTAAATACTTGAGTAAAAAATATTTCTACTCCTCTTTTCGCTAGCTTTTCAAAATCAGCATTATTATTTTTTAGAGTTTTAATATCATTTATAGGTGTTCCATAAATCCTTTCCATTACCAGTATATTTCTTTTAGTTAAATCCCAATTAACCTTAGGAATATAAAGTATATTTGTATGTTTAAAATTATTACGAAGTAGGCTGGCATTAGCTGCTTCAGTAAGCATATTTAATTCTTTTGAAATTATTTGTTCAAATTGTTTAACTACTTCCATTGGTCGCAGTCTTTTACCATCTGGATGTTTATTTGTAATCTTTGCTATTTTATAAAGCAGGCTTATATCTCTTTTAATTTCTTTTTCTATATTCGGACGCAACACTTTTACAATTACCTCATCGCCGTCCAGTGTTTTAGCACTATGAACTTGAGCAATAGATGCTGATGCTAAAGGTTTTTCATCAAAAGATTGAAAAAAGTTTCTTAGCTTACCTCCTAATGATTTTTCAATAATTGCTACAGCTTTTTTTGAGTTAAATGAGGCGCAGCTGTCTTGTAATTTTGCCAGTTCATCGCCTATATCAGCAGGCAATAAATCTCTTCTAGTAGATAGCGTTTGACCAAATTTTATAAATATTGGACCTAATTCTTCTAATGCTAATCTTAGCCTTTGAGCACGGTTATATTTATCTATCTTAAAATAATGCCAAGGCATTAAGTATAGTAATGGTTTAAATGCTTTTAGCTTTGGTGCAGATAAAATAATATCAGCCAAATGATAGCGAATAAATATTTTTTGAATTCTAATTAGGTTTAAAAAATCTTTCATCAGGATATAAATTGATTGACACTCTCGTTTATTTTCTTAGCTATATTATTATCATCAACACATTTAGCGATAATTTCTTGCCAATTTATATTGATTTTTTTTAGTAATTCAAAAAAATCTTGCCCAACTTTAACATCACCATAAATAGCTATTTTATTTTCTTTAATTAAGTCATCAACTTTGGAAGATTTTAAAATCTCTAAAAAATTACTAAGTTTTATTTTAATATCTACATCAATTCCACTTTTAGATTCAGTTAAAAGATATAAATAATCTTTTTCAAAATGAAAAATAAAATTAATAGTTAATTCTTGAAACTGGATATTAATATTCTTATTTTGTAAATGATGGTAATTAATAGATTTATCAGATGATAATACACAGTTAATAGTTTTTTCTAATAAAAATGTAGCAATCATTTTATTTTTATTGCTTTGTGCAAAGCAACTATTCCATTTGATAAATTATTATATTCACAAAAATCAAACCCTACATTTAGAATCATTTTTTTAAGAGTTTCTTGGTCGGGATGTTTGCGGATTGATTCAGCAAGATATTGATAACTATCGGAGTCATTAGCAATAATACCTCCTATTTTTGGCATTATATTAAACGAGTAAAAATCATAAAATTTTTCTAAGATTTTATTATTAACTTTTGAGAATTCTAAAATCAGTAGTTTTCCTCCCGGCTTTAAAACTCTATACATTTCTTTTAGTGCTTTATTTTTATCAGTAACATTTCTAAGACCAAATGCAATGCTTATCAAATCAAAACTATTATCAGTAAAGCACAGTGATTCAGCATTAGTTTGTATAAAATTAACATTAGCTACGCCTTTATCAATTAAATTATCTCTACCAACACTTAACATTTGATAATTAATATCAGCTAATATAACTTTGCCTTTTTTGCCAACTTGTTTATTAAACTTATAGCTTAAATCTCCAGTACCTCCTGCAATATCTAAAACATAATCTCCTTTTTTAACTCCACTTACGATTACACTATAAACTTTCCAAGCCCTATGCACTCCAAAAGAAAGCACATCATTCATTATGTCGTATTTAGGTGCTACCGAGTCAAATACATTTTGAACAAGATTTTGTTTTTTATCTTTATCAATTATTTTAAAACCAAAATGAGTAGTATTTTTTTCCATACGAAGTAATTATACTTTAAAGACACTGATGCAATGCTAATACTATTGTATGGTGATAAATTTTTAGGCACTTGCATGTAAAATTTCCCTCATACAAACAACTTGGGTAAAGATGTTGTGAAATGTACTTTTTACATTTTGCAACACTCTTTAAAAGTAAGTATCAAGCCTTGTGAACTAGGAGCTAGAGATACTTTAAAATTAGATGCTGGCTTTAATTTATATGATAATGAAATAAGCGAGCAAACTACACTATACAGGGGATAGGAGTAAAATTAGAAAAATGTTTGTTTTCAAAGTATGATAATTCAGGTAATATCCATTTGACATTGGTAAATTTTTTAACATAAATAACCTTAACCAAATATTATTCATTTTTAGTTCATAAATTTACTAGTTATTTCAAGCATAATTTTTACCTTAATATACAATGTATGTACAAGCTATAAACTGAATGCTAAAAAAGAACAAAATTTTTATAAAAATTAATAATTTTTTTATCGCTAATATTAATAAATTATTTGCAATTGCTTTTTTAAGTTTATTTTTTTCTCAATACAGCTTTGGGGATATTATTATTGGCTCTACGCCAACATCGGTTAATGAGGGAGTATTACCAGCAGGCTCATTCACTATTAGATTAGATAATCAGCCAAGTGGGAATGTTAGTGTAAATGTAAGAACTCAATTATATCCAACAAGAACTTTGGAGTTACATTTAAAACCTGATAGTTTAGCTACAGGAAGTTTAGCTTTATGGACAGATGTTAGTGATAATAGCAGTCATGCATCTCAAACTATTGCTGCAAGCCAACCAATTGTTATTCATAATCAATTAAACGGTTATCCAGTTGTTAGCTTTGATGGTAAGGATGATATATTAGTTGGTTTAAATACTATTGATACTAAACATTTGTTTATGGTGGTTCAATATAGAGGAGCAATATTTGATGGTTGGGATGGTTTTTTTACTGGAGCAACAGAAACTAGCAATAATTTAGTATTGGTAGGTGATGGGGGTAAAGGAATATTCTATGATGATGCTATTACAAGCACTTATCATAAAACTGGTAATTTTTATTCCGAGGATAATATGGTAGCTCCTATGAATGCATTTGATATAGTTTCTATAAGTTCTAGTGAATTTGCTTCAAATATGAAATATCAAATAGGTAGAGATAGGGATATTGCTAATCGTTATGCCCAAATTGATGTTGCTGAAGTTATAGTTTATAGCACTATACTAAATGACGCTAAAAGAGAGCAAGTAGAAGGTTATTTAGCCTGGAAATATAATCTTGAAAGTGAACTGCCAGGAAATCATCCTTATAGATATATTGCTACTAAATATGCTAGTGCAACTTTATCAGCAACTAAATTAACATTTAGTGCTCTCAATTGGAGTTCAGAACAAGAAGTTACTATATCTGGAGTGCAAGATGCTGACTT
>CAZDRI010000007.1:0-68567 GCA_964508055.1 uncultured Thiotrichales bacterium
AAAATACATCTTTGCAATTAAAAATAAGTGGTGCACTTATTATGCGAATTCACATTTCACAATATAAACATTTGAAATATGACCAATTATCATATTCTTCATCGGAAGAACTTCTGAAACAATACACTTTGTTTTTTCTTAAAAAATCATAATCTAATTTGTCCTTCTGATCTTCTGTCAATGATTCTTTAAAGTCTTCAATTGTTATGTCATCAACAAGATTTTCTTTTTTACCAGAATAAGAAAAACCAGCTACATCTTCCCATTCAATAATTTCTGGAATAGCCATCCATGCACTTACATCCTGCAATTGTTCGTCTTTCAGTTTGGCAACTAATTTTTCGTTCAATTTTTTTGTGTCTTTGATTTCTTTTACTTGGTCAATAAAAGCAAAGTTCTTTTTGTAGTCATCTTTTTCGTAATATTCAAAACACTTTTTTAAAAAATCCTCTACATTAGAAACACTAACTTTTACCGATGCCGTAAAAGCAAGTTTTCCGGTTACAAGATTATCGCCAAAAAAAGAGTCGTTCGGCTTTCCTGTTATTTCTTCTATCAAGTCTTGCTCAATATCTATGCCAAAATCAGCAATATTTCCTATTTTACTAAGTTGCTCAATTGTATTTTTCGGTTCAGACGACAATGTTCTTTTTCCGATCTTCCGGATACTGTCTCTATCAACGAGATTCAATACAGTTTTTAATCCAAAATCATCAACACAATAATTTTTATTTATTATTGAATACCCATAGCCAAAAGGAACAGCAAAATATCTTTCTTTTGATTTTATTGTAGTTTTTACAAAATACACCCCTTTTGAGCTTTGATTGAATAAGTCAATATTATCTAATTCATTATTAAAAAACCCCTGAATCCAAGACGGTTTATAACTGTGTGATTCGTCATAATAAAAAGAGTTTTTACCATTTAAAGACATTTGCTTATAATCATCTTTTTTCAGAACATCCTTCAGAGAAACCACTGTTTTTATAAGATACACCGAAATTTTATTGGTTTTCTCTTTTTCCATAGGTTAATTCCAAAAAGATAAATTTTCTGATTCTGCCCACTCAATAAACTTCTCCGCCACGCCGTCTGGCAGTTCTCCGTCGTGGTTGTGTAAATCGTGATTGATTATTAAATGTCCGTTTTTATCCAGTTTTGGTTGACCGTTGCCATTCTTAACAAACACATAATCGCCGGAGTTGTCTTTGCCTGATTTTTCGGAAACCGCAAAGTAAAATCGGATAATCTTCTTTTTTCGGACAAATTTTGTCATCCCACTTTTGCACAAACAGCACGCTTGTTTTTGTGCCGGTATGCGGTTTAAAAGTGTTTACATGTAAGCCGACCACGGCAAGAATGCGCGCTTTTTCAGAAATATACTCGCGAATTTGTTTGTCTGAGGTGTTGTTAAATCTTCCTTGCGGTAAAACAATCGCCATTCTTCCGCCAGGTTTCAAAAAGTTAAGATTTCGCTCAATGAATAAAATATCTCGCCCGACTTTTGATTTTGGCTTATTTTTATCATTGTAGCCAAGATCGTATTTATGAATAATACGAGATTCTTTGATGTCGCCGGCAAACGGTGGATTTGCCATAAGAATATCAAAATTAAATTCTTTGTAAGAAGTTTTATCTTTTTGCAGATTTTCCAGTCGTTTAAGTCCGGCTCCATAGGTATCAAGCCACGAGCGGTTTTTGATCGTTTCGTTCCAGCGGTCATAATCCAAATTATTCAAGTGCAAAACATTGGTGTTTCCGTCTCCGGCAATAAGATTAAGAGTGCGAGCGACACGCACAACTTTTTCATCAAAATCAATGCCGAAAATTTTAAGCACATTTTCTTTTTCTTCCTCTGGAATTTCTGCATTTTGAAAAAGATGTCCGGTAATGTGGAAAATCGTGTGTACGGGAAAACCGCATGAGCCAGTGGCGGAATCAATCATATATTCTCCGGCTCTTGGATTGAGCATTTTGACGCACATATCAATCACATGACGAGGTGTAAAGTATTGCCCCTTTTCGCCTTTGGAGGATTTATTGACCAAATATTCAAACGCCTCGTCAATAATCTGCAAATTAGAATTGAAAAGTTTTATATCCTGAACGCTGGAAACACTAACTGATAGATGAGATGGCGAAAGCTGTATTTTTGACGCTTCGTCAAAAACTCCTGGCCATTTTTGTTTGGCTTTATCAAAGAGTTTTTGGATTTTGGTTTTGAGCTCACTTTCTGATTGTCCTGTATTTCTAAATTCCATAACCCGAAAATCAGAATCATCAAAATCCTGCAAATACTCTTTTACCTTTTCGTAATCGCCACTATCTTCATCTGAAAGCTCTTTTTTAAAAAATCGCTCAATCCATTTTTTATCGTCTCGGCTTTCCAGTTCGTCATAAAGTTTTGTGAAAATCAGTTTAAAAACTTCTTCAAAAACATCTACTCCGGCATTTGCCAAAACCTCATCTTCCATCTCCTGAATAATGGTTTTAAGCGATTTCCCCTCGTTTGGGATTTTGTCTTTGATGATTAAGTCTTTGAGTGTAAACCGCTCCTTTAAAATATCTTCAAGCGTTTGGTCAAATTTGGGAATGTCGGTGATGTCTTCAAAATAGTTTGGGTCTTTGCGGTTATAGTGTGATATTTGACCGCCGTTTGTCCAAACGGCAATCGGCGCGCCAGTAGCGTTAGTGTATGAGCGAAGTTGGTTTTTCCCGTCTTGAAGTTTTGGCTTTTTGACCTCAATAATAATGTATTCAACGGTCGGTCGGTCTTTATCAAAAATAACAATGTCAGCTGATTTTACTTGTCTGCCAAAATGAATACCATGTTCAAGTTTGATTCTCTTTTTGGGATATTCGTATTCTTCCAGCAATTTTGCTAAATACAACTGTCTGACAACTTCTTCCGGCTTTAAAATAATTTCCTTTTCACGAATCAAACACTCCATATATGGCTTATCATTTTTGATAGTTATTTTTTTCTCTAGTTCATCAATAAATTTCTGCTCAAAAATTGAGAGGCTGTAATTTGAATCCTTTAAAATGTTTTGAATATTGTTCATAGTTTTTATTTTACCCTGTGAAATAATTTTTCAAACGATTTTGAATGTATCGTTTGCCATAAGTAGTTTTTAAATATTTTTCTCTATGTGTTGCATCTTGTTGAGTCAAACATGCTTCATAATAAATCAGTTTTAACGGTTTCTATGCGAGGATCAGGTGTTGGGCCTGTTTCAATCTTGGCGATAGTATGAAAAGCAAGATTTGCTCTCTTTGAAAGCACATCTTGAGAAATACAAAAAAAGAGTGTTGCAAAATGTAAAAAGCACATTTTACAACATCTTTACCCAAGTTGTTTGTATGAGGAAGGGGAGCAAAACCAATAAGTTAAGAAACAATGTATATCCCCTTCCTCAAACTCCATCCCCAATAAGCTATTTTGCAATGGTCTTAAAAAACAAAATTGGCGGAGTGGACGGGACTCGAACCCGCGACCCCCTGCGTGACAGGCAGGTATTCTAACCAATCTGAACTACCACTCCAAAAGAGTTGTAATTTTACATAAATTTAAAATTAACTCTATTTATTTTTATATTAATTCAAAGCTAGTTAAAATTTATATTGTTTAATAAATATTGGTGTATAAGCTATTAAAAATACAATAAATGCTGCTATCCAAAAAAATTGAGAAATGATTACTAAATTCTTAAATTGATATACAAAAATAATTGGTAATATAACTCTAAATATAAAAGAAAATATCATTAATATAAATGCCCACTTTATCATTCTTGGCGGCTTAAAAATACTTAAACCACTATGAGCAAGACTTATTCTTGACATCATTGCTAAAGTAAGCAATACCATACCTAAAGCAAAAGCATGAATGTGTAAATATGGTGAATAACCAAAATAAAATTCTATTATTTTTAATAAAAAACCAAAAGTAATAAAAGCATAAGAGATGTATAAACTCCATAATAATGGTGTTTTAAATATATCTTTTGTAAACCAATTATATAACCTAATACTGTGAATAATAAATAAAGAAAAAGCTAATATAATTATTACATCAGTGTATGTATAAAAGAACACTTCTAAAATCATATAAAGTAAAAATAATATTAAACTTAAGCTATCAATAACCTTATAGTTTTTAATTTTTACATTAGCTGCTGATCCTATAAAAAAAGGTATAACTCTTCTTGCCATTAAAAAAACTATACTTAATATTAAATAAAATCCTAAATATAGCCCCATTATTATGCCGTTTTCAATATATCCTAACAAACCTAAATAAAAAATTATATGAGCAACAACTAATAATGCTACCTTTAATATTATGCTCAAGTTATTCCAGTTTTTTGCTTTTAAAATAGGTATGCTAATTGCTATAGTTAGAAACACTAAAAAACTTACATCAATAACCATTTGTATTTCTATCAAAGGTTTAATAAATGGCAACAACCTAGCAATAATCCATAATAAAAGTAATGCAGCTAAATATTTACCAGATAGGGTATTAAGTTTAGTCCAATTCCTTATAGCTGTTAGTAAAAAGCCTGCAATTATAGCTATAATATAAGCATAAATCATCTCATGAGCATGCCAGTAAATAATAGCTGTATTTAACATATGAGTACTTTCAAAACGATAAAAAATTAAGAATAACAACATAAAAACAACTGCAAATACAGAAGCTGTAAAAAACATAGGGCGAAAACCTAATTGAAAAAATGTTGTAGATTTTGGGCTATTACTATTTATGTTAGTTATATTTATCATTGATTTTTAATAAAATTAAATTTTTAGAATTATACTTAATGTTAAGTGATTTATTTTTTTACAAACAACCATAAATTGAAATGGTATCATTTTCATTATGGCTAAACTTATAACAAGATGTTTATACCCAGTAGCTGGATTTGGCACTAGATTCCTACCTGCAACCAAAGTAGTTGCTAAGGAAATGTTACCTATTGTTGATACACCTTTGATTCAGTATGGTGTTGAAGAAGCTTATTTTGCAGGTATTAATAATATGGTAATGGTTACATCTAGACAAAAAAAAGTCATAGAAGACCATTTTGATAAGTCATTAGATTTAAATAAAGTTATAAAAAATAAAGAAGATAAATTAAAGTTATTAGCGCCACTAAATAATTTAATTAAAAACTGCTCTTTTTCTTTTATAAGACAAAAGAAAATGGCTGGATTAGGAAATGCAATACATACTGGTGAGCCGATAATTGATGATAATCCTTTTATGGTAATACTGCCTGATGATTTGTGCATAAATGAAAATGGTGATAATGTAACTAGTCAAATGGTTAAACTTTATGAAAAATATAAGTGCTCCATAGTAGCTATAGAAGAAGTAGACCCTAACGAAGTAAATAAATATGGAGTAATATCAGGTAATGAAATTGAGAAAGATATATATCAAATTGAGGATATGATTGAAAAGCCTGATATTGATAAAGCGCCCACAAATTTAGCTATTATTGGTAGATATATATTAACTCCAGATATTTTTAAAATTATAGAAAAAACTAAAAAAGGTAAAGGTGGCGAAATACAAATAACAGATGCCTTACTTACTCAAGCAAAAAATCAAAGAGTGCTAGCTTATAAATTTGAAGGCAGAAGGTTTGATTGTGGTAGTGTTAAAGGATTTATTGATGCTAGCAATTATTTTTATAATAAAAGATTATGAAAAAAATAAAATTAATTATTTTATATTTATTATTAATTGTTCCTATTTCACTATTTGCAGTAGAAAAAGGCAAATTCTTTGGCGCTAAACCAGTAGCTTTACCTAATTGGTTTAAGCAGTCATTCTTAGATTTAGAAGATGATTTAGCAGAAGCAGATGAAAATAATAGACATATTATTATTTATGTGCATCAAAACGGCTGTCCTTACTGTGCAAAGCTAATTACAGAAAATTTTCAAGACCCTGAATTAGTAAAAAAAATACAAAGCAATTTTGATGTTATTGAGATAAATATGTGGGGTGATAGAGATATTAGTAATTGGCAAGGTAGAGATTACACAGAGAAAACTTTTGCCCAACATATGAAAGTGCAATTTACGCCTACACTATTATTTTTAAATAATAATGGTGACATAATTTTAAGATTAAATGGTTATCAATCAATAGAAGATATGCATTTATCCTTAGATTATGTTGCAAATAAAAAATATAGTTTCTTATCTTTTGCAGAATATAAAAATAATCTTAAAAAATCTAATAAAGGCAAGCTTAATAGCTCTAATACTTTTGAATCTCCTCCTTATGATTTAACACAAGAAAGTAAAAACTATGAGTTTTTAGCAGTATTTTTTGAAAACCCAAATTGTGCTGCTTGTGATAAATTTCACAATACTTTATTTATCACAAATAACTCAAAAAAAAGTTTTGCAAAAATGCGGGTTGTGCAATTAAACTTAGAATCTGATACTGACATTATCACTCCAAAAGGTGAAAAAACTACTGCTAAAAAATGGTATGAAAACCTTAATTTAACATATTCTCCAGCAATTGTATTTTTTAATAAATCTGGTGATGAAATAATACGCAAAGATGCATTTTTCAAATCTTTTCATTATCACTCAATATTAAGTTATGTTATTACTAAAGAATATGAAAATGAACCTAGTTTTCAACGCTATATAGAGCATAAAGCTGATAAATTAAGAGAACAAGGCTTTGATGTAAATATTTGGTAAATACTTCCCCAATAATCTTAAATGCACCTTAACTAGTTGTTTAGTTATTGAAACCTTTCATATGCTTGAACAATTTTCTCTACCAAATTATGGCGAAAAACATCTTTAGCTTGAAAGTAACAAAAAGAAATAAGTTTTTCATTTTTTAAAACTTTTGTAGCATGAATTAGCCCTGATTCACTACTATCTTCTAAATCTATTTGAGTGATATCTCCAGTTATTACCATTTTTGAACCATAACCTAATCTAGTTAAAAACATCTTCATCTGCTCTATTGTAGTATTTTGTGCTTCATCAAGAATGATAAAGGCATCATTTAAAGTTCGTCCTCGCATAAATGCCAGAGGTGCTATTTCAATAATATTTTTTTCAATAAGCTTTTCAACTTTCCCAACACCTAACATATCATGCAATGCATCAAAAATTGGGCGCAAGTATGGGTCTATTTTTTCTGATAAATCTCCAGGCAAAAAACCTAATTTCTCCCCAGCTTCTACTACAGGTCTAACTAATATAATTCTTGTTATTAGTGCTTTTTCTAAAGCTTCGCAAGCACAAGAAACTGCTAAATATGTCTTACCAGTACCAGCAGGACCTATAGCAAATACACAATCTTTTTTACCGATAGCTTTTATGTATTTTTGTTGATTTAAACTTCTTGCTTTTATATATTTAAGATCAGTTTTTATGGTAAGTTCATTGTAATTTTTAAAATCTTTATATTGAGACTGCTTTAATAATACATCAATATCTTCTAACTCAATATTTTTGTCTTTTGATAATTTTGCTAGATTTTGGATAATTTTTTTAGCATAAGCTGCATTATTACCTGTGATATTAAAAGTCTCTCCTTTACTTTTAATATTAACATTCAAAGTTTTAGCTATTAAATCTAAATTACTATTTAGAGGACCAACAACATTTATTAATTCACTATTGGGAATATTAAGATTAAATTTCATATCAATTCAGCTAATAATGAATTAGTATTTACTTTTATGATTTTTACTGTAACCATATTTCTTATTAGTTTACTATCTCCTTTAAAATGAGTTACTCTATTATTTTGGGTTCTACCATATAAAGTTCCGCCATAATTTGACTTACCTTCTACTAAAATATTTTGCATTGAACCTTGCATTGATTTACTTATTTTATTCATAGAATCAGTTAATTTTTCTTGTAGCAAATAAAGCCTTTGTTTTTTATCTTTTAAGTTTATATTATCTTCTTGAAATGCTGCTGGAGTGCCGGGTCTTTTACTATAAATAAAACTAAATGATTTATCAAAACCAATATCATCAATCAAATTTAAAGTTGCTTTAAAATCTTTTTCACTTTCTGATGGATAGCCAATAATAAAATCAGAAGAAATAGAAATATTAGGTCTTATTTCTCTTAATTTTCTAATCTTATCTTTATATTCTAATGCAGTATGGCCTCTTTTCATCAAACTTAAAATTCTATCTGAACCACTTTGTATCGGTAAATGTAAATGTGATACTAATTTATCAATATCTTTATATACATTTATAAGTCTATCATTAAATTCTACCGGATGAGAGGTAGTAAAACGAATACGCAATATTTCTTTTATTTCGGCAATACAACTTATTAAAAATGCTAAGTCTGCAAACTCACCATCTTCTAACTCCCCCCTATAAGCATTAACATTTTGACCTAATAAGTTAATTTCTTTTACCCCTTGTTTTACTAGCTCTTGTATTTCTAATATTACATCTTGAACTGGGCGACTTATTTCCTCTCCTCTAGTATAAGGGACGACACAAAAAGAACAATATTTACTGCAGCCTTCCATAATTGATACATAACTGCTTACTTTATTTGTTTTAGGTTTTGCTAAATAATCAAATTTTTCAATCTCAGGAAATGAAACATCAATACTAGTTTTATCTTTATCTATACCATATAACATATGAGGTAATCTATGAAGAGTTTGAGGACCAAAGATTACATCAACATAAGGTGCTCTTTGTAAAATCATTGCTCCTTCTTGAGAGGCTACACAACCACCTACAGCAATTTTAACTTTAGGATTATTTTTTTTATACTTCTTCCATCTCCCTAATTGATGAAATAATTTTTCTTCTGCTTTTTCTCTTACAGAACAAGTGTTAACAATAAAAACATCAGCTTTATCTTCATTATTAGTAATTTCTAAACCATTAGTTTTTGCTAATAATTCTGTTATCTTTTGAGAATCATATTCATTCATTTGACAGCCAAAAGTCTTAATATAAAGATTAGTCATATAAATTTAGGATTCTTAAACTTGGAAAGAAAATGTTATTATTATAACTTTTTTTATATCAAAAATTTTCATAAACCTCTTTAAAAACACCATTCTAATACCAATATAATTTTTTTAACAATTGTAATCAAATTGTAACATTTTATAAATAAAATACATGCTTTAAATTAATCTTTATTGGAGAAAAGAAATGATAAATAAATATGTTAAAAAAACCATTATAGCTTGTTTACTAGCTATGTTATCTGTATCAGTTTTTGCAGCTGCTAGAAACTATATTGATGTTGTTGGCTCATCAACAGTCTATCCTTTCTCAACTGTTGTTGCTGAGACTTTTGGTAAAAAAACTGGTATGAAAACCCCAAAAATTGAATCCACAGGTTCTGGTGGTGGTATGAAATTATTCTGTGCAGGAAATGGTATTGATACTCCTGATATTACTAATGCTTCGCGAAGAATGAAAAAAAGCGAACTTAAAAAATGTAGAAAAAATGGCGTAACTGAAGTGATAGAAGTACAAATAGGCTACGATGGTATTGCTATTGCTAATTCTAAAGCTAGAAATCCTTATAATCTAACTCGTAAAGAGATATTTTTAGCTCTTGCTAAAAAAATACCTTCCGGAGTTGAGGGTGAGTTAATTGAAAATCCTCATAAAAATTGGAATGATGTTAATTCATCTTTACCAAATAATAAAATTGAAGTTTTAGGTCCTCCTCCAACTTCTGGTACTCGTGATGCTTTTGCTGAACTTGCATTAGAAGGTGGCTGTAAAAAAATCGCTTGGATAAAAAAACTTAAAAAGAAAAATAAAAAACAATACAAGAGTATTTGTCATTCTGTGCGTGAGGATGGAGCCTATATTGAAGCTGGTGAGAATGATAACTTAATCGTAGAAAAATTAAGAGCTAATCCAAATGCATTAGGGATATTTGGCTTTAGTTTCCTTGATCAAAATTCTGACAAGGTCCAAGGCGCTAAAGTTGATGGGGTAGATATTTCTTTTGAATCTATTGCTGATGGTTCTTATCCTGTATCCCGACCACTATATTTTTATGTGAAAAAGTCTCATGTTGGGAAAATACCTGGTATTAAAGAATTTATTAAAGAATTTACTGATGAAGATACTTGGGGTGATGAAGGTTATCTTACCGATAAAGGTTTAATTCCACTATCAACTTCTGAGCGTCAAAACATGGCTTATTCTGCGAATAATCTAATTCCTCTTAAATCTTTAGATTAATTTCTTATTTATTATTAGTGACAAGTATTATAGTGTTTATATTTGTCACTACTTAACTTATAAAATTAAGTAGATATGCAGACAATTATAGTTAATTTTTGGGCTATTTTTTAATCAAAAACGCTGTATAAGCCCTAGGATTTTAAAAGCACTTTTAGCTTATTAAATTTGGAGGAAATATCAATGGAGCATACTACAATTCACAACATTGAAAAGGCGGGAAGTTTTAACTGTGAATAGCTATTTAGATTAGGCATAGGGGTATTTATTTTTAATAGGCGTTATGATATATATATATGACAGTAGTGTCTGATGTTGTAAAATATGGCGAAGGGCAAAACACATTACTTATTGTTGCAGGCATAATAGGTGGCTACATGGCAATGAATATTGGCGCCATAAACTGGAAACTGGCTGTGTTTATATAAACTTATATTTATGAAAAATTAGGAAAAATAAATAGAACATAACATGCATTCAAATATAATTTTTATAATTCTTATCGTCTTAGTATTCTTTGGCTATTTTTTTGGACAAAAACGCTGTGTAAGCCTAGTATCAAAAAAACGCAAACTAACTTCACTGCCTCAGCATTATGGTTATTTAGTTGTCTTATGGACGGTTATACCAGCTCTTATAGCTTTATTTTTATGGACTTTATTAGATGATTCAGCAATAGTTTATCTAACTGTAGAACAATTACCTCAACTTAAAAACTTCTCAGAAGCTGAATTGGGTTTATTTATTAATGAAATTAAAAACCTTGCTAGTAATGGAGGCTTTACCAATGATGAATTAAAGCGTTTAGCTAGTGCAAAATATCTTCATTATTTAAATCTTGGCGAAAGTATAAAAATTGCAGCTATTATTAGCCTAGCTGTAATTGGGTTATTTGTTGGCTTAAGTATGAGCAAACCTGAGATTAGGGCTCGTAATTTAGTAGAAAAAACAATATTATGGATCATGCTAGCTTGTGCCACAATTGCTATTTTTACCACAATAGGCATTGTGTTTTCAGTAGTATTTGAATCAATTCAGTTTTTTACTAAAGTTAATCCTTTTGATTTTATGTTTGGTACTCATTGGAGTCCACAAGAGGCAATTCGTGAAGACCAAGTAGGGGGGTCTGGTAGTTTTGGTGCTATTCCTTTATTTGTCGGTACTTTATTAATTTCTTTAATTGCTCTTATAATTGCAGTGCCTTTAGGGCTTTTAACGGCAATATATTTATCGGAATATGCCTCAGCAAAATTTAGAACTTATGTTAAGCCTATATTAGAAATCTTAGCTGGAATACCTACAGTAGTATATGGTTTTTTTGCAGCTCTTACTGTAGCTCCTTTTATCCGTAATTTAGGAGAAACAATAGGCTTAAATCCATCCTCTGAAAGTGCATTAGCTGCTGGTTTAGTTATGGGAATAATGATTATCCCTTTTGTATCTTCATTATCTGATGATGTTATATCAGCAGTACCTTATTCTATGCGTGAAGGTTCATACGGTATGGGTGCAACTAAATCAGAAACCATATTACAAGTGCTTATACCCGCAGCTTTACCAGGAATTGTTGGAGGAGTATTATTAGCAGCATCTCGAGCAATTGGAGAGACTATGATTGTAGTTATGGCAGCAGGATTAGCTGCAAATCTAACTGTAAATCCATTAGAAGCAGTAACAACAGTAACGGTGCAAATTGTGACTTTACTTACAGGCGACCAAGAATTTGATAGCGCTAAAACCTTAGCAGCATTTGCATTAGGATTAATGTTATTTGTAGTTACTTTAATATTAAATATAATATCACTTTACATAGTTCGCAAGTATCGCGAACAATACGAATAGAAATATAATGACTGAAACTACAAAAATAATTAAAAAAAGTTTGGCAAAAAGATACGCAAAAGAAAAACGTCTTAAATTCTATGGCTTAGCATCTATTACTATAAGTTTTGTGTTTTTATTTATTTTGTTGGCTAATATAACATATAATGGATTTCCTGCGTTTCAGCAAACTTATATTAATTTAGACATTGAACTTGATACTAGTGTATTAGGTTTAAAAGATAGACCAACTAAAGAAGAATTATTTAATGCAAATTATTCTAAAATAATTAGCAATGCTTTAAAAAAAATGTTCCCAGATGCTAAAGGCAGAAAACAAAAACGAGCACTAAAACAATTAGTAAGCAGCGGTGCTCAATATGAACTTCGTGATAAAGTAATAGCTAACCCAGAATTATTAGGAAGTGTGCAATCATTATGGCTTTTAGCTAAAGATGATGTTGATGTTTTTATGAAGGGTAATATCAATAGAAACATACCAGAAGCTGATAGGAGAATTAAAGATTTTCAATTAAGATGGATAGATAAGTTAGTAGCTGATAATCGCTTAGAAAAAAGATTTAATACAGTGTTTTTTACGGCTGGTGATTCTAGAGAGCCAGAGCAAGCAGGTATTAAAGGGGCATTAGTAGGGTCAATATTAACAATGATAGTAACAATGCTATTATCTTTCCCAATTGGGGTTGCTGCTGCTATTTATTTAGAGGAATTTGCGCCCAAAAATAACCGCTGGGTTGATTTAATTGAAATTAACATTAATAATTTAGCAGCAGTTCCTTCAATTATCTTTGGATTATTAGGCTTAGCAGTATTTATTAGTCTTTTTGGTGTGCCGCGTTCAGTGCCATTAGTAGGTGGTTTGGTATTAACACTTATGACCTTACCAACAATTATTATTGCATCTCGTGCTTCAATAAAATCAGTGCCTCCATCAATTAGGGAAGCGGCATTAGGCGTAGGAGCATCACATATGCAAACTACTTTTCATCATGTGCTACCATATGCAATGCCTGGAATTTTGACTGGTAGCATTATTGGTATGGCAGGAGCGTTAGGTGAAACTGCGCCATTACTTATGATAGGGATGGTAGCATTTGTTATGGATGTACCAGCAAGTATAATAGACCCTTCAACAGTTCTGCCTGTGCAAATTTATTTGTGGAGTGATAGCCCAGAACGAGCATTCACTGAAAGGACTTCAGCAGCCATTATAATTTTATTAGCTTTTTTAATTTTGATGAATTTAATAGCAATAATAATGCGCAAGAAATTTGAAAAAAAATGGTAATAGAATATTATGAGTGAAAATAAAATTAAACGTGAAGAATTTGATGTTGAACTTGGCAAAACTGTTGGTCAACCTTTTGTAAAAAATCCTATAATATCATCTCGTAATTTGAATGTATTTTATGATGAAGAACAAGCCATATTTGATGTTAATCTTGATATAGGTAAAAATCAAATTGTTGCTATGATAGGTCCATCAGGGTGCGGTAAATCAACTTATATAAGATGCTTAAATAGAATGAATGACACTATTGATATTTGTAGAGTTGATGGCACTGTAGAATTAGATGGTAAAAACATATATACTAAAAAGCAAGACCCTGTTTTACTTAGAGCTAGGGTAGGTATGGTATTTCAAAAACCTAATCCTTTCCCTAAGTCAATTTATGATAATGTTGCTTACGGTGTGCGTTTACATGGTTTAGCAAAAAATAAAATAGAATTAGATGAAATTGTGGAAAAAAGCCTAACTCAAGCAGGTCTTTTAAATGAAGTTAAAGATATTATGCATAAACCTGGAACTGGGCTTTCTGGTGGTCAACAACAAAGATTATGTATAGCGAGAACTATAGCAATAAATCCAGAAGTTATTTTAATGGATGAGCCTACTTCTGCACTAGACCCTATTTCTACTGCACTTATTGAAGAATTAATGGTAGAATTAAGCAAGGATTATACTATTGCTATTGTAACCCATTCAATGCAACAAGCTGCAAGGGTATCACACCGCACAGCTTATTTTCATTTAGGATATTTAGTTGAGATAGATGACACTAATAAAGTTTTTACTAACCCAGAACATCAGCTTACTGAGAACTATATAACTGGTAGATTTGGCTAAAAAAAGGATTTATAGATGCAAGAACAACAACATACATTACACCAATACAATGAAGAAATTGAGGATATTAAAAATAGCATTATTAAAATGGGAAGTTTGGTTGAATCTCAAGTTAAAAATGCTATTAAATCACTTGTAAAAACAAATATGAAACTAGCTTCTGAAGTTACTAATTTTGATGAAAAAATAAACAAAATGGAAGTAGAAATTGATAATAAATGTACTCAGATTATAGTAAAAAGGCAGCCTGCTGCTGGAGATTTACGCTTAATAGTTACTATTATGAAAATTGTTACTGATTTAGAAAGAATTGGTGATGAATCTAAGAATATAGCTGAATATACGGTAAAACTTATAAAAAAAAATGAAGATACCGAACTTTATAATGAATTAACTGATTTTGGCAATAAGGTAAGAATAATACTTAGCAATTCCTTAGAAGCATTTACTAGAATGGATTTAACACAAGCAATAAATAACATGAATAAATCTACTAAGATTGATGATGAGTTTAATAAAATTTCTCGTATATTAATAACATATATGATGGAAGATAGTAAAAATATCAAAAATATATTAAGAGTTACTTGGTGTGCTAGAGCTTTAGATAGAATTGGCTCTCATGCTAACAATTTAAATCAATATATAGTATATTTAATTAAAGGTGATGATGTCCGTCATATTAGTAATAAAAAAATCACTAAAAGATACATAAATAAAAAATAAACCTATCTATGGTTAAAATTTTAATTGTAGAGGATGATAAAGCAATTTTAAAAATGATGAAATTGTTTTTAGAATTTCACAAATATAAAGTTATAACCGCTAAAACTAAAAAAAAAGCCTTTGAGAAAATCACAGATAAAAATCCAGATTTGCTTATTATAGATTGGATGTTACCTGATGGTAATGGTATTGATTTAATAAGCAGAGTAAGATTAACTGCTATTTTCAAACAACTACCAATAATTATGTTAACTGCTAAATCTAGCACTGAAGACATAATAAAAGGTCTTAAAACTGGTGCTGATGACTATATGGTAAAGCCTATTGAACTCAAAGAACTAAATGCTAGAATTATGGCACTACTTAGAAGAACTTATGGTATTAATAAAGGTGCAAAATTAAAGTATGACAATATTACTATCAATCTAAAAAAATGCTCATTAAAAATTAATGAAAAATTAATCAAAATTGCTAAAACTGAATTTAAACTACTTTGCTTTTTTATAAAACATAAAGAGCAAATATTTACTAGAAATCAAATATTAAATTCTGTTTGGGGTCAAAATGCAGTAATAGATGAGCGCACTGTTGATGTTTATATATTAAGACTAAGAAATACCTTAAAGCCATATAATGCCGATAAGTTAATACAAAGTATGCATGGTATTGGTTATTTGTTTGACAAAACAAAATAAACTGACATGAAAGTTATTGAAAAACACCATATTGCTATTTTATTAAGCATAATTATTATTATATTTTTGCTCACAGGAAAGTGGGTTATAGCTGTTTTGTTGGCTACTATTGGGTATTTATCTTGGGTTTTATATAAAGTAACACAGTTACAACTTTGGCTTAAAAATGGTGCAGATAAAAAACACATACCTGATAGTCGTGGCATTTGGGAAGATATTATAATAAAAATATTAACAATTAAAAAAGTTAATGATGATAGAAAAAAATTAATAAAAACTCTATTAAAAAGATTTAAAAATATTGTAAAAAATCTGCCTTATGCAATTATATTGTTAAATAATAATAGAATTGAATGGAATAACAAAATAGCAACTAATTTACTAGGTATAAACAAAAAAGACAAAGGCATATTAATTATAAATCTAATTCGTGAGCTAAATTTTGTTAATCTAATAAATAAAAATAAAAACAATACTATAGAATTTGACTCGCCGCTAACAAGTGAAATTAAACTTGTAGCACAAGCTATAAATATCCATTCAGAATTAAAGCTAATAATCGTTAGAGATATTAGTGAAAGAATACATATAAATGAAATGCGTAATAGCTTTATCTCAAATGCATCTCATGAACTTCGCACTCCTCTTACAGTTATTAGTGGCTATTTAGAAATAATGAAAAATTCTAAAGAACTACCTAATTCTCTTACTAAAGCAGTTAGCACATCATATAAAAAAGCTGAAAAAATAAACGATATTATTACAGAACTACTTACTTTATCTAAACTTGAATCTACTAATTTAAGTAAAAATGATAATAGTAATATAGATGTGAGCAAAATTATTAATAGTATATGTTTAGAATATAAAGAAATAATTAATAAAAATGATATAAATGTTACATCAGACCCTAAGTTAATGCTCATAGGTTGTGAAGACGAAATAGAAAGTTTATGTAATAATCTTATTTATAATGCAATATTTCATAATAAAGCCAATACTAAAATAGAAATAAAATGGCAGATATTAGCTGATAAAAAAGCATTGTTTAGTGTTAAAGATTATGGGATAGGAATAGATGAGATTAATATTAAACACTTAACTGAGCGTTTTTATCAAGTAAACAAATCTAAAGAAGGTAGCGGTCTTGGGCTTGCAATTAGTAAATATATTGCAAAACGCCATAATGCTACCTTACAAATAGAAAGTAAGGTTGATTCTGGCTCTTGTTTTACAGTTATTTTTCCAAAAGAAAGGGTAAAGCTAATAACTTAAGAGTATAAAAAATTAATTTTTATAATATGCGTTTTCTGTTTGAGAGTGGTCAGTTACATCTCTAACCTCTTTAATCTCAGGGTATTTTGCTTTAAGTTGTGCCTCTACTCCATTTTTAAGAGTAGCTTTAACTGAACTGCATCCTTGACAACCACCACCAAAATTCAACACTACAATCATATCATCAGTAACTTCTATAACTTCAGCAAAACCGCCATGAGACGCAAGTTGTGGACTTATTTCATTAGCTACAGTGTAAGCAATTTTATCTTTAATTGGAGCATCTTCTGCTGGGGGTTTGCCTTTAGCATTTGGGGCTGAAATAGTAAGTCCTTTACCTCCATTGTTATCACTCATTAAAATTTCAGAATCTTTTAAATACTCTTGGATATTTTCAGCAATGTATGCACTAAATCCTTCATAATTGTATGATTTATAATCACTGCTTAAATCTTTTGGAATACAAAAATCAAAATTTATTTTAGTCATAGCTGTACCTGGATTGTCAATTGTTATTTTTAAGCCTAAGTTTTTTTCACTTTGTTGGGCAAATAAATCAGCGATATATTTTTCTGCTTCTTTTGTTATTTTTATCATTGTTAGCAATATTAGTAAAAGTTAATATTCTAACTATTTATTTTTATATATGGAAATTAATTTTCTATTTATAGCTTAAGACAAACTCATTAGATAGTAAAATGCAGTGGTTTTTTACTATACAATACCATTTTATTAAACAATATTTGGTTGGGGTTTGGGTAAGGATAAAATGGTTAAGTTTTGTAACATATTGATATAGCTTTCCTTCCCCAAATAAACAACTTAGGTAAAGATTATCTTTATATTTCTTTGATATTTAATCCTGCTTGCTTTGCTAAATCTATAAAATTTGGAAATGATGTTTTGACATTAGCACAATCATTAATTTGTATTTCATAACCTGATGCTAAGCCAGCCATAGCAAAAGCCATAGATATGCGGTGATCATGATTAGAATCTATTGGTTTAGTTTGTTTTTTAAATTGCGAGCCATAAATTTTTATACCATCATCTAATACTTCTGTCTTAATTCCAAGTTCTGCTAAGCCATCTGCCATAACTTGAATCCTATCACTTTCTTTTACTCTTAATTCTTTTGCTCCTCTAAGTATTGTCCTACCTTTAGCACAACTTGCAGCTATGAAAATAGCTGGAAACTCATCAATTGCTAATGGAACTAACTTTTTAGGTATGGTTATTGCTTTTAGGTCTGCTGATTTAACACAAATATCAGCAACTTCTTCTCCTGCTATTTTAGTTTTATTTATAACACTAATATCAGCTCCCATTAATTTTAAAATATCAATAACTCCTGTTCTAGTAGGATTAACATTAACTGCTTTTAGAGTTATTTGTGATTTTTTAGCAATAGTTGCACCTACCATAAAAAATGCAGCTGATGAAATATCAGCAGGCACAATAATTTGAGTTGCTTTAAGTCTATCACCGCCTTTTATTTTAATTTTATTATCAGCTACTTTAATATCATAGCCAAATCCTTGTAACATCATCTCACTATGATTTCTAGTTACAGCTTTTTCTGTGATAACACTCTCTCCTTTAGCATAAAGTGCAGCCAATATAATTGCAGACTTTACTTGAGCTGAAGCAATTGGCATATCATATTTAATTGCTTTTAACTTATTATTAGCAATAATTTCAAGTGGAGGCATACCATTATTAGATTTAATTTTTGCCCCCATCATTTCTAAAGGTTTAATAATGCGCATCATTGGTCTTTTTGATAAAGACTCATCACCAATTAAAGTAGTATTAAATTTTTGAGCACTTAAAAGCCCAGCGATAAGACGCATAGCTGTGCCAGAATTACCTAAATTAAGAGCATTTTTAGGCTGTTTTAATCCATATAAACCTTTACCATAAATAACTACTTTATCGTTATCTCTTTCAATTTTAATGCCCATACTTCTGAAAGCTTGTAGAGTTCTAAGACTATCTTCTCCTGTTAGAAAACCTGTTATGTGAGTTGTACCTTCACTAATTGCTCCTAAAATAATACTTCTGTGAGATATTGACTTATCTCCTGGAACTTTTATATCACCTCTTAGAGTATCACTTGGTTTTATTACATAGCTAACTATCGCCATGATTTTCTATCCAATTATCGCGCAATTGTTTTGCTCTTAACAATTCCTGTTCTAATTTAGTTGTATCTTTATTTTTAATAAGAGTAGCTATATTTGCTAAGGATTTTTGATATTTTGCTATTTCTTTTAATAAAGCCTTATCATTGTTAATAAAAATATCTCTCCACATAATGCTATCTGAAGATGCTATTCTAGAAAAATCTTTAAATCCTCCTGCTGCATAATCATAAGCATTAGGATTATTATCAGTTAAATAATTCATCAAACTAAATGATAATAAATGAGGTAGATGACTAGTCATTGCTAATAATTCATCATGTTTTTTAACACTCATAGTCTCAATAATAGCACCTGTATCTTGCCACATTTTTGTTACTTCTTTTATAGCTTTATCTGTTGCATTTTTATGATAAGTAAGAATTACCCTTCTATTATTAAAAAGAGCTCCATCTGCTGCTAGAGCCCCACTTTTTTCTTTTCCAGCTATTGGGTGTGCAGGAATAAAGTTTTTAGGTATATCACCAAAGACACCTTTTATCATTTTAATAACACTGCCTTTAGTAGAACCAACATCTGTTAGTACCATATTTGGCTTAAAATAAGGTTTAATATCTTTAAAAATAGCTGCAAAACTTTGAACTGGTGTAGCTATAACTATTACATCAGCATTATCCATAGCTATAGCAATATCTAAACTATAATCATCAATTATCTTTAAATTAACTGCTTGTTGAAGATGGGTTTCACTGCGAGAGTAGCCAGTAATTTTGCTAACAGCTTTTTTACTTTTTAATGCTTTTGCTAAAGAGCCTCCTATTAGCCCAACACCAATAATTACTAACTTTTTAATCATAGCTGGATATTATACTGTGTTAATTTTTTATACTTTGAATAAAACTAATAAGACTTAGGTTGATAATAAAATTGTTGTTTTTTGTATAACATAAGAGTGTTGCAAAATGTAAAAAGCACATTTCACAACATCTTTACCCAAGTTGTTTGTATGAGGAAGGGGAGTAAAATCAATAAGTTAAGAAACAATATATCTCCCCTTCCTCAAACTCCATCCCCAATAAGCTATTTCGCAATGGTCTTAACATGTCTTGTATTTACACATTTATATAGCCTTCAAGATAAGGAATAGCTTTACCAGCTATAAAAACTTTAGCTCCATTAACTCGGCATAGTAATACCCCTCCTCTACTTGAAGCTTGATAAGCAATGAGTTTAGTTTTAGTAAGTTTTTCCGCCCAAAATGGAGCAAGTCCAGTATGGATAGAACCAGTAACTGCATCTTCATCTCCACAAAAATATCTTGATACAAAATCATATTTTGTTGATTTAGCTGTGACCACTACACTATGTGGGGCAAGTTTTTTAAGATATTCTTTATTTTGTTTTACATTTATAACATCAGTTTCATTTTTATATACTGCAAAATATGCTTGACTGTTGATTAAAACTTCACTAGGTTTAATAGATAAACCAGACAATAAATCTACAGCTATATTAGCAACAGGTTCTGGTTTTCTATTAGGAAAAGCCATTTCAATATAATTATCTGTAGTTTTTGTGGCTATTATTGAACCAACTGCTTTAGCATAAATTGTTATATTTTTTAATTGTGGGTTTTGTTTAAAAATAACAAATGCTGCCGCTAAAGTTGCATGACCGCAAAATTCAACTTCTTTTGTTGGTGAAAACCAGCGGATTTTATAGTGGTCATCATTTACTTTTACTAAATATGCTGTTTCAGCAAGATTATTCTCCAAAGCGATTAACTGCATTAAATTGTCCTTGAGCCAATCTTTAGTGATAATAACAGCTGCAGAGTTACCGCCAAATTGAGTTTCAGTGAAAGCATCAACAACATTTATTTTTAATTTCATACTTTTATCTCTTAATATAAATACTAATGCGCTGCAACAAAATCAATTTTAATGCGCTGCAACAAAATCAATTTTTCTATCTTCTAAATTAACATTAGCTACTTGTATTTTAACTTCATCACCTAATTTATAGATTTTATTAGAATGCCTCCCTACTAATTTATGATGTATCTCATCAAAAACAAAATAATCATTTTTTAAATCTTTAACATGTAATAGACCTTCAACCAGCACTTTTTTAAGTTCAATAAATAAACCAAAGGAATGCACTCCAACAATTAATCCTATAAATTTTTCACCAATCTTATCTTTCATAAATTCGCATTTTAACCATTGTTCTACATCTCTCGTTGCTTCGTCTGCTCTTCTTTCTGTTACTGAAAGATGCACGCCAATATTTTTAAAATCAAGTTTATTACTTTTATTTTTAAAAGTATTTTTAATAGCTCTATGCACTAATAAATCAGAGTAACGCCTTATCGGTGAAGTAAAGTGGGTATATTCATTTAAAGATAAACCATAATGCCCTATGTTCTCTGGACTATAGTAAGCTTGCTGCATAGAGCGTAAAATTACAATCTGGATAATATCTTCATCAATTCTACCTTTTATTTTTTTTAAAACTTTAGCAAAATCTTTTGATGCTGGCTCTTTATCTCCACCCATAGTCAAACCTAAAGCTGATAAAAACTGTTTTAATGCTAATATCTTTTCTGCTTTTGGCTTTGGGTGTGACCTATGTAAAAATTCTGCATTTTCTTCTATTAAATACTTAGCTATAGCTCTATTAGCTAAAACCATACATTCTTCAATAATTTTATGAGCGTTATTTCTTTCTGTAGCAACAATCTTTGCTATTTTCGCCTTATCATTAAATAATATATGACTTTCTGTTCTTTCAAAATCAAGAGCTCCTCTTTTATATTTTGCTATTCGCAAACTTTTATACAGTCCATAAAGTGCATTTAGGTTTTCAATTACATTTTTATATTTTTTAGTTAGCTTTTTACAATTATCTTCTAATATTTGACTTACTTCACTATAAGTCATACGGGCTTTAGATTTTATTATTGAATCATATACGCTATATTCTAATAACTCACCTGTAAAATTTATTTTCATTTCACATACCATTACTAACCTTTCAACATTTGGATTTAATGAACATAAATTATTAGATAACTTCTCTGGCAGCATAGGAATAATTCTATTAGGAAAATATACTGAGTTACCCCTTTCAAAGGCTTGTTTATCAAGTAAGGTGTTAGGTTTTACATAATGCGACACATCAGCAATTGCTACCCATAATTTCCAAGCGTCAGCAGTTATTTCTGTATAAACTGCATCATCAAAATCTTTAGAATCTTCTCCATCTATTGTTACAAAATTTAGATTGGTTAAATCAACTCTATCTTTTTTATCTTTTATTGAAATTTCACTATTGATATTTTTAACTTCTAATAAAGTTTCATCAGAAAAAATATAGGGGATATTATGTTTGTGAATAGCAGATTCAATCTCTATACCTTCACCTAAATATTCGCCTAAAACTTTAATAATTTTACCTTCTGCTACTTCTTTAAAACTTGGATATTTAATGATTTTGACAATGACCATTTGTCCATTTTGATATTTACTGCTATCAATATCTTTAATAAAAACAATATGCTTTATTCTTTCGTCATCTACAACTATATAACTTTCTTCTTTATCTAAATGCAGCCTTCCTACTAATGTTTCTGTTCTCTTAATTATCTCAACAATTTCAGCTTCTAATCTTGATGATTTTGAAGATAAAACCCTTACTCTTACCTCTTCACCATGGAATACTAATTGCATTTGCTTGGATGATAATTTTAAATCCCTGCAATCTTTATTTTTTAATTTCACAAAACCAAAAGATTTAGTAGTAGCTATTACTGTTCCAATAAAAGTTTTGTTTTTATCATATAAACAAACTTCTTTTTTACTGCTTAAACTAAGCTGTTTATCACGAATCATCGCCGCAATTCTTTGACTAAAAGCTTTTTTTTGGTTTTCTTCCAAAGTCAAAATATCAAAAAGTTCATTTTTAGTATATTTTTTATCAGATACTACTGAAAGAATGTATTCTCTACTCGGTATTGGATTTTTATATTTTAAAGATTCTCTTTTAAAGTATGGATCTTTAATTTCAAACATATATAAGCATTTTATTCAAAAGGGTTGCGGCGTATTATTGTCTGCTCTCTATCTGCGCCAGTGGAAATAATATCAACATCTACACCACTTAATTCTGATATTTTTTTAACATAATCTTTAGCATTTTTAGGCAATTCTGCAAAAACTTTTATCTTAGTTGTATCTTCTTGCCATCCTGGTAGTTCTATGTATTCAGGTTTTAATTTTTCAAAATCTTCAATATTTGCAGGTATGTAATCTATATTTTCACCATTTAATTTATACGAGGTACAAATTTTAATAGTTTCTAAAGTATCTAAAACATCTAATTTAGTAAGGCATATAGCGCTTACGCTATTAATTTTAAAAGACCTATTAAGTAACACCATATCTAACCAACCACAGCGTCTTTTTCTGCCAGTTGTGGCACCAAACTCATGCCCTATTTTGCCTAATGTATCACCAATATCATCAAACAACTCGGTTGGAAATGGCCCACTACCAACTCTTGTGGTGTATGCTTTTACAATTCCTAAAACAAAATTAATATCTCTAATACCAACACCACTACCACATGCTGCACTGCCAGCAGTTGTATTAGATGAAGTAACATAAGGATAGGTGCCTTGATCTATATCTAATAATGTTCCTTGTGCCCCTTCGAATAAAATATTATCTTTACCTAGTGTATTGTGTATTTGTTTAGTAACATCATAAATCATATCTTTTATGAGCTTTGCTTGTGTTATTGCTTCAGTTAAAGTTTCTTCATAGCTTACTTCATCCGCATCATAGTAATTTTTTAAAATAAAATTATGATATTCCATAACTTTTTTTAATTTTTCAGCAAATATTTTTTCATTTAATAAATCACCAACTTTCAAGCCTCTTCTTGAAACTTTATCTTCATAACTAGGACCAATCCCATTACCTGTAGTGCCGATAGCTTTTTTTCCTAACTTTGCCTCTCTTGCATTATCTAATGCTATATGTATAGGTAGTATTAATGGACAAGACTGACTGATTTTTAATCTTGATTTAACATCAACACCAGCTTGCTCTAATTCATTAATCTCTTTTAATAGCGCTGATAAAGAGACCACTACCCCATGTCCTATTAGGCACTTAACATTTTTTCTTAATATCCCAGATGGTATAAGGTGTAAAACTGTTTTATTACCATTTATTACTAATGTGTGTCCAGCATTGTGTCCACCTTGAAATCTTACTACAGCTTTTACTCTATCAGTAATTAAATCAACTATCTTGCCTTTACCTTCATCACCCCACTGAGTGCCTATAATTGCTACATTTTTTGTCACTTTAAATCCTTATTCAAACGCTCAACTAAAAATTTTAAATCCAAAGAAAAGCCTGTTGCCTCTCTAGGATAATTGCCGTATTCTTCACTTAATTTATTATATCTACCACCTTGAGCTATAGCTTTGGAAAAATCATTATGATAAATAGAAAATATTAATCCACTATGATATTCGTATGTTTTCAACTCAGCCAAATCAAAATATAAGTTATTATGAAGCGGCTTTATAATTTTTATAAAATCATCTAACTCATTTATTGCTTTTATT
Organism: uncultured Thiotrichales bacterium; assembly: GCA_964508055.1. GTDB lineage: Bacteria > Pseudomonadota > Gammaproteobacteria > PS1 > Pseudothioglobaceae > CAZDRI01. Next base: position 24,705 of record CAZDRI010000007.1, read on the forward strand.
GCACTTTTAATATTTTTAAATAATTGCTTTGCTTTTTTTATAACATTCTCATCACCTTCTAAAAGAATCAATTCTTTAAGTTCTTTGTTAATTTTTAAATCATTGTTAGCTAAAAAATTCTCTAGGTCAGGTAATGATTTTCTTTGGAATATATCTCTTAACTTACTTATTTTAATTGCAGCTAAATTTTCTTCATTTATGATGGCATTAAAAATACCAATGTGCCCTAAATTTAGCACAGTGTCTTTATAGCCAATAATTGCTATTGACTCTAACATAAGTTTTACAATTTCTAAATCTGCAGCTAATGATTTAAGTCCATATATCTCAGCACCTGCTTGGAGAAAGCTTCTACTACTATAAAAATCGTCCTTAGTTGTTTGCAGGATAGGGTTTATATAACAAAATTTAGATACATCAGATTTATTAGAATATTTTGCATCTATTCTCGCTATTTGAGGGGTAGTATCAGCATGAATACCCATCATTTTACCTGTAAATTGGTCTACTACCTTAAAAGTCTTTAAATCTAAAGTTTCAGAAATTAAATATTGCGATTCTAAAAAACCAAGCATTGGTGGTATAACTAATTTATAACCATTAGCTATATATTTATCTAATAGTTTTCTTCTTATTTTTTCTAATAACAATGCTTTTTCAAAAACAATTTCATCTATGCCTTCTGGCAGTTGCCAACTCATATATGGGAACCTTTATTATTAACTAATTTCTTAAAAACTTGCAAAAATTTATAATAATTGTTAGAAATTACCATACATTACTTTTCAGGATTAAAATGACGGAAAAAATCTGAATTTGGATTTAGAATTATCATATCTTTTTTATCAGTAAAAGATTTTTGATAAGATTCTAAACTACGATAGAAATCATAAAATTCTTTATTTTTATTATAAGCTTCAGCGTAAGTGTTTGCTGATTTAGCATCACCATCACCGCGTATTTTTTCAGAATCACGATAGGCATTTGCTAAAATAATTGTTCTTTCTTTATCCGCATTTGCACGGATTTTTTCTGCTTCTTCCGCACCTTCAGAGCGTAATTCTTTTGCTACTCTTTCTCTCTCTGCTGCCATTCTTCTATATACTGAATTACTAATCTCTCTTGATAAATCAATCCTTTTAATTCTAACATCAATAATTTTAATCCCAAATTCTTTTACATTAGTTTTAGCGAGTCTGGTTATATTTGTCATAATTTCAGTTCGTTCCCCAGATACAACTTCATTGATAGTTCTTTTAGAAAATTCACTTTTTAAGCCATCTTTAATAATTTGTGATAATCTCAAATTTGCAAGGTCAATATCGCCTCCTACTGATGTATAGAATTTTTTTACATCTTCAATACGCCATTTAATAAAAGAATCAACAACAACATTTTTCTTCTCGCTTGTTAAAAATCTTTCTGGTCTAGCATCTAAAGTCTGCATTCTCTTATCAAATTTACGGATATTATTAATAAAAGGAACTTTAAAATATAAGCCAGGTTCAGTTTCAACAGCCACAACCTCTCCAAGCCTAAATTTAATAGCGGCTTGTCTTTCATCAATAATATAAAGCGCTGAACTAGTAATTCCTACCAACACTATGACTAATATAAATATTAATTTCTTTAACATTATCTTGTCTCCCTATTTCTAAACAGGTTTCTTAAATTTGGTCTTTTATTTTGTGTTTCTTGGCTTTGTTGATTTTTTTGGACTGGCTCTGCTACTTTTTTATTGTCTTCATTACTAGTTGATAAAATCTTATCTAAAGGTAAATACATTAAACTATTACTATTAGAATCCATAATAATCTTAGTTGTTCTCATAAACACCTGTTCTAAAGTCTCTAAATAAAGGCGTTGTTTAGTAACTGCTGGAGCCTTTTCAAACTCTACTCTAATTTTGTCAAACCTTTGAGCCTCACCTTCAGCCTTTGAGATAACTTGAGATTTATAAGCTTTTGCTTCTTCAATAATTCTAGCGCTTAATCCTCTTGCTTTTGGGAGGATATCATTAGAATAAGCTTCAGCTTCATTAATAAGTCTTTCTTTATCCTCTCTGGCTTTTACTGCATCAGAAAATGCTGATTGCACTTGCTCTGGTGGTTGAGCGTCTTGCATATTAACAGTTGTTATCTGCAGACCTGTTTTATATAAATTTAAAAGTTTTTGCCCTTCTTCTGCAATTTGCTGCGCTATTTCTGTTCTACCTTCAGTTAAGATAAAATCCATATTGTTTTTCCCAATAACTTGACGAATAACACTTTCAGATACTTGCCTGAGTGTTAAATCTGGATTAACAACATTAAATAAATACGCTACTGCATCATTTATTCTATATTGCACTGCAAATTTAGCATCAATAATATTTTCATCTTTAGTAAGCATTAAAGACTCTGAACCAATGTTACCTGTTACTCTTACATTTTTTGCATTTAAACCACTACGAAAACCAATGTCAGCAGTTCTTATTTGAGCAACATTAACTGTTGTTACGGTTTCTATAGGATAAGGTAAGTGCCAATGTGGACCTTCAGAAGTTATTTCACTAAATTTACCAAATCTTAACTCTACTCCTTTTTCAGCAGGACCTACAATATATACTCCAAATGCCAGCCAAACAATAACAGCAATAACTAAAAAAACACCTATACCTTTGAATCTTCTAGCATTGTTTTTACCATTATCATCACCACTACCATTACCTCCATCAATAACATTCTTATTAATATCTTTAAATAAATTATCAAATTTAGACTTTAACTTTCTTATTATTTCATCTAACTCTGGTGGTGTTTGGTTTTGTCCACTACCCCAAGGTTTTTGATTGTTTGGGTCATTCCAAGCCATCTAATACTCCAAAAAACTTATAATTCTACTTGAATAAGTATTTTTACAAAAAATATCTTAAAAACAAAAAAACTAATTTTATTAAAAATTATCATATTTGTTCAAGTTGGACTATATACAAAAATTGTTTATTTTACATTGAGTAACAAAAATTATGCTGTTTTTATTAATATGAGTATATATTAATCTAATAGCAAGGCATCATCTTCAATTTTTTCACCTTTTAACTGGGTGAAATAATCTAATAAGTCATTTACTGTTTTGCCTTTTTTCTCTTCTTTATTTAAATCAAAGGCTATCCTACCTTGATGCAGCATAATCATCCTATTACCATACTCTAATGCTTGTTTCATACTATGAGTAATCATAATAGTAGTAAGAGAAAACTCTTCAATAATTTCTTGAGTTAACCGCATTACAAATTCTTGAGTTTTAGGGTCTAATGCTGCAGTGTGTTCATCTAATAATAATATTTTCATAGGACTTAGCGTTGCCATTAATAGACTCACAGCTTGTCTTTGTCCACCTGATAAAAGACCTATGATATCTTCTAATCTATTTTCTAAGCCTAAATCTAATCTCTTAAGTATTTTCTTAAATTCTTCTTTATTATCGCTATCAACACCACTTTTGAAATAAGAACGACTTTTACCTCGCTTGGCAGCTAATGCCATATTTTCTTCAATAGTAAGTCTATCGCAGGTGCCAGCTAAAGGATCTTGAAATACTCTGCCCATAACCCTTGATCTTTCATGGACAGCTAATTTAGAAATATCCTTGCCGTCTATTTCAATCTTTCCGCTGTGTAGTGGTACATAACCTGCAATAGCATTTAAAAGAGTTGATTTACCAGCCCCGTTACTACCAATAACTGTTAGAAATTCGCCATTTTTAATATCTAAATCAACTCCATTTAAAGCAAAGTTCTCTAATGGGGTATTTAGTCCAAAAACTACTTTTATATTTGAAAATTTAACCATTATTTAGCTGCACCTTTTTTTATATTTGGAAGCACAATTGCTAATGTTACTAATATTGCTGTTAATAAATTTAAATCTTGTGATTTAAACCCTAAAAAGTCTAATTCCAAAGCAAAAGTAATAGCAAGTCTATAAACAACCGCTCCTACTACACAAGCAACCAATGCTCTGAATACTGTCCTAGTATTTACCAAAGCCTCACCACCTATTACAGAAGCTAAACCTAACACAATAGTACCAACACCCATTGTTACATCAGCTATACCTTGTGATTGGGCATATAAACTACCTGCTAAAGCTACCAAAGCATTTGATATAGACATACCTAATAGTATTGAAATATTGCTATTTATCCCTTGGGCATTTGCCATTTTATTGTTCATACCAACCGCACGCATAGCAAGACCAGATTCTGAATATAAGAAAAGTTTTAATAAGTAAAAAACAATAATTATTATCGCTCCAAAAATAAACACTAAAGCAAAATAATCTGGTATGCCAGTAATATATAATATAGATTTTATAAATTCTAACATTGGGTCAAATATTGTAACCTCACCAAGTAGTGCAATATTTGGCCCACCCATTATTCTTAAATTAATAGAATAAAGAGCTATCATAACCAAAATTGAAGCAAGCAAATTTAATATTTTCATACGAACACATAAATATGCCGTTACAAACCCAGCCATTGCCCCTGCAACAATAGATATTAATGTTGCAATCCAAGGATTAAAGCCCGATACAATTAATATTGCTGTTACTGCAGCACCTAATGGGAAAGAACCATCTATTGTTAAATCTGGAAAATCTAATACTCTAAAAGATATATAAACAGCAAAAGCTATTAAAGAGAACAGGAGTCCTAATTCAAAAGCTCCTGCTAATGCAAAACCTGACACGCTTATTCTATTACTTTTTTAGATAAAGTCTGTAATATTTTTGGTATTTCAATACCCATTTTTTTAGCAGAATTTAAGTTTACAAAAAGTTCAGATTTATTCACTCCCTGCACATCAATACTACCTGGATTTTTACCATTTAGTATAGCAGCAACAATCTTACCTGTTTGAATTCCTACATCATAATAATTAAATCCAAGAGCTGCTACTGCACCTCTTTCTACACTTGAAGTATCACCTGCAAAAACTGGTATATTGCTATCAATACCTACTTTTACTACTGACTCAAAAGCACTAACAATTGTATTATCAGTTGGAACATAAATAGCTTCTACCTTTCCAACTAATGATTTGGCTGCAGTTAATACATCTGCTGTTTTAACTGCAACAGATTTAATAATTTTTAAATCATACTGCTCAGCAAATTTATCAACTAATTTAATAATTGATACCGAATTAGTTTCACCAGCATTATATAAAACTCCCAAAGACTTAATATTAGGCATTATCGCTTTTATTAAATCAAGATGCTTATCAATAGGTGTTAAATCGGATACTCCAGTAGTATTACCTCCAGGTTTTTTTAAACTTGGAACAATTTTTGCAGCAACAGGGTCTGTCACAGCAGAAAATACATGTGGTATTGATTTAGTTTGTGCCGATATAGCCTGAGCTGAAGGAGTAGCTATACTTATAATAGCATCAGGTTTTTTACCAACAAACTTTTTAGCAATAGATATTGTATTTGGGATATTGCCTTGGGCACTTTCAAATTCTACTTTTAAATTTTTACCTGCAACAAAACCAACCTCTTTTAAATAATCAATAACACCATTTTTTGTAGCATCTAAAGCTGGATGCTCAACAATTTGGGTAATTGCTATAAATTTATCTTGAGCAAATGTTGAAAAAGCAAATAATAAAATACTTAAAATTGCAATTTTAATTCTTTTCATATATCAATCCCCTATATAAAAATTTAAAAATCATATGGATGAACTTTAAAATTATACTGAACTAAATAACTATTAGTTAAATAAATAAAGGTATTGATTAGTTAAACTCCTAAATAATATTTGAGAAACAACTTAGTAAAAATACGAATTTAATATACTAAGAAAGTCTTTATTATTGATACAAAAATAAAACAAAAAACCGCCGCCTTGTTTTTTTTATAATGAGAATTAACAGTTAACAATAATTAAACTTTATTTAAGTTATAATTTAAACACAAGACATTGTAGAAATTTTAAAATGATAGATAAAATAATCAGTTCAAGCCCTAAATCTATTAGCCTTATAGAACATTCCAAATTGCTAACAACAACAGCCGAGTCCTTATTAGCTCAGCATAATACTTTGGCGGAAATAAATAATATAAAAAGAGAGTTAATAAAAAAAAATGATGAATCGCTAATATTTATTTTATTAGCGTTAAAAATTGCTAAATCTAAAATTTTTATCAATAGAATAAAAAGACCTCTTAGCATCTCAGTAGTTTTTGCTGTTTATAAAGAGCATAATAGGATAAGAAAAATTAGTGAGCATCCTCATGGTGAAGATTTTCTCAACATTAAAATGGAACAACTTAAATGGTTGTTTGCTGATAATAAAAATATTGACTGGCAGCTGATTGTGGTTGATGATGGTTGTCCTGAAAATAGTGGCAAAATAGCTCAAAGTATTATAGATAAAAATAATTTTGCAGATAAAGCCCAAGTCCTATATCTAAAAGATGCCATAAAACAAAAATTACCACCAGTTCAAGGTTTAAAAAGTGTTGATGATAGTAAAAAAGGCGGGGCAATCGCTTATGGAATGTGGCATAGTGTTCAACAAAATAGCTCAAAAAGACATATTGTAATTTATACTGATGCTGATCTCTCCACCCATTTAGGACAGATAGGACTTTTAGCTAATCCTATTTTAAACCAAGGCAAACTAGCTGTAACCGGCTCACGACGCAGTTGGAACTCAATAGTAATAAAAAAAGAAAACAGAAATAAAAGAGGTAAACTTTTTATTTATTTGTGGAAAAGACTACTACCCTGTCTGCATAATATTGTTGATACTCAATGTGGCTTTAAGGGCTTTCGTGCTAACATAATATCAGACTTGACCAAAGATTTAATTGAGCGTCAATTCGCCTTTGATATTGAGTTATTACTTAAAACAAATCTAATAAAACATAATGGCGTTGATAAAATTGGTATTGCTTGGATTGATAGTGAGGAAGAGTCAACTACCAAAGAATTACAATCCTATTTACCAATGTTAAAAGCAATAGTAAAGATGTATAAAAAATACTGCATTAAAAACCCAAACTCAGATGAATTTGCCGCTTTTGTAGAATCGTTAACTGATGAAGAATTTAATAATATTTTAGATAATGTACCAAAACCTATTTTGAAGAAAAAGCCTTTTAAGTTTACCAAATACGATAAAGTCAAAGTTGCCGATTTAGTTGAGCATAAAAATTAATTTAGATTTTAAAAATATTATCAATAATTCTTGTTGGAGTGATTGCATTAGTATGGTATTTTTTAGCTAAACTCTCGGCTGTAGTGCCTAAGATATAAGCTCCTGATATTGCTGCATCAGCTAAGTTTAAGCCTTGGGCAGAAAAAGCTGTGATTATCCCAGCTAAAACATCACCAGAACCTCCAGTTGCTAAGCCATCATTACCATTTTTGATAATTACTGTTTTATCTTGGTTCATAAAAATTGAGCTAGAACTTTTTAAGAGGATATTTATTTTATATCTAGCTACAAACATTTGTAAAACTTCAATAATATTAGTAATCAACTCATTGTTTGTAATATTGTTTAATCTAGCAAATTCGCCAATATGCGGTGTTAAAAGAACATTTTTATTTCTAAGACTATTTAATAATTTTAAATTATTTGCTAGTATATTAATTGCATCAGCATCAATTATTAGAGGTTTATCGCCCCAGTTTTTTAGAAAATATTTTAATAATATATCTTTTTTAGCAGTCAAACCTGGCCCTATTAATAAAACATCTTTAGTTAAAATATCTTTATCAATGTCTTTAGGATAATCACTAATACTATTTGTTATTACCTCAGTTAAACTACTTGAATATATATCATCTAAGCCTTGCGGATGATAAAGATAAATCAAACCTGCACCAGAGTGAAGACAAGCTTTACTTGCTAATATAGCTGCTCCTGATAACTCTTTTGAGCCTGCAATAATAGCGGCTTTTCCATAATCAGTTTTATGAGCACAAATATTTCTTGTTGGTAATAAAACATTATCATAATTAGCTAATATTATTTTTGGAGGTAATTTTTTATATACTTTTTTTGGAATGCCAATATCAATAACTTTGGTCTTGCCACAATAATATTTACCTAAACCTAAAAAATGTCCGTATTTGTAAGCTGCCATAGTCAAGGTGTAGTGAGCTTTTACGCATAAATCACTCTCACCATTAGCGACATTTAATCCACTTGGTATATCTAAAGCTACTACTTTTTTTGCAGTGTTATTTATAATTTTTATAATATTTGAAAATGGTGGTTTTATATTCCCTTTTACCCCAATACCAAAAATTGCATCAACTACTAAATCGTAATCTATAAAGCCATTAGTCACTGTAGTTCTAACTTTAATAGAATTTTCTATGCATTCATTAAAACTATTTTTAGTCTCAGGACTAAATTTTGCTTTATCTCCAATAAAAAATGTATCAACATAAAACCCAAATTCCTTTAACAATCTTGCAACTACAAAACCATCACCACCATTATTGCCGTGTGAACAAATGACAGCTACTTTAGCAGCAAGATTATTTTTTAGTATTTTGTTTTTAATATAGTTTGCTGAACCAGAGCCTGCATTTTCCATGAGGGTTTGAGCTGAGATTGATAAATTTTCAATACTAAATTTATCAATAGCATACATTTCATTTTTACTTACTATTTGCATTTCTATAAATTAGTCTAATATATAATGATAATTATATTATGTAGTTAGAATTTATGAGTAACAAATTATTAAAAACACTGCTAATAATTATAATAATTAGCGTTATTGGTGCTTTTTTTATTTTTGACTTAGATCAATATGCTACTCTTGATTATATTAAAAGCAAACAAAGCCTATTAACAAACTATTACAACGATAATACTTTATTAGTGCTTAGCTTTTTTGGGATATTATATGTAGTAGTAACTGCATTTTCCCTACCTATTGCTGCAGGTTTAACCTTACTTGGTGGTGCTTTATTTGGATTTATACCTGCTCTTATTATCGTATCATTTGCTAGTACTATTGGTGCTAGCTGTGCTTTTTTAATGGTAAGGTTTTTATTACATGATTCTATTCAAAAAAAATACGGTAAATATCTCAAAAAGTTAAATGCAGGATTTAAAAAAGAAGGAACATTTTATTTATTTGCACTGCGCTTAGTGCCAATATTTCCGTTCTTTGTAATAAATATATTAACTGCATTATTGCCTATTAGGTTAAGTGTATTCTACATAATAAGTCAAATAGGTATGTTGCCAGGCACAGCAGTATATGTGTTTGCTGGGACAGAGATTGGTAAGATAAATTCTCTATCTGATATTTTATCTCCAACATTATTATTAGCTTTTGCCCTGCTTGGGATTTTTCCAATAATTGCAAAAAAGACATTATATTTACTTAGGAAAAAATCAATAAAATGAAAAAATATGACTATAACTTAGTGATAATAGGAGCAGGCTCGGTTGGATTAGTAGTAGCATATGTAGCAGCTATAGTTAAGGCAAAAGTTGCTTTGATTGAAAAACATAAAATGGGTGGTGATTATCTTAATAAAATACTTGCAACAATACACATCTATCCCACACTTACAGAAGCAAATAAATTTGTTGCAGCTGAATGGAAAAAGAAACACCCACCAGTATTTATTTTAAAATTGTTAGAAAAATTCCATAAACTAAGAAGATGACCACAACATTTGTTCAAAATTTAAGTAATCATAAGCTATATATAAAAAGAAATAGCATTTCAACTCTACAAATAAACATTGGCAAAAGGTGTAACCAAGCATGCCATCACTGTCATGTAGAAGCTGGACCTAAAAGAGAAGAAAATATGGACTTAAAAACTATCAGTAGAATATTAGAGTTAGTTAATAAAACTCCAAGTATTAAAACTGTTGATATAACCGGAGGTGCTCCTGAATTAAATCCACATTTCAGGCACTTTGTAGAAAATTCAAAAAAGCTAAATAAAAATATCATAGATAGATGTAATCTAACAATTCTTTTAGAAAAAGGACAAGAGGATACAGCTTTATTTCTAGCAAAAAATAATGTTGAGATAATTGCATCACTGCCTTGTTATGAAGAAGATAATGTAAATAAGCAACGGGGCAGGTATGTTTTTAATAAAAGTATTAAAGCCTTAAAAATATTAAATAGTATTGGTTATGGTAAAAAAGACAGTGATTTAATTCTAAACTTAGTATACAACCCTGTAGGCGAGCACCTACCACCTGAACAACTTCAATTAGAACTAGATTATAAAAAAAGCCTGAAAGATAAATATAACATAGAATTTAATAGTCTTTTTACTATTACTAATATGCCTATTAATCGTTATGCTCATAGTCTGAAACGCAATAATAAATATGATAATTATATGAAATTACTAATGGATAACTTTAATACTCAAGCAATTGATAATGTTATGTGTAAAAATCTTGTGTCCATAGCTTGGGATGGGGTTATATATGATTGTGATTTTAACCAAATGTTAGACCTTAGCCTAAAGTCAAAAACTACAATATGGAATATCAAAGATTTTAATGATATTAGCAAGAACATTACCCTAGCAGATCATTGCTATGCTTGCACTGCTGGTTCAGGTAGCTCATGTACAGGAGTTTTAGTGTAATGTTTAATGAAATAGAATTAAGATTAGGGTCTTTTTTAGTAATGTTTGCATTAATAGCTATTATTGAAATTATTATCCCAAAACGAAAATTATCTGTAAAAAAATCTACTCGTTGGTTTAGAAATCTTTCAATAATATTACTTGATAGCCTTGCAGTAAGATTATTAATACCATTTACAACTGTAGGAGTAGCTGTTTATGCCCAAACAAATGCAATAGGTATTTTGCATCATTTAGCTATGCCACCATATTTACATATAGTTTTTGCAATAATAATTCTTGATTTATTGATTTATATACAACATGTGGTTTTCCATTATGTGCCTATTTTATGGAGATTACACAAAATACATCATATAGACCAAGATTACGATGTAACTACCGGCTTAAGATTTCACCCAATAGAGATAATACTTTCTGTTTTAATAAAGTGCTTAGCAATATTAGCATTTGGTGTGCCATATCAAGGCGTTATTATTTTTGAAATTTTATTAAATTTAACTGCTATGTTTAATCACGGTAATATAAATATCCCTAAAAAATTAGATTCCTTCATCCGTTTATTTATTGTTACTCCAGATATGCATAGAGTCCATCATTCAGTAATTAAAACAGAAACTAATTCTAACTTTGGTTTTAATTTATCAGTCTGGGACAAAGTTTTTAAAACCTATAAAAAAAGCCCTGCTAAAGGTCATAACAATATGACTATAGGTCTTAAAGAATATCAAAACCCAGCTAAAACTAATTTATTAGAAATGCTATTAATACCATTTTATAACAAGGATAAAAATGAATAAAATAACTCAAAATGTTAAAGAATATTATGGTGAGATTTTAACTAATAAAGATGATTTAAAAACATCTGCTTGTTGTAATGTTGAAAACTCAAATCCTAATTTAGCAAAATATCTAGCTAATATTCATAGTGAAATAAAAAATAAATTTTATGGCTGCGGCTCACCTATTCCCAGTGCTTTAAAAGGCAAAACTGTGCTTGATTTAGGTTCTGGAACTGGTATGGATACCTATATTGTATCTCAGCTAGTAGGAAGTAAAGGTAAGGTTATAGGTATTGATATGACAGAAAATCAACTAAAAATAGCCAATAAATATGTTGATTATCATATGAATAAATTTGGTTACGAAAAACCAAATATAAATTTTATTAAAGCTTATATTGAAGATTTAAAAGCTGTAGGCATTGAAAATAACTCAATAGATGTAGTGATTTCTAATTGTGTGATAAATTTAGCAGAAAGTAAAAACAAGGTATTTAATGAAATATTTAGAATATTAAAGCCAGGAGGAGAATTATATTTCTCTGATGTTTTTACTGATAGAAGAGTGCCAGAGCATTTAATTAATGATAAATTACTTTATGGTGAATGCTTAAGTGGGGCTTTATATATTGAAGATTTTAGAAGATTATTACAAAAAGCTGGTTTTTTAGATTATCTAGTAGTAACTAAAAATGTTATTGATATTAAAGATAAAAGAATTAAAGAATTAGTAAGAGGTATAAAATTTTATTCTATTACTATTAGGACTTTTAAATGTGATTTTGAAGATGCAAGTGAAGATTACGGGCATAAGGCAACTTATTTAGGAACTATTAATGATATGAGTGCTAATTTTACTTTAGATGATAAACATAAGTTTTATAAAAATAAACCTTTAGCAATTAATGGCAATATTGCAAAAATACTTACTTTATCTAGATATAGTAAATATTTCAATATAGAAGGTGATTTTTCTACTCATTATGGTGCTTTTGAAAATAAAAATACTGATAGCAGTAGTAGCGAATGTGTAAGTTCTAACTGCTGTTCATAGCTAGATATTATGTTAGCAATAATAGGTGGTACAGGTATATATAATATTGAAGGTATAAAAACTATTAAAAAAATAGCTATAGATACCCCTTTCGGTAAACCTTCAAGCAGTATAATAAAAGCAAATTATAAAGATAAAACTATACTTTTCCTACCACGTCATGGTGAAAATCATCAATACTTACCTCATGAGATAAATTACCAAGCTAATATATTTGCTTTAAAAAAATTAGGAGCAAAACAAATTTTAGGTTTTTCTGCTGCTGGTAGCCTTAGAGAAAATATCCATCCTGGAGATTTTGTTGTCCCAGCACAATATATTGACTTCCTAAAATCTAATAGAAAACGAACTTTTTTTGGCGATGGTATTGCTGCCCATATATCCACTGCAATCCCTACTTGTGAAAATATTACCTCGTGGGCTAAAGATAAAGCTCAAACTATGAATATTAAATTACACACTAATAAAACTTATGTTTGTGTAGATGGTCCAAGACTTGGGACTAAAGCAGAAAGTAATTTTTTTCGCTCTATTGGTTGTGATGTAGTTGGTATGAGTAATGTGCCTGAAGTTTATTTAGCAAGAGAAGCACAAATTTGCTACGCTACAATATGCATAATAACTGACTATGATTGCTGGATGGAAGATGAAAAATATCATGTAAGTGTAAAAGATGTCATCAGTCGCTATGGCGAAAGTATTAATAAAGCTAAAAAACTATTATTAGCACTATTAGAAACCGATATTGCAAAAATTGATGAAGATTATCGTAAATCCCTAACTGATGCCATACTTACACCTTATGAATATTTAACAAAAGATAAAAAAGATTTATTAGCTGTGCTTACTAAATGATTAAACTTTCAATAATCATCCCATTAGCTAAAGATGATTTAACTTACAAAAAATTAATTCCTGATTTAAAAAAATTAGCTAAAAATAATGAAATAATTTTCGTAAGCACTAAAGATAATAAAGAAAATAATAATATTTTAAAAATAAAAAATATCAAACTATTAATAAGCAAGGCTGGTAGAGCAAAGTCTATGAATTATGGGGCTAACAAAGCAAGTGGTGAATACTTGTGGTTTTTACATGCTGATTCTAAATTTACAGAGAATACTGTTAGCGAATTATTAAAAGCAATGCGTTATTACCCTGATTGTCTTATATATTTCCAACTTGGATTTTTAAATGATGCTATTAAATTAATAAAGATAAATGAATGGGGAGCTAATTTTAGGTCTAAAGTATTTAAAATACCTTTTGGTGATCAAGGCTTTTGTATTAAGAAAAGTCTATTTAAAAAAGCTGGTTCTTATAATGAAAGTCTGAGCTATGGCGAAGACCATGTCTTTGTATGGCAAGTAAGGCAAAATAATATTAAATTACATGCTATTAACACTAAACTTTACACCAGTAGTAGAAAATATAAAAAACATGGTTGGCTCAAAACTACTTTTATACACCAATATTTATGGTTAAAACAAGCATACCCAGAATGGAAAAAACTACGAAAAATAAAATAAATATTGCTTTGGCTACTTTTGTAAAAACTCCTAATCTAAGTCCTATTAAGACAAGATTAGCAAAAGATATAAGTCATAAAAAGGCTATTAAATTTTATGAACTAAGCTTAAATGCAATAAAAGAATTAATAAAAGAAATAATAGACTTAAAGATAGATTCTTACTGGGCTATTGCTGAAAAAAACGCCCTACAATTAGCTATATGGTCTGATAATAAAACTATATGGACTGGTGAAGGGAACTTAGGAGAAAGATTAAATAATGTATATTGTTATCTGAAGAAAAAATATAAATTTGTGATTTTAATTGGTTCTGATAGCCCTCAATTAGACAAAGCAACTATTAAAAAAACAATATTAAAATTAAATGAAAATAATTGTATTATTGGCAAAAGTAAAGATGGCGGATTTTATCTTTTTGCATCTGGAGTAGATATTAAAAAAAGAGTTTTTACTAATGTAACTTATAGTGAAAATACAACTTTGCTTCAATTAACAAGAAATCTAAAACAGCATAATATTAATATTAAATTTTTAAGCGAAAAAGTTGATGTGGATACCGCTTCTGATATAGGTTATTTATTAAGCGAATTAAAAAACTTAACTCATATTAGCAACAAACAAAAAATATTATCCAAATGGCTGAAAAACTTAGACCTTTGAATATCTCTACATAAGAATATGGATTTAGACTATTAATTAAATAAAGAGCTTACAGATTCCTCTAAACCGATGCGTTTTATTATTTCTGCTAAAGTATTAGCAATTGAAAGCTGTCTTATTTTATTTGATTTTTTTGCATTTTCACTTAAGGGTATAGAATTAGTTACAACTAATTCATCTAATTGAGAATTATTAATATTATCTATTGCCGCCCCTGATAACACAGGATGAGTAGCGTATGCTACAACTTTTTTGGCATTTTTACCTTTTAATACATTAGCAGCATGACACAGTGTACCTGCAGTATCTACCATGTCGTCTACTAAAATACAAGTTCTGTCTTCAACCTCACCAATAACATTCATTACTGTAATTCTATTTGGTTCTGGTCTTCTTTTATCAATGATAACAAGTTCTGCATCGTTTAGTTTTTTAGCCATAGCCCTTGCTCTTACTACCCCCCCTACATCAGGAGATACAACAACAACATTAGCATAATTTTTTTCTAAAATATCTTTGCTTAACATTGGAAATGCATAAATATTATCAACTGGAATATCAAAAAAACCTTGAATTTGATCAGCATGTAAATCTACAGTTAAAACTCTATCAATTCCTGCTGAACCAATCATTTGTGCTGCTAATTTTGCAGTTATAGGAACTCTTGACAAATATGAGCGCCTATCTTGCCTTGAATAACCAAAGTATGGGATAACAGCAGTAATTCTCTTAGCGGATGCTCTTTTTAATGCATCAACTATTATTAATAACTCCATTAGATTTTTAGCTGGTTTTGGCGGGCATGTAGGTTGAACAACAAAAACATCAAAGCCCCTCACATTTTCTAAGATTTCTACTCTTGATTCACCATCACTAAAGTAAGAAATATTAGCCCTACCTAAAGGTATGTTTAAGTTTTTAGTAATCTCATTAGCAAGCTCTTTATTTGAGTTACCGCTAAATATTTTAATAATTCTAGATAGTGACATATGTTTAATCTTTCATTCAAATAAAAAAATGGCTGGGATGGCAGGATTCGAACCTGCGTGTGACGGGATCAAAACCCGTTGCCTTACCGCTTGGCGACATCCCAATAAATTGGTGATTTATCAATAGCTTTTTGAACATAACCATTCCATTTGCTTGGTATTTTTTTTAATGATTTCTCCGCTTCAATTCTTTTTTTAAACTCAATAAATACACAAGACCCTGTGCCAGATAATCTTGCTTCTCCTATATAATTTTCACAGTTATTTAGCCAGTCAAGTGCTTCTTTTATATCACTTTGAATACTAATAGCTGCTGTAAGACAATCGTTATGTAAATCTAAGTTATTTTGATAAAAGTTTGATATTTTCAACTCTTGAGGTGTCATTGTCAATGCTTGGTGAGAGAAAATTTCTTTAGTTGAAATAGATTTATTGCTAAAAATTAATAAAAAATAATTACTATTTGTTTTTATTGGCACTAATTTATCACCTATACCTTCTGCCCAAGCTGTTTTGCAATTAATAAAAACAGGAACATCCGCACCTAAACTCAGCCCAAGTTTCATTAATTCTTTTTTGCTTAAATTTATTTGCCATAATTTATTTAATATAACTAAAGTTGTAGCACAGTTTGAGCTGCCGCCACCTAAACCTGCACCTATAGGGATTTTTTTATTTATCTTAATATCAGCACCTTTATTAGTATTAGTGTATTTTTGTAGTAGTTTTGCAGCTTTTATAATTAAATCATCTTTTTCTTTTATATTTTCATTGCCTGATGTTCTTTTAACTTTGCCATCATCTCTAATATTAAAATAAAGTTCATCATATAAATCTATTAATTGAAAAACTGTTTGTAAACTATGATAACCATCTTCTCTTTTATTAATAATATGCAAAAATAAATTTATCTTTGCAGGCGATAAATATTTTTTAGACATTAATAAAATGTTTACGATAAAATTTTAATTCATTAATTGAATCATAAATATCACTAAGAGCAAGATGAGATGATTCTTTGTTAGAATTTTTAATAATTTCACTTTTCCAGCGTTTTGCTAGCTCTTTTAAGGTGCTTACATCAATATGACGATAATGAAAATATTTTTCTAATTCTGGCATGTAGTTTGCTAAAAACCTCCTATCTTGACAAATACTATTGCCACACATAGGTGAGGTTTTTTTAGCGACATGTTTTTTAACAAAATCTAATATAATTTTTTCAGCTTGTTTTTCATTAATTTTTGACTCTCTTACTCTAGCAATAAGTCCAGACTTGGCATGCTGATTAGTATTCCATTTGTCCATATTATTTAAAATCTTATCGTCTTGATAAATTGCTATAGAAGGGCTTTCATCTATCATATTTAAGTCTTTATCAGTAATAACACAAGCAATTTCAATAATTACATCAGTGATAGGATTAAGACCTGACATCTCTAAGTCAATCCAAATAAGGTTTTTTTTATTTCTTAAACTGCTATTTTTAGCATTATTCATTATGAATGACTCATTTTTATTAATTCTCTCAATTTAGCTAAAGCTTTTTTAGAATTTAAAATATCCATAGCTCTTGCAATTCCAGTATTTAAGTTATTTTCAATACCTGATACATAAATAGCAGCACCAGCATTTAATGCAATAATATCTTTATGAGCTCCATTTTCCCCATTAAATGCCGCTTTTATCATATCAAGGCTTTGGTGAACTGAGGAGCATTTAATTTCACTAATAGCAGATTTATTAATGTTAAATTGCTCAGGCTCAATTTGATACTCTGTTATTTTGCTGTTTTTAAGCTCAGCAATATAAGTTTTATCAGCTATGCTTATCTCATCCATTTTATCAGCAGAGTGCACTACTAATACATGTTCAGAACCTAATTCATTTAAAACATTTGCAATAGGGTTAATTAAATCTCTATCAAAAACACCTAATACTTGTTTTTTAGCTCCAGCAGGGTTAGTAAGAGGACCTAATATATTAAAGATAGTTTTTACCCCCATATCACGCCGAGCAGTAATAGCGTATTTCATAGCTGAGTGATAAACTGGAGCAAACATAAAACCAATATTAATGTCGTTAATACATTTATTTACAGTATCTAAGGGTGCATCAATTTTTACCCCTGCTAATTCTAAAATATCAGCACTACCAGACTTGCTAGATACAGACCTATTACCATGTTTTGCTACTTTTGCTCCAGCGGCTGCTGCAACAATAGCACTAGCAGTTGATATATTAAAAGTATTAGTGTTATCGCCACCAGTACCGCAAGTATCAATAAGATTGTTTTTATCAACCACATCTAATTTTGCTGATAGTTTGCGCATAACTTTTACAGCAGATACTATTTCATCAATTGTCTCACCTTTCATTGCTAATGCTATTAAAAATCCAGCTATTTGCGCATCAGTTGTTTCTCCAGTCATAATATCATTCATAATATTTAACATATCATCAGCGTTTAAGTTTTTATGACTCATAAGAGTTTTTATTGCTTGTTTTATATTCATTAATTATTTATAAAAAGTAACTTGAAGGACATTATATAATATTACACATATAGCTATTCAGTATTGTAGAAAACATATATAACCATATAAAAAACTATTGGAATTACATTTTTTGCACTTATGCAGTAGTTTTATATTAATTTGATTAACTATATAAAAAGTTTTCTATATTAGATACATACAAAAAGGATAAACATCAACTCTAACAAGGTAAAATACACTTTATTTTTTACTCAAGAAAATGGATTATCAAAATACATTTGCAGAATTAGGTAAGCACATAAATAGGAGGATTGTTGGTCAAGAACATTTAATTAAGCAAATGTTAATTGCTATTTTATCTGACGGTCATCTATTAGTTGAAGGACCTCCAGGTCTTGCAAAAACAACTGCAATTAAAACCCTAGCTCAAGCTATTGATGCAAATTTTCATAGAATACAATTTACTCCTGATTTATTACCAGCAGATTTAACTGGCACAGATATTTATAAAATAGAAGAATCTCGCTTTGAATTTCAAAAAGGTCCCATTTTTCATAATCTTATATTAGCAGACGAAATTAACCGTTCTCCTGCTAAAGTTCAATCAGCTCTTTTAGAAGCTATGGAAGAAAAACAAATCACTGTTGGACATTCATCATATGAACTTCCAAAGTTATTTTTAGTAATGGCTACTCAAAACCCTATTGAACAAGAGGGAACGTATCCACTGCCAGAAGCTCAATTAGATAGATTTTTATTTCATGTAGAAATTGATTATCCTAATATCAAACATGAAAGAGAGATTTTAAATATTGCAAGAAATGAAACTTGGGGTGATAGTAAAAAATATCTAACAGATAATCTTTTATCACAAGAGAATTTATTTAATACAAGAGCTGAGATTGGCAAAATTTTTATGAATGAAGATGTTGAAGAATATTTGTTACAGTTAATTAACGCAACAAGAAACCCTAAGCTTTATAGTGAGAATTTAGCAGAATATATTGAATATGCAGTAAGTCCAAGAGCTACAATAGCATTGGAAAAGACATCTAAAGCTCATGCTTTTTTAAGTAATCGTGATTATGTAACTCCAGAAGATTTAAGGTCTGTTATTTTTGATGTGTTTAGACATCGTTTGATTTTAAGTTTTAAAGCAGAAACTAAAGGAATTACTAAAAATCAGGCAATTGAAGAATTACTAAACTCTGTACCTAGCCCCTAAAACACCAAGCATTGGATATTGTTTTAAAAATCAATAATTTATAAAACTCTCTTCCTAAATTTTATTTACCTAACATTTATATTATCAGTAATTAAGTTTTTAATAATAATATTAGCCATACTTTCAGCTGTTAAAGTAGTTAATTCTTCTAATAGTGTTTTTTCTTTTTTATATTCAATTCTAGTTTTAACTCCTATTTTTTGAATAGCAACAAAATTAGCATCGCCAATACCATCAATTAACCCTAATTTAACACCTTTATCGCCCAACCATACTAAGCCTGAGAATAAATCTTTATTATTAACTAATTTATTTTTTCTGCCATTTTTTACAGCTGTAATAAAGTTTGTATGGGTTTTATCTAAAATTTCTTTTTTAATATGTTTAACAATTTTTTCATCTTCTTTACTAAAAGGGTCTAAAAATCCTTTATATTCTCCTGCCACATAAAGTCTTCTTTCAATTCCTAGTTTTTTCATAGCATCTACTGCTCCGAAACTACTCATAATTACCCCTATTGAACCTACTATTGATGATTTATCAGCATAAATTTCATCTGCTACTGCTGCAATAAAATAACACCCTGAGACACAGATATCATCTATTACTACATAAAGTTTTTTGTTATATTGTTTTTTTAAAATATTAATACCTTTATAAATCTTATTAGCTTGTACTGGAGACCCCCCTGGAGAGTTAAGTCTTAATATCACACCTTTGGAATTACTATCTTTAAATGCTTTTGATAATAATTTTAAACTTTCATCAGCACTAATAGCTCCATCTTGTTCTATTACTCCAGAGAGTATAACTTCTGCTGCAAAAGGCTTTTCTTTTTTGATTGCCATATCAAGCATATCAGTTTCTTCTATGTTTACATAAGTAATAAATCCTATATAACTTAAAAGTATTAATGTTAAAAATATTCTCCAACGCCTTCTTGATTTATTTTGCTTAATTAACTCTTTTGATATTAATGCTAATTCTTTAATTGCTTGAGTTTCGTTTTTATTTTCTTCTATCACTTTTTTTCTCTAAAATATACACTTATGAATCTATTATCCGTAACAAACCTTGAATGTCAAAAAGGCTTTAATTTACTGTTTAAAAACTTAAGTTTTTCACTGCAAAGAGGTGATATTTTACGCATTATAGGCGCTAATGGCTGCGGAAAAACTTCATTACTAAAAATTGTTGCTGGTCTAAATTCTTATGAAAAAGGTGAAATATTATATAAAAACAAAAAAACTAACTCCAGTAATTATTTTGAAAAATCTTATTATTTAGGTCATTCTCATGCAATAAGCAAGGTTTTAACAGTTTATGAAAATTTAGAATTTTTAGTTAGTTTAAAACAAAAAATAAAAAAAAAGAAACTTTTATCCGCTTTAGAAAGTGTAGGTCTAAAGCATTATAAAAATGAAAGATGCACTTATCTTTCAGCTGGTCAAAAAAGACGAATATTAATTGCAAGTTTGTTTGTTATAGACTTAAAGCTATGGATATTAGATGAGCCTTTTACTTCACTTGATATTGATGGTATTGAAATAGTTGAAAATCTAATTAATAATCATGCAAAAAATGGAGGTGTCTGTATTTTCACCTCTCATCAAGAGCCTAGTTTATTTAAAATAAATAAAAGTATCACTTTATGAATGTATTTGCTACAACACTAAAAAGAGAAATAAAAATTGCACTTAGGATGCCTAGCAATATAATAAATCCTATATTGTTTTTTGCAATAGCTATATCTATATTTCCATTAGCAATTAGCCCAAAAGCTACAATTCTTATGCAAATAGCACCCGGAATAATCTGGGTTGCAGCAATCTTAGCAGTATTATTATCATTGCATACTATATTTTATTACGATTATGAAAATGGTGTTTTAGAGCAGATTGTCTTAAGTAAAAAGCCATTAGCACTTTTTGTGCTAGCTAAAATTAGTGCGCATTGGCTATTAACAGGACTACCTATAATTTTAATATCACCGCTATTAGCAAATTTTTTATTCTTAGATGATAAAAGTATCCAAATATTAATGCTTAGCCTTTTAGTTGGCACTCCTATTTTAAGTTTGATAGGGGCAGTGGGAGCAGCATTAATAGTTGGTATAAATAATTCAGGTATGCTTTTAACTTTGATTATTATACCTCTTTATGTGCCTATTTTAATTTTTGCAACAAGTGCAGTAAGTGAGGCTCAATCAGGTTTTAATATAAGTGGACACTTTTATTTTTTGTCTGCAATATTAGTTTTAAGTGCAACTTTAGCACCATTTATTAGTAGTTTATCTTTGAAAATTAGTTTAGAATAGTAAGATTTGAATTTATGGAAGTAAAAATGTCTCAAATAGAAAATGATACAAACCTACATAAAGAAAATGAAACTCCACTTAATGTAAATAAAATAAATGATAAAAAAACAAATGAATATATCCGTTTTTATAGCCACTCATTAATTTTTTATTTTTGGCCGATTTGGTTTTTTTGCCTTATTTTTTATGCATTAATTAATTTAAATATCAATATCCCTTATATAACTTATGGTAATATTTTTACCCTAATATTATTTTTAACAATATTTATTACTACAATAAGCATAAGAGGACTATGGGCTATTTTATTTGCAACAGTTATTATTATTGCTTTTCTTTTATTAAAAAGTTATGACATGCTTGGTACAATATTTAGACTTTTAACTGAGATAAATATAGAAATAAGCAATGAATTTTATTTAATATTTGGGATACCTCTTTTTATAATATGGCTACTAGCAGTATTTGTTTATGATAGAAGGAGATATGTAAGAGTTTATCCTCATATGATAGAAATAGTAAGAGAAATTGGTGAAGGTGCAAAAAGTTTTGAAGTTACAGGCATGACTTTTCAAAAGAAAAGAGACAATTTTGCTATGCATTGGTTGTTAGGCTTTGGCTCTGGTGATTTACTTATAACTACTGGAGTTGGTTCACAAAAAGAAATTTACATATTTAATGTTTTAAGGGTTGCAAATAAAATTAAGACTATGTATAAAACATTAAACAATTAAACTTTATTTAAGAGGTAATTGTGGAAGAACAAACTATTAATACAATAACTAAAGAAGATTTAAAGGTAAAAACTAAAGCAGAGTTAATTGAAAAACTTGAAACAAGAGGCTTTTCATGTAATAGTGCTATAAATAATGCTAATTATGAAAAAGAACTTTATTATCTACAAGTAGAGTTAAACAAACTTCAAAGTTGGATAAAGAAAAATAATAAAAGAGTTATTATTATCTGTGAAGGGCGTGATGCCTCAGGAAAAGGTGGGTTTATTCGCCGTTTTATGGAGCGTGTGAATCCAAGATTTGTCCGTTTAGTTGCCCTTAATAAGCCAACAGATGTAGAGAGAGGTCAGTGGTATTTTCAACGCTACATTAAAGAATTGGCAAATTCTGGAGAGATAGTATTATTTGATAGAAGTTGGTATAATCGTGCTGTAGTAGAACCTGTTATGGGGTTTTGCACTAAAAAGCAATATGAACAGCATATGTATCAAGTACCAGAGTTTGAGTATATGTTAACTGAAAGTGGGATTAACATTATTAAATTTTGGTTTTCAATAACTAAAGAAGAGCAAAGCAAAAGATTTCATTCTAGGCTCACAACTGAACTTAAAAAATGGAAACTTAGTCCAGTAGACCGTGAATCGCAAAATATGTGGGATATATATACTGAATATAAAGAAAATATGTTTAGTAGAACTCATACTGCATATTGCCCTTGGACAATTATAAAAACTAATAGAAAGAAAACTGCTAGGTTAGAAAGTATAAGACATATTCTATCTTTGTTTGATTATGATGGTAAAAATGAAAGCGAAATACAAATAATGCCTGACCCAAATGTTGCGCTACGCTATCATCGTTCAATTTTTGTTGATTAATTGGAAAAAAAATGGCTGACAATAATACTATTTTAATAAACCGAATATCGCTACCAAAAAAATATATAAGTATAGATGAAATATCTGATAAGGATTTGAACATATTGAATTCAAAAAAAGGAATAAAGCATCTTATTAGAAAAAATAATATTAATATCAATACTATTAATGATGCTTTGCAACAAATTGACTATAGAAACAAGTTAACTCAACTGCAAATACAATTACTTAAAATGCAAAAACATATTATTAATAATAATAAAAGGTTAATAATTTTGTGTGAAGGTAGAGATTATGCAGGTAAAAATGGTGCAATTCGCAGCTTCATGGAGCATATGAATCCACGAAACTGTGAACTAGTTGCCCTGCCAAAACCGTCAGAAGATGATGAAAAAAGCTGGTATTTTCAACGCTATGTAGAAAAATTACCTAAATCAGCCAATATAACTTTTTTTGATAGGAGTTGGTATAACCGTGCTATAGTTGAGCCAGTAAATGGATTTTGCACTGCAGAGCAATATGAGATATTTATGGAGGAGGTCGTTCAATTTGAAAATATGCTTTTATCTGATGGAGTAATGCTAATTAAGTTTTATTTCTCTATAACTAAGAAAGAACAAGAGAAAAGATTAGCCTTTGTAAGAAAAGACCCGCTTCAGCATTGGAGGTTATCTCCAGTTGATGAGAGAGCTATTGAACTTTGGGATAAATACACACTTTATAAAGATGAAATGTTTAAAAGAACTTCTTTTAACAATAATCCATGGATTATTATTAAATCAGATAATGAAATGGAAGCTAGGCTAAATAGCATAGAATACACTATATCAAAAATAGACTATGATTAAAAAAGTTCCTAAAATTTATACAGCAGGTGGAATTGTAAACTGCAAAGGCAGAGTTTTAATGATATTTAAAAATGCTAAATGGAATTTTCCAAAAGGCAGAATAAAGAAAAATACTGAAAAAAAAGAAAATGCGCTTCGCGAAGTATGTGAGGAAACTAACTTAGATTTAAACAAACTAAAAATAGTTGAAAAATTACCTACCACTCATCATTTTAAAATTGAAAAAAATAAAAAGAAAATTATTAAAATTACCTATTGGTATGCTATGTCATATTCTGGCAGCTTAAATGATGTTAAACCGCAAATAAAAGAAGGTATTTATGGTTGTGTTTGGTTTGGCGAAGATGATTTATCATTTTTATCAAAAAATAATACCCACTACAGAGTGGCTTATCTTATAAACTTTTGGCTAAAAAGTAGATAGATACACTAAAACAATTAACTAAAATACATAATTTAAAAAATATATTATATTTTTTACCTTTAAATTAAATATTATTGCAAAGGTGTAAAAGCATTAACTTATTTTTCTCAGTTTTAAATTGTAAGTTATTAACATAGCAGTGCAGTATGTTTTTTTGACTAAAAAAAACTTGACAAAATCTTAATATTAAGTTAAAACAAATTAAAAAATTTTAAAAAGATAAATTAGATGGTATTTAAAAAAATTAAAAAAATCTAGCTATTTTAAAGTTGTAAAAAAATTATAAAATCACTTGATTTTTAAGACAGTATCTGAACTTTACATAGTTTGTCATTCAATGAAAATTAATTTTTCATTACAAAAATATCTTACAGAGAGGAGTTCAAGCTACATGTGCAGGTTGTTATGTAATCTAAAATTATGGTTGCAAAGTAGGTATAGCACATGAAGAACCTATATAACCATAGATGTAAGGTTAGGTATTTTTTAGATTTAATAATAAAAATTGGAGGAAATATGAAAATTAAAATAATTACAGGCTTGTTAATTACAAATTTATTTGTTTTTAATGTATTTGCCGATAATCCAAGCACACTTATGCTGGTGGATAGCTGTGCTGGTTGTCATGGAACTGATGGTTATAGTAAAGGACCAGCAGCACCAACAATAGCAGGACTTAACAAAGAATATTTACAAGAACAAATGCAAGCATTTAAAGATGATAGCATTACCAGCACAGTAATGGGTCGTATTGCTAAAGGATATTCAGATGAAGAAGTTTCCAGAATGGTTGATTATTTTGCTAAAAAAGCATATGAGTCCGCAAGACAATATACTGATTCTAAGAAAGTTGTCTTAGGTAGAAAATTACATAATAAATATTGTAAAAAATGTCATGAAGCCAACCCTTATGTTACTAATGAAAAAGATCAAGGTTATGCTGTTATTGTAGCAGGACAATGGGCACCTTATTTACAATATGTCCTTCGTGATTTTATTAATGAAAAACGCAAAAACCCAGGAAAAATGAAAACTAGACTGAATAAAATGTACAAAAAATATGGTAATGATGGTGTAGAAGCTTTAGCACATTTTTATGGTAGCAGATAATAATTTTAAGGAGAATTGAGATATGAATAAATTTACGCGCAGAGATTTTATAAAAATTGGAAGTGCTGCTGGTGTTGTTGGTCTTACTAATACAAGTTTTTTTATTAGTAACGCAAATGCTGCAGGCGGTAAGGTTGTTATTATTGGTGGTGGCATAGGAGGTGCTACTGCTGCTAGATATATTAAAAAAGCAAACTCATCAATTGATGTTACTATTATAGAACCAAACAGATATTACTATACTTGTTTTATGAGCAATTGGGTTATTGCCGGTTTAAAAAACATGGATTTTATACGTCATGCGTATAATGGGCTAAAACACCTTGGAGTTAAAATGGTTTATGATAATGCAATAGGTATTGATGATAAATTTGTTAGAACATCAAATCATGACAGGATTGCTTTTGACCGCTGTATTGTTGCACCTGGTATTGATTTTAAATGGGAAGCTATTGAAGGCTATGATGAGCGTGTTGCTAATTTAATTCCTCATGCTTGGAAAGCTGGAAAGCAAACTGAAATTTTACGGAATCAGATAGTTAGCATGCGTGATGGTGGAGTAGTTGCTGTTGTGCCACCAACTAACCCTTTTCGCTGTCCTCCTGGACCTTATGAAAGAGTGTCGCTTATTGCAAATTATCTTAAACATCACAAACCAAAATCAAAAGTTTTAGTGCTTGATCCAAAGGATAAGTTTTCTAAATTTGGATTGTTTACGGAAGGATGGAAAAAACATTATGGCTATGGCACTGATAATAGTCTGATTACTTGGATTAATGGTGCTGCAGGAGGTAATGTTGAATCAGTAGACCCTAAAACTAATACCTTATTTGCTACAGTGGAAGATTTTAAAGCTGATGTTATTAATATTATTCCACCACAAAAAGCAGGGAAAATAGCATTTGCAGCTTCTTTAACCAAAGGTGATTGGTGTCCAGTAAACCACAAGACTTTTGAGTCAACTTTACGCAAAAATATCCATGTAATTGGTGATGCTAGTATAGCTTCTCCACTTCCTAAATCTGCTTATGCTGCAAGTTCTGAAGCTAAAGTATGTGCCTCAGCAGTTGTTGCTGCCTTACAAGGCAGAAATCCTGAGGAACCTTCTTATGTTAATACTTGTTATAGTCTTATAGCCCCAGATGATGGTATTTCAGTGGCTATGGTATATCGCTTAGGTGCGGATGGTAAAATTATTAAAGTTAAAGGCTCTGGAGGACTTACTCCATCTGGCAAAAACAGTGATGCAGATATGAGACAAAGAGAAACAGCTTATGCTGAAAGTTGGTATAGAAATATAACTTCTGATAGCTTTAATGATTAATAATTATTTTTTAAATTTTCATAAGTAAATAAAAAAAAGTAAAGTTAGTAAAATTTATGTGTTAAAATTAATAGAACAATTTTTTAAAAAAGGAGGTATTGTGAATAATATTAGTATAATTTTGATATTAAGCTTTTTAGGTTTCTTTTCTACCAGCTCTATTGCTGCAGTAGATAAAGTTCCTGAAGCATTATCTGAAGAATCAAAAAAATGTATTGAATGTCATAAGAAAAACAATCCAGGCATTTATGAACAATGGGGAGCAAGCAAGCATTTTACTGCTAATGTTGGTTGTTATGAATGTCATGCAGCAAAACCAGACGATAAAGATGCCTATGTCCACGGTGATAGAAAAGTTAAAAAATATGTTTCTATCATAGTTTCACCTAAAGATTGTGCTAATTGTCATGCTAAAGAAGTTAAGCAAGTGCAAGATTCACATCATGCGAAGGGTGGAAGGATTATTGGTTCATTAGATAATTTATTGGCAGAAGTTGTTGAAGGTAATAATAAAATGATTACTGAGGGTTTTCCAGGTGGAGTATCAGCTGCTGCTGTTAATGGTTGTTGGCAATGTCATGGTTCTCAAGTAAAAGTTTTAGAAAATGGTATGTTAGACCCAGCCACATGGCCTAATACAGGTATTGGCAGATTAAACCCTGACGGTTCTGAAGGAGCCTGTTCAGCTTGTCATGCCAGACATGCTTTCTCAGTAGCTCAAGCACGTGACCCTGATACTTGTGGTAAATGCCACTTAGGACCTGATCATCCACAAAAAGAGATATATGAAGAATCTAAGCATGGAATTCAATTCTTTGCTGCAAGACATGAAATGCCGTTAGATAAACCTAAATTTATTCCAGGTGAAGATTTTTATTCTGGTCCTACTTGCTCAACTTGTCATATGGGAGCTACAAGAGAACAACCTGTTACTCACGATGTTGGTATGCGTATTTCTTGGAATAACCGCCCTCCAGTATCAATTCGTCCAGAAAAATCTGACGCTAAAATGGGGTTACCTGGTGCTAATATTGACTGGGAAACACGACGTGATAATATGAAAGATGTGTGTTCAGCTTGTCATACTGAAAATTATGTAGATAATTTTTATAAGCAATATGATAGTTTAGTTCATTTATACAATGATAAATATGCCAAGCCAGGTATTAAGTTAATGAAAGCAGCTAAGCCATTATTAAGCCCAGTTAAGTTTTCTAATAAAATTGATTGGATATGGTTTGAAATTTGGCATCATGAAGGACGTAGAGCACGTCATGGCGCTTCTATGATGGCACCAGATTATACTCACTGGCATGGAACCTATGATCTTGCCAAACATTTTTATACGAAAATGTTGCCTGAACTTGAAAAGATAGCTAAAGAAGGCAAAACTTCTGGTGACAGCGCTAAAATCAAAGCAGCAAAAGGATTACAAACTGCAATTGATGAAGTATTAAATAGTGGTGATCATAAGTGGTATCTTGGTAAGATGGATGCTGCTGAAAAAGCTAAACGCAAAAAAGCTGCAGAAGACTTTAAAAAGCGTCATGAAAACTAAGCTAACTTTTTAAAAAGAAGTATCTAGTTAACTAGTTAAATAAGGGAACGCTATAAGCGTTCCCTTTTTTTATACCTCTTATAAAAAGATTATTATAAGAATCAGCTTTATTAAATTTTCTATTCTAAAACATAATGATGTCTTTTAGTTTTATTATTAATTAATTACTTTGTAATATGTTTCTATGCTTATACCAAAAATATGTATTGGAAATATACAATAATTTTGCAATGGTATTAATGTGATTATATAGCATTGTATTTTGTTAATATTAGGTATCATATTAGCTCTTATTTTCAAAATACGGGGGTAATTTAAATGCAATTAGTAGCTGATTTGAAACAATTTAGTATTAATGATGTTGAAAAAGTTGGAGGTAAAAATGCATCATTAGGTGAAATGATTACCCAACTAAGCAAAAAAGGAGTGAGAGTCCCAGGTGGTTTTGCTACTACTGCTCATGCTTACAGGACTTTCCTTGAAGAAAATAATTTAACTGAAAAGATTGATGATTTATTAAAAAACATTGATGTAAATGACATTGACGAATTAGTAAGGGTAGGAAAAGAAATTCGTAATTTAATTGAAAATGCTAAATTTTCTGTAGAATTTGAAAATAAAATTCGAAAAAACTATCAAAAATTAGTAAAAGCTTATGGAGATAATTCTAGTTATGCAATAAGGTCATCAGCTACAGCAGAAGATTTACCAGATGCATCATTTGCAGGTCAGCAAGAAACTTTTTTAAATATAAGTGGTATAGATAATGTTTTAAAGGCAGTAAAAAAAGTATTTGCATCACTATATAACGACAGAGCTATATCTTATAGAATACATAATAACTTTAAACATTCTGAAGTTGCACTTTCAGCAGGTATACAACTTATGTCAAGAAGTGATGTTGGCGCAAGCGGTGTTATGTTTACGATAGATACTGAATCAGGATTTGATGATGTAGTATTTATAACAGCTGCTTACGGTTTAGGTGAAACTGTAGTTCAAGGCTCAGTTAACCCAGATGAATTTTATGTTGCAAAAGCTATTATCAAAAATAACAAACCTGCAATAGTAAATAAAAACTTAGGTAGCAAAAAAATAAAAATGATTTATTCTGATAATAAAAATTCTGCTGTTAGGACTGTTGATGTTGATGAGAATGAGAGGAGTAAATTTTGTATTAATAATGAGCAAATTGAAGAATTAGCAAAATTTGCAGTTATTATTGAACAGCATTACCAAAAGCCTATGGATATTGAATGGTCGTTAAATGGTTTAGATAATAAAATTTACATTCTACAAGCTAGACCTGAAACTGTAAAAAGCAAGGATAACCAAAATGTAATCACTAACTACAAATTAAAAACTCATTCTAATAAAGTAGTAATAACAGGTAGGGCTATTGGTCAAAAAATAGCTTCTGGCAAGGCAAAAATTATTACTGACCTAAAATATATGAATGATGTCAATGAAGGAGATATTTTAGTAACTGATATGACCGACCCCGATTGGGAACCAATAATGAAACGCGCTGGAGCAATTGTTAGTAATCGTGGAGGTAGAACTTGTCATGCAGCAATTATTGCAAGAGAACTTGGCGTTCCTGCTGTGGTTGGATGTGGTGATGCAACAGAAGTAATAAGAGATGGGCAAGATGTGACTATCTCATGTGCTGAAGGCGATGAAGGTTATGTTTATGATGGAATAATTGATTTTGACATTAATAAAACAAATATAACTAGAATGCCTGATTTAAAAACTAATATTATGCTAAACATTGGTAATCCTTCTTATGCTTTTAATTTACAAGCAACTCCAAACGAAGGTGTTGGCTTAGCTAGATTAGAATTTATTATCAATAATATGATAGGTATTCACCCTAAAGCAATCATTGAAATCAAAAAACAAGATAAGAGCCTTAGAAATTATATAAAAAGTAAAGCCCACGGCTACAAAAGCCCTAAAGACTTTTATATCCAGAAATTAATAGAAGGTATATCAACTTTAGCTGTTGCTTTTAAAGGTAAAAAAGTAATTGTGCGTTTATCTGACTTTAAATCAAATGAATATGCCAACTTAATTGGTGGTGATATTTATGAGCCAAATGAAGAAAATCCTATGATAGGATATCGGGGAACATCAAGATATTTATCAAAAGAATTTAAAGAATGTTTTAAGTTAGAATGTGATGCATTAAAAATTGTTAGAAATGAAAAAGGTCTTACAAATGTAGAAATAATGGTTCCTTTTGTAAGAACATTAAATGAAGCAAAACAAGTAACTCAATTATTAGCTGAAAATGGTTTAAAAAGAGGTGAGAACAATTTAAAGGTAATAATGATGTGTGAGATACCAGCAAATGCAATTTTAGCAGATAAATTTTTAGAATATTTTGATGGTTTTTCAATTGGGTCAAATGATTTGACACAATTAACATTAGGTTTAGACAGAGATTCTGGATTGATATCACACTTATTTGATGAAAGAGATTTAGCTATTAAAACTTTAATAAAAATGGCTATTAAAGCATGTAAAAAACAAAATAAATATATTGGTATATGTGGTCAAGCACCTTCTGATTACCCTGATTTTGCTTATTGGCTGTTAGAACAAGATATAGATAGTATTTCTCTAAATCCTGATAGTGTTATTAGAACTTGGAATTATTTAAGCACTAATAAATGACTAATAATGTAAGAGAAGTATTTTATCTGTCAGATGGTACTGGACTTACTATTGAATCATTAGGTAACAGTCTTTTATCACAATTTAATAAGCATAAATTTAAAATAGTTAATATTCCTTTTATTGATACCAACTCTAAAGCAATTAAAGTTCAACATAAGATTAATGAGTCTTATACTAAAAGCAAAATAAAGCCTTTGGTTTTTTATACAATCGTTAATAAAGATATATTAAAAATAATTAACAATAGTAATGGATTTTTTATTGATTTTTTTAACCCATATTTAAAACTTTTAGAAGATGAATTAAATCAAAAACCTTTAAATATATCTGGCAAGGCTCGTAGTATGGGGTCTTATTCAGACTATAAGTTAAGGATTGATGCCTTAAATTATGCAATAGATAATGATGATGGGATTACTACTGACTATAAAAACGCTGACATTATTATCTTAGGAGTATCAAGAAGTGGAAAGACTCCTGTTTGTTTATACTTATCATTACAATATAAAATAAATGTAGCTAATTACCCTTTAGTAGATGATGACCTAATAAATCCCATATTACCTAGTTTTTTAGACAAGTATCGGGATAAGCTGTTTGGACTTAGTATTAATCCAGTGCGATTAAGTCAAATAAGGTTTGAAAGGAGGCAAAAAGGAAAATATGCTGATATTGAGCAATGTAAATTTGAAATAAATCAAGTAGAAAAAATGTATAAAAATGAGAGAATAAAATACCTTAATACCTCTAATGTATCTATAGAAGAAATGGCGGTAAAAATATTACAATTAAAAAAAATTATCTAATTTTTTAACTATCGTTAAATTTTAAAATTGCAATATTTAATATTAATAACTTAATGTAAAATAATGAAATTTACTTACAAATATTTGCAGTAATGATTAAGTCAATAACAGCTATAAGTTTTTTTCTAATATCAAGTATAACTTATGCAGGAGTATCTTTAGCGAATTGCTCAAAGGACATATTATTTAAACCGCAAGATTTATCTACATTAGGAAATACAATTGAAGTAGAAGCTGATGAATCAAAAATAATCAAAAAAAACACCTACAATCTAAAAGGTAATGCACTTTTAAAATCAAAACAATATTTTATAAAAGCTGACTCTATAAATTATCAAAAAGATATTAAGAAAGTTGTTGCAAATGGTAATGTAAATTTACAAAATAAAGAGCTATTATTAACAAGTGATAAATCAATTGTAGAGAAAGATTCATCAATATCTAATGGAGTTAAATATCAGTTACTTAACTCAAAAGCAAATGGTGATGCAAATATCTTTAAAAGTGAAGGTAAAGAACATTTTTCATTAGAAGATGCTAGCTACAATTTATGTCCTCTTGGTAAAAGAGCATGGCATATAGAAGCAGATAAAATGATTATTGACAAAAAAAACAATACTGGTATAGCTGATGATGTAGTTTTAAAAATTGCTGATGTGCCAGTGTTTTATTTTCCAAAATTCAAATGGAAACTTAAAGGTAGAAGCTCTGGATTTCTCGCTCCATCAATCAATTCATATAGTAATTCTAAAGCAGATGATAAAGGAACTAAAGTAGTTATTCCTTATTATTTTAATATTGATGTTGATAAAGATTTAATATTAGCTTTAAATCATTTAACAACTAGAGGCACAGCAATTGAAGCAAAATATCGCCAATTATTAGATAAGGGGAATTTGGAGCTAAATGGGAGTTATTTAGATGAAGATGATATTATTGATAAAAAACGCTGGTTTTTTAACACTAAACTTAACTTAAAACCTGTAGAACATACTAATCTAAAAATTGACTTTAAAAGCATATCTGATGATTATTACTTCACAGACATACCTCACAAGTACTTTGATTTAGACAAATTAGAAAGCGAGGGTAGATTTTCTTATAACAAAGATGATTTATATCTATCAATATACACTCAAGCTATTCAAGCTTTAAACGACGAAGGCGATGTTTATACAAAATCCCCAGAGATAGAAGTAGTAAAAAAAATAAACTTTGCTAATAATGATGTCCTAACAGTTAGTGGTGTTGCTACCAAATTTAGCCATAAAGATTCTGATGTATTAACTGCTAATAGAACTCATGTGCAAGCAAAGTATAATAAAAACATTGAAACTAAGCCATACTTTCATATTGACCCAGAAATATCAATAAAAACTACAAGTTATTCAAACTTTGATAATGAAAATAATGTTGACTATGGAAAAAAGCGTAGTCTTATTAATGTTAATGTTGACTCACACTTACTTTTAGAAAGAAATATAAATGAAAACATAGTTCAAACATTAAAACCTCGCATATACTATAACTATAGCAATGAAAAAGAACAAGATGATATACCATTGTTTGATAGTGCTGCTAAAAGCTTTAGCTATGACAACTTGTTTACAAATAACCTCTATACTGGTTTAGATAGAATAAGTAGTGCAAATGATATAACTGTTGGTATTGAATCAGATTTTATTGATATTAACTCTGGAGATACTTATCTACAATTAGGAGTAGCTCAAAGATTTTATGGTGATGGTAGTAATGACGAACATAATAAAGATTATTCCGATATAGCTACTAAGGTAAAAGCTAATATAAGTAATTATGAACTTTCAACAGGAGTAAGATGGGACCCTGAAAAAAATGATGTTGTTAAAAGAACTAGTGCAATAGCATTTCAAGATGGAGAAAATAAATTTATTAATGTATCTCATAATGAAATTGAGGAGGAAAACATTTTTGGTGTGAATGCAGCTTTGCCATTAGGAAATAACACTCATATAATTGCTGGTTTTAATAAATCTTTAACTAATAGTAGAGTAAATAATTCTACTATTGGAGTTGTTTATGAATCATGTTGTTGGGCAATGAGATTAGCTCATTTTAAAGACATAGTTAGTTACACAAACAATGAAAATAGTTATGATTATGTGACTAAGTTTGAAATTATATTAAAAGGTTTAGGCAGTTCTGATGCCGAACTAGGTAAGTACCTTGAAGCAAGAGTGCCTAATTATGTAGACAATATAAAATAATATGCACAAATTAATAATAGTTTTTTTATTCCTATCTTTCAAATTATATGCTATAGACTCTATTGTTGCTATTGTAAACGAAGATGTAATTACTAGATCACAAGTGTATAAAGATTTAGCTGATTTAAAAGAAAATTCTAAAAATCTCCCTAATGACAATATTTTGTTACCAAAGCTACTTGATAAAAGAATATTTATTCTACTTCAAAAACAGCAAGCAAATAAATTAAGAATTAAAGCCTTACCCCAACAAATAGAACAGCAAATTACAAATATTGCTAAAGGTAATAATCTTTCAAAGGAACAGTTGTTAACAATTTTAAAAAATTCTAACAAATATAATGGCTTCATAGAAAAAGTGAGAAATGAAATTGTTATGCAACTTCTAAGATTAAGAGTCTTACATAATAGTGATATTATTGTCACAGAAAAAGAAGTAAATGAAAACATATCATCTGAAAAAACTTCAGCTAATAAATTATACAAACTACGCAATATTCTTATTGAGATACCCAGCAATATTAGCAATGAACAATTTAATAAAGAAGAAAAGAAAATAAAATTAATAAAAAAAGCACTAGATGGAAAGAAAACATCATTTAGGCAGTTAGCAATATCATTTTCCAATGCTAGCAACAAAGATACTGGTGGAGATATGGGATATCTAAGCTTAGACAAAGTGCCTTTTACTTATAAAAAAGTACTTGGTAAGTTAAAAGTTGGTGGTCATAGTGAAGTAATTAAAGATAAAAATGGATTTCATATTATCATGTTAGAAGCGACGAAAGATATAAGTAGCAAAGTTGAAAAACAATTGCGTATCCGTCATATCTTAATTAAAAAAGATAGTGAAAACGCCGAGAATAAAATAAACTCTATTTATGAAAAAATATTAAATGGCGAGTCTTTTTCTAAATTAGCAAAATTTAATTCTGAAGATTTATCTTCTAAAAAGAATGGCGGTGAAATAGGATGGGTAAACATAGAGAAAATTAGTAAAGATTTTTATGAGAAAGTAAAAGACTTAAAAAAAAGCGATATTACTAAACCTTTTATTACAGAATTTGGTTGGCACATCGCTCAAAATTTAGATTCAAGAAAAATAGATTCATCTTTAGAAAAACAAAGAATAGCAGTTAAAGACTATTTAAAAAAACAAAGAGAAAATGAATACTATACTAATTGGCTTACTAACTTAAGAGATAATGCATATATTGAAATGTATGAAGATAAACTTTATTAAAGCTATATGTCTAATTTTATATATGGTATTCATAGCGTTGAAAGCATTTTAAATAACCACCCTGAAGAAGTTATAAAAATTTTACTGTCTCACAAAAAACATAATAATAAATTAAAAAAAATAATATCTATTAGCACAAAATACCAAATACCTCTAGAAATATCTCAAAAAAAAACATTAAATAAAATAAGCAATAACGCATCTCACCAAGGTGTATTAGCTTATACTAAACCAAGGAAATATCCTAATCAAAACGCCCTTTTAAGCTATATTAATGATAAAAATAGCCCTTTTATTCTTATACTAGATGGTGTGCAAGACCCAAGGAATTTGGGTGCTTGTATAAGAAGTGCTAATGGATTAGGAGTTGATATAATTGCTATAACAAAAAACTCATCTAGTCCAATAAACGCTTTAGTAGATAAAAGCTCTGCAGGAACTTTAAATTCTAGCAATATATTTATGATAACTAATCTTAATAGATTATTAAGGTCATTAAAAGAAATAAATATATGGATTGTAGGTCTTGATGGCAAAGCAGATAAAAATATCCATCAAATATCTTTTAGCTCTGATATGAATATTGCTTTAGTAATAGGCTCAGAGGGGAAAGGTTTAAGAGAATTAACTAAAAGATTATGTGATTTTTTAGTGTCAATACCTATGGCAAATAATGTTGAAAGCTTAAATTTATCTGTTGCTACTGCTATAGCATTATTTGAAATAAGACGCCAACGCTTATATTTCTGAGCCTGTAAACTAAACTGTGTGAACGCTCATAATTTATAATCTCAAAAAAGGAGAAAATTATCACTATTTGTTATTATTTGGTAAAATTCAAAAGTTTAAATTTTTTAATTATTTTGCGTTGATAAAAACACCTGCAAAATTAAAACTATTTAAGTTTGCAAAAAAGAAGCTAGAATTTTCACTTAATACTGGTATTGATGAGTTTCCAAGACTTGAAGGAGTAGTTAATAATAAAGGAAAGGTTAAATCTAAATTTAAATTGTATTTAGAAAATGACCATATTCCAGTAATTGAAGGAAATATAGAGATAGAGTTAATTACTTGTTGTCAAAAGTGTTTGCAAAATATGGATATTAAAGTTAAGTCAGATTTTCTAATAGCTTTTATATCTAGTGAAAATGATGAGAGAGAATTGGATTCTAAGTATGAATCAGTTTTATTAAAAGATGATGAAATATCAACTATAGATTTTTTAACTGATGAGATATTATTAAATATTCCAATAGCTCCTACTCATGCAAAAAAATGTATTAATAATTATAAGGATGATTTAACTATTAATAATCCTTTTAAAGTGTTAGCTAAATTAAAACAAGGGAGTAAATAATGGCAGTTCAAAAAAGTAGAAAAACACCTTCAAAAAGAGGTATGCGTCGTGCACATAATGCACTTAAAAATCCAGCTCTTACTGGGGATATTCAAACAGGTGAAATTCATCTACGCCACCACATAACTGAGGATGGCTATTATAAAGGCAAAAAAGTAATAGAAATCAAAGAAAAAAAAGAAAAAGAACTGGAAGCTGAAGAATAATGACTATCAAAATATCCATTGATACCAGAAGTGGTGATCATGGATTATTAGTTACAATCACTGCTGGTATAAAAGCATTAAAATTATTTGATGATTTGTTTTTATATTTTGTAGGTGATAAAGATGCAATCCAAAATAAATTAAATTCAATAGCTCTTAGCAAAGAACTTACTGGGAGATATGAAATAATTCATGCTTCTGAAAAAATTGAGATGCACGATAGTGTAACCAAAGCCCTAAGGCATAAAAAAGATTCCTCAATGAGTGTTAGCGTCAAACTTGTTAAAAACGGTTTGGCAGACGCATGCGTAAGTGCAGGTAATACTGGAGCACTTATGGCAATATCCAGATTTATACTGAAAACTATACCAAGCATATCAAGACCTGCAATATTTAAAAAACTACCTACAATGTCCTCATCATTTACCCATATGTTAGACTTAGGTGCTAATGTTGATTCAAAACCTCAAAATTTATTAGAATTTTCAACTATGGGCTCAATTGCAGTCCAATATACTAAAAATATAAAAAAACCAACAATTGGACTTTTAAATATTGGTGAGGAAGATATAAAAGGAAATGAAATTATAAAAGAAACATCTAAATTATTAAAAAATAGTAACCTAAACTATGTAGGCTATGTTGAAGGAGATGATATATATAAAGGTAGTGTTAATTTAGTTGTTTGTGATGGCTTTGTGGGTAATATATCTTTAAAAGCTAGCGAAGGTCTTGCTAAAATGGTTAATTTTTATCTAAAAAAATCTTATACTAAAAACATATATTCAAAAATTATTGGCATGCTTAGTAAGCCTATATTAAACGACTTTAAATCAATCTTAGACCCTAGAGAATATAATGGTGCAAGTTTTTTAGGATTACAAGGAATAGTAATTAAAAGTCACGGTAGTGCAGATGAATATGCTTTTTTAAAAGCAATACAAGAAGCAAGATTAGAATCTTATGTAAATCTTCCTAATAAAATTATGAATACTATAAACATAAAATGATATATTCAAAAATTATAGGAACTGGAAGCCATCTTCCTGAAAAAGTATTAACTAATTTTGATTTAGAAAAACTCTTAGATACTTCTGATGAGTGGATTACTTCAAGAAGTGGTATAAAAAAACGCCATATTGTTGAAACAGAAACTACTTGTGATTTAGCAGAAGTAGCATCAAGAAATGCTCTTGATATGGCTGGGGTTAATGTTAATGAATTAGATTTAATTATTCTTGCAACTTCTACTCCAGATAAGATATTCCCATCAACTGCATCTTTATTACAAAAAAAATTAGGCTCTAATTGTCCTGTTTTTGATGTTCAAGCAGTGTGTGCTGGATTTGTCTATGCAATTACTACTGCAAACCAATATATTAAAAATGGTGAAGCAAACAAAGTATTAGTAGTAGGGTCTGAAACATTTTCTAGAATAATGAATTGGAAAGATAGATCTACTGCTGTTTTATTTGGTGATGGAGCAGGTGCGGCTTTACTTACAAGTAGTAATGAAAAAGGAATAATTTATAATAAATTATGTGCTAATAGTAAGTATTTATCTTCATTACAAACTAATAATGACATTATCAATTCAAAAGGTTTTATAGAAATGAATGGTAGTGATGTTTTTAAAATAGCAGTCAGTGAATTAAGCAAACTTGCCCAAACCAGTCTTAAAGATTGCAATATGTCAGTTGAAGATTTAGATTGGTTTATACCTCACCAAGCAAACATCCGCATCATAAGTGCAATTGCTAAGAAAATTGGACTGCCTATGGATAAAGTTATAAAAACAGTAGATAAACATGGAAATACTTCTGCAGCTTCAGTTCCTTTAGCATTAGATGAGGCTATTAGAGATAATAGAATTAAGAAAAATGATTTATGCCTCTTAGAAGCTATTGGTGGTGGCTTTACTTGGGGTAGTGTATTGTTTTACTTATAAATAAGAAAAATTTAAGTAGTAAAAACATAGAGCAAATCATAAGATAAGAGATAAACATAACCTTTACTATAAAAGGTGCATTAGATAATAAATGAATAAAAAACAAACATATTAATCTAATAAAAAACTTCTATAATCCCTGTATTATCTACACCTTTTGCTCAAATGCTATTAAAAGTATTAAGTAAATCTTGGTCATTATTTTTAGGCATGGGTTTCTTAATGCTTGGAAATGGTCTTCAAGGGACATTAGTGTCTTGGCGTGCTGAATTTGAAGGATTTAGTTCAGATATTACTGGTTTTATTATGGCTAACTACTATGTTGGCTTTTTAGTTGGCTCTATTGTTGTTAGCACTTTAATTAAAAATGTTGGTCATGTTAGAGTTTATGCAGCTCTAGCTGCCTTAGCATCTGCTGCAATAATAATTCAAGCTTATTATATTTCTCCATTTATTTGATTGCTGAATTATTTACAATCATATTTTTGCCAGTATGTTCCAAAAATACTTTCTTCACTTGGCTTATTTGCTTTAATAGTTTTTACTATCTTAGTTATATTAAGGTAACTTTTATAATTGATATTAGTGTCTATGACATTATTACCCCATGTGCCACAGCCTATTGATAGCGAAAATGGCATATCATTATCAAAACTACCGCCAGTGGCAAAACAATGTGCTTGATTAACAATCACTCTACATACTGGTAGTTCTAAACCAAGTCTTAGTATATTTTCTTGATTTGAACTATGAATACTTACAGAGTGCCCTTGCCCTTGATTAATTAGAATTTTTTTAGTAAGGCTTATAGCTTCATTAAAATCTTTAACCTTATATATTGTTAAAATTGGTGAAAGTTTTTCTTTTGAAAAAGGATAGTCACTACCAACTTTAGTTTCTGCCACTAATAATATGTCAGCATTTGTAAATTTATCATTATCTAAACCTACAATATTAGCAATTGTAGCTGCTGATTTAGCAACAATATTTCTATTAATAATTTGGTTTTCATCCCACATTACATCTTGAAGTTTTTGTTTTTCAGCATTTGTTAGTAATACTCCTGCTATATTATCAAAAGCCTTAATAACATCATTATAAATACTATCTAAAACAATTAAGCTATTTTCTGATGAACAACTAGTTGCATAGTCAAAAGTTTTTGACTCTTTAATTTTAGCTAACGCACACTTAATATCAGCAGTTTCATCAATTATAGAAGGCACATTTCCAACACCAACCCCTAAAGTTGGAGTTCCGCTTTGTAAAGCTCTTAAAACATTATTTTGTGACCCTGTTGCTATAACTAAATCTGCCTGTCTTGTAAGTTCGCTAGTAACCTCTTTACTAATTGGAGAAGGAAGTTTTTGAACAATGCCTATTGGTCCCCCTACTCTTTGGATAGCAATATTTATTAACTTAACTAATTCTTGGCATACTTTATCACCTTTAGGCGAAGGAGCAATAACTATGGCGTTTCTACATTTTATAGCATTTATAACTTTATTAAGTGGAGTTGCTACCGGATGAGTTGATGGCACAATAGCAGCTACTACTCCTACTGGTCTTGCGATTTCTATTATACCTTTATCAGGACATTCGCTTATGATACCTACTGTTTTAATATTTTCTAAATCTTGCAAAAGCCCAATAGTCTTACGCCTATTTTTGGCAATCTTACTTTCAACATTGCCTAATCCTGTAGATGCAACAGCAATTTCTGATAAAAACTTATTAGTTTCAGGTTTTATCACCTCCCAGGCTATAGCTAATATCAATTCATCTATCTCATCTTGAGAATATTCATTAACAATAGCTTGTGCATCTTTGGCAGTAGTTACTATCTTATTTACAATATTGTAGTTGTTGGAATTATTATTTTTACTAATGTTCATATCTTTATAACCTAAATATACAGTAGTTCCTTATTAAAACTGTTGCTATGTTAAACTAAACATTAGAAAATTGAAATAGTCGTTCAAAACAACTGGTTTTGTAGAAATACAATGCCTGTAAAGTGTTTTTTTTATTTTGCTTTAAGGCAAAACACTTTAAAACCACTATCACAAATCTAAATACAACTTATGCAGCCTAAAATTTATCTTAGCCATATCAATAATACATTGTAAAATTAATTAACAAAATTGTATTCTACTTTAAAGTCCTAATGCATAATTTGAGTTTAAACAAATATTTTGATAATTATGGCGTAGTTAAATAGAGGAGGAAAAATGTCTAATGAAAGAGCAATTGAATATGACAAACAACATGTTTGGCATCATCTAACCCAACACAAAACTTTTGAATCTAGCGACCCACTAATAATTGTTGAAGCTAATGGATTGAGAATTAAAGATGCTAAAGGAGTAGAATATTTAGATGCAACATCAGGCGGAGTATGGACTGTAAATGTAGGTTATGGCAGAAAATCTATCGTAGATGCTGTTAGTAAGCAATTATTAAAAATGCCTTATTTTGCTGGAGCAATGGGCAGTGTACCTGGTGCAAACTATGCTAAAACATTAATAGGTGTTATGCCTGGATTAAATCGCGTATATTACTCAAATTCTGGCTCTGAAGCTAATGAAAAAGCCTATAAAATTGCCCGCCAAAGAGCTCACTTTTATAACAAAGGTAAAAAACACAAAATCATTTTCCGCGATAGAGATTACCACGGCACTACCATTGGCGCATTAAGTTCAACTGGACATTTTCAAAGAAAAAACCAATATGGTCCTTTTGCACCTGGTTTTATTGAAATGGAGCATTGTTGCTGCTATCGCTGTCCTTTTGGTAAAAAATATGACAGCTGTAACATTGAATGCGCTCACGCATTAGAAAAAATTATTTTAAAAGAAGGTGCTGATAATGTGGGTCTAGTAGTGCTTGAGCCTATTACTGCTGGTGGAGGGATAGTAGTTCCGGTGGCTGAATATTTTCCAATTATCCAAAAAATATGTAAAAAATATGATGTGTTGTTACACATTGATGAAGTAGTGTGTGGTCTTGGTAGAACTGGAAAATGGTTTGGTTACCAAAACTTTGATGTTAAGCCTGATATTGTAACAGCTGCAAAAGGAGTTGC
This sequence comes from uncultured Thiotrichales bacterium, assembly GCA_964508055.1. Taxonomy (GTDB): domain Bacteria; phylum Pseudomonadota; class Gammaproteobacteria; order PS1; family Pseudothioglobaceae; genus CAZDRI01. The sequence goes on from CAZDRI010000007.1 coordinate 66,862, forward strand.
TGGTGGTTATGCTGCTATATCTTTAACGATAACCAGCGAAGAAATCTTTTCAATGTTCAAAGCTGACCTTAGTAAAACTGAACATTATTTTCGTGATATTTCTACATTTGGTGGCTGCACTGCTGGTCCTGCAGCTGCATTAGAAACTTTCAATATAATTAATAATGAAAATCTATTAGATAATGTTCAAAAAATGGGTAATTATCTAAATGACAAATTGTTAGGACTACAAGACAAACACCAAGCAATTGGTGATGTTCGTGGCAAAGGCTTGATTATGGGACTGGAATTAGTTAATGACAGAAAAACTAAAGAGCCAATGTCAGAGCAATTACTTTTTAAAATATCTGGACATTGTTTGGCTAATAAAGTGATAATTGGCCGCACTAATCGTAGTTTTAATGATTTGAATAATGTATTAATTCTAAGCCCTGCATTTACTTGCACTAAAGAAGATATTAATATCATTGTTGATGCTATTGATAATGCACTAACTGAGTGTGTTTAATTTTAAAATATAAGGAGAAGTGAGGATGATTATTGGGGTGCCCAAAGAAATAAAAAATCATGAATATCGTGTAGGACTAACACCCGCTAGTGTTAATGAATTTGTTAAACATAGGCATAAAGTTATTGTTGAAACTAATGCTGGTGTTGGTATAGGAGCATCCGATGGTGATTACATAAAAGTTGGTGCTACTATTGTTAATAGTGCTAAAAAAGTTTTTAATACTGCAGACATGATTATAAAAGTAAAAGAACCTCAAAAAGTTGAATGTGAAATGTTAAGCGAAGGTCAAATTTTATATACTTATCTTCATCTTGCGCCAGACCCTGAACAAACTAAAGGACTAATTAAAAGTGGTGCAATTTGTGTTGCTTATGAAACTGTAACCTCGCCTTATGGTGGACTTCCATTATTAGCACCTATGTCTAAGGTTGCAGGAAGAATGGCAATACAAGCTGGGGCTCATTACCTAGAACATCCTCATGGTGGTTTAGGCGCCTTATTAGGTGGAGTCCCTGGAGTTAGTCCATTAAAAGTAGTAATTTTAGGTGCTGGTGTAGTTGGCACTCACTCTGCTCATATAGCTGTAGGTATGGGTGCTGATGTATGGGTGATTGATAATAATGTTGATACATTGGAGAGACATTGGCAGCAATTTGGTCGCTCAACTAATACCGTATTTTCTACTCAAAATGCAATTGAAGAACATGTATTATCTGCTGATTTAGTTATTGGTGGCATTTTAATACCTGGTGCTGAAGCTCCTAAACTTGTAACAAAAGATATGATTAAGAAAATGAAATCTGGTTCAGTAGTAGTAGATGTAGCCATTGACCAAGGAGGCTGTTTTGAGACTTCAAAAGCAACAACTCATGCTAATCCTACTTATATCGTTGATGATGTAGTCCATTACTGTGTTGCTAATATGCCTGGTGGAGTGCCAAAAACTTCAACTTATGCACTTAATAATGTAACCTTACCTTTTGCACTTGATATAGCAAATAAAGGAGTAACTAAAGCTTTATTAGATAATGAACATCTAAGAAATGGCTTAAATATCCATAGTGGTAAAATCACTTGTAAAGAAGTAGCTGATGATTTAGGCTATGATTATGTGCCGGCATTAAATATGCTTAAATAATTTAAGGGTCATGACAACTTAAGCATGTTTAAAAGCATGGTAAAGTATTGTTATGAA